>DGWH01000030.1:0-43178 GCA_002395225.1 Christensenella sp. UBA4263
AATGCGCCGATTCGCAGCAGGATGAACATACGCAAAATGACAGCGCCGAAAGACCGGGCTGCGGCTATTATAAAGGAAAGGGGAGGACAGGCACAATCAGGCCGCAGGGGAACGGGGAAAAACCGAAGGAAAGCGGGCCGGACCCGAAAGCGAGGGGCAAAATATAGTGAAATTGAATGAATTCGATTTGAAAATTATAGATGAAATCACTATGAATCCTAAAAGTGGGGCCTTCGGAAAAATCCTCAATGCTACTTGATTTTTCCCATGAGGATAGGATACAATACTTGACGTTGAAACACGCTGAGGCACGTTAAGACAGGAAACAGGATGGGAATGAACGATGGCGAGACGGATACTGATTGTGGATGATGAACCGTTAATTGTAAAGGGTCTGAAGTACAATTTGGAAAGTGAAGGGTATCTGACGGATACCTGCGGTGACGGGGAAACGGCGCTCAAGCTCTTTCGCCGGAACCGTTATGATATGGTTCTCCTTGATGTGATGCTGCCGGGAATCAGCGGCACTGATGTGTGCCAGCGAATCCGGGAGGTATCGGATGTACCGATTATCATGATCAGCGCCAAGGGCGAGGACATGGACAAGATTCTGGGGCTTGAATACGGGGCGGATGACTATGTCACCAAACCCTTTAACATACTTGAGGTCAAGGCCCGGGTGAAGAGCATTTTCCGGCGGAGTGCACAGGGCGGGATTAACTATACCGATGACCGTTCGGAGGGGCGGATCATCCGCTGCAAGCGGCTGGCGATTGATACGGGGCTGCGCACGGTGACGCTGAACAATGCGATTGTCCGACTGACCTCGAAGGAATATGATGTGCTGAATCTGCTGGCCAATAACCGGGGAAAGGTCTATACGCGGGATCAGCTGCTGACAGCGATCTGGCGGTATGATGACAGCGCCAAGGGTGAGGAGCGGACGGTGGATGTGCACATCCGGCGTCTCAGAGAGAAAATTGAAGCGGACAGTTCAAAGCCTGAATATATACTGACGAAGTGGGGCGTTGGCTATTATTTCACAGAAGATGATTAATCCGTTTTCCTCGATCCGCATAAAGGTGCTGGCTGCGCTGCTTGTCGTGACGGGTGCGGCGTTTTATCTGGTCAGTGTGCTGATGCAGGACCTGATGGGGTCAATGCTGCTCAGAAACATGACGAATGACCAGATGGAAACGCTGAATTCACTTGCCGTTACGCTGGGGGAGAAGTGGAATCACACTTCTGCGGATGAGTTTTACAAGCAGGTGATTGAGGCGGCACGCCGGAACGGCGGCCGCCTTTTAGTCACTGACCGTGATGGCAAGATTGTGGTGGATTCCTATGACAGGCGGGTCGGGGAACGCGTCGATGAGATGGAAATCTACGCCGTCCTTGACGGGAATTCCATCCAGGCGTACGGTTTTCACCGGGGAGAGTCCGCCGCGGCGGACTGGTCGGGGGTCTATGCCTCCGCGCTCCTTGATGAGAGCGGCCGGAAAAACGGCGTGCTGGTGCTGGTGACCAGCATCCGGCAGCTGACGGATGCCCTGGCCCTGCTGAGAAGACGCCTGCTGATCGTCTTTGCCGCCGCCATCCTGGTGGTGGCTGTGGCCATGGGGGCCATTACGCGCCTGATTACCCGGCCGATTCGTGACCTGTCCGAGGGCATCCGGTCCATGGGCGAGGGCGACTTTACAAAAAAGGTCCGGGTTCGCGGAAAGGATGAACTGGCCCAGCTGGCGGCGGCCTTTAACCAGATGGAGGATCAGGTGCGGTCACTGGATGAGACCCGGAGTCAGTTTGTCTCCAATGCCAGCCATGAGCTGAAGACGCCGCTGACCACCATGAAAATTCTGCTGGAATCCATTCTGTACGGCGGGGATATGGACAAGGACACCCGGGATGAGTTTCTGATGGATATCGACAAGGAAATTGACCGGCTCTCTCGGGTCGTGACGGACCTTCTGACCCTGGCACATATCGACAGCAACAAACTGACGCTGAAGCGGGAGATGATTTACCTGGCGGACGTGGTCCAGGAAAGCATTGAGCGCCTTGAGCCCATGGCGGGCAAAAAGAATCAGAAAGTCACCTTCAGCATTGAGGATGAATGTGAGATGTTTGCGGATGCCGGGAAGCTGGAACAGGTCAGCTATAATCTCATCGGCAACGCGGTCAAGTACACGCCGGAGGGCGGGGAGATCCGGATTGTTCTGGCCCGTTCGGGCCGGAATGCGGTGCTCACGGTCCGGGACAACGGCATCGGGATTCCGGCGGAGGATCTTCCGCACATCTTTGACCGCTTTTACCGGGTGGACAAAGCGCGGACGAGGACCGGGGATGATGGCGGAACGGGCCTGGGCCTGTCCATTGTCCGGCAGATTGTCCGCCTGCACGCCGGAACCGTGACGGTCAGCTCTGAGGCGGGCAGCGGAACGGTCTTTACGGTGACGCTGCCGCTGCTCAACGCGTCGGAAGGAATGCCCCAGCTCAGGCCGGGACAGGACGCGGACAAAGAACCGGCAAGTGAACAGAAGGCTTAAAGAGGAGGCGCACATTGAAAAAAGTTGTCTGTCTGGGAATGGCGCTTCTTCTGTGCTTCATGGTTTTTCCGGAGTTTTCCCTCCCGGCCGTGAAACGGCTGTCCGGTCCGCCGCCGGCGGAGACCGGCGGGGAACAGGAAGCGGAAGTGGAACTGGAACCGGAAACAGAGGAAAGCGACCAGCGGGAGGCGGTTCTCTATTTCCAGTTTGGCGATACGGATTATCTGGGGGCAGCCCGGACGCAGATTGACCTGCGGCAGGAGGAGACGGTGGCAACCACCATTGTCCGGCGCCTGATCGAGGGACCGGGCATCCGCTATGACCGTCTCCACGGCCTGTTTCCGGAAGGGACACAGCTGATTTCCGCGGTCAGTGACGGAACGACCGTCTTTGTCACACTGAACCGGGCGTTCCTTGACCGGCCGGATGGGGCTCCCCTGAGCTGGGAAGACAGTGAAATGTGGCAGGCGGAGGCGGCGAGACGGCGGACCATGGCGATGCAGTCCATCGTGCTGTCACTGACGGAGAATGCGGAAACCCAGCGCGTCCAGCTGTATGTGGCGGACGCGGATGATGAAATCGGCCAGCGGCTGCAGATGGCCTGGTTTGATCCCTCCGTAACGGATCCCCAGGTGTATCTGGGGGCCTGCGGCCGGGATGAGCGGATCTGCCTCAGTGCCCATAATACCATGCAGGCGATTCTGAAAGCCTGGAAGCAGCATGACTGGTCAACCCTGGCGCTGTTTCTGAACCGCCGTTCCGGGGGTGTTGTGGATGCGGAGGCCGTCGGGGAAAAGATGGAGACGCTGGGCATAGAACTGCTGGATTACACGCTTTCCGAGGGCGTCGTCTCCCTGGACGGGTCCCGGGCGACGATTGTACTGAGCGGGACGATTCAAAGCTCGGCCGGTGAGGTGCTGGACTTTGCCCGGGAGTCGTGTCTGCTGATCCGGGAGGATGATAACTGGACCATTGAGTCAACGACACTGGACCGGATTATGGTCAGGGATTGAGGTGAGGGGATTGGCCAGAAGGCGGAGTTTCTGCCTGAGCCTGCTGGTTTTGCTGCTGTGTCTTGGCGGGTGTACCTCCGTGCTGGAGGAGAGCAAAACGCTGTCGGAACTGCCGGAGATCAAGGCAGGGACCACCTGCCCCATGTCAGATGAGCAGGTGGAGGAGTCCTTTGTGGCGACACTGTGTTTTCCGGACAGCAGGGAAGACCGGCTGATGCGCAATTCCAGAACGCTGACGGTGCACAACGGGGAAACCCGGGCGCAGGTCCTCCTGAGCGCCCTGCTTGCGGGACCGCAGACCGGGGAAAAGGGGGAGTGGCCGGAGGTTCCCGGTTCATCCAGGGCCCGGGTCGAGGTATCCGGGGAAAGCGCCACCGTGCTGCTCCCTGCCAGGTACCGGAACCTTGAGCCGGAAATGCTCTTTACGGTCCGGTATGCCATTGCGGAGTCATTTCTGACGCTGCCTGAAACCGCCTATGTCAATGTCCTCGTGGGAGACCGGGAGGAGGGCGTGGATCTGGCGGGCTCCGTGCCTGCCGGAACCTTTACGCACCGGTCCCAGGAGCGGATCGGGACGGTCTATGCGGAATACGGCGATATCCGCTCAAGAGAGGAAACCTTTTCCGGTCTGGTGACCCTGTACTACCCTTCGGCAAACGGCCGGTTCCTGCTGCCGGTGATCCGCCGGGTCCGCTTTGACAGCGCCTCGCCCATTGAATACATGAATTCCCTCCTGCAGGAACTGGGAAAAGTCGGGGATATCCCGGGCGCCAGCGCGGATTTCCCGAAACCGCTGACGTTCCTCGATGAAATGCCGGAAATCGTGCGGGATCATCTGGGAAAAGACCGGGTCATGACCCTCGTCTTTTCCGCGGAACTGCCGGCGGCGCTTGAGGCGGCAGGAATCAGCAGTGAACTCTGGATCGGCATGATTGCCCAGACCCTTCTGACCTTTGTGCCCGGCGTGGACGGGCTTGAAATCAGCATCGGCGGGGAAATTATCCGGCAGGTGCCCATGGAAACCCGGGAGGGCGTGGTCACGATTGACAATGGCCTGATCGTGCGGACGCATTTTGAATACCTGCTGGGCGCCTCGGTGACCGGATACCGGCGGAGTGAATCCGAAGAGGGCCTGACCGTGTTCCCCATGGTGGTTCCTGCCGAAGGGGCGGAGCAGGCCCATGTGCTGCTTTCCGCGCTGCTGGATGCGCCGGAGGCGAAACCGATCATGCCGGAGGGGATCACCGGGGCAGATGTGCTGGCGATCCGCACCGAGCGTCAGCGCCATGTCATCAACCTCTCGCAGAATTTTCTTGAGGGGCTTGAGCGGATGAACCCGGAGGACCGGCGTCTCTGTGTGTATGCCATGGTCAATACCCTGACCGGGGGACGGAAAGATCAGGTGATCTTTTTCTTCAATGGCGCTCAGGCCGGGAACATGGATGGGCTTGAAATGCGGGGCAGCTTTACGCGGGCCACCGGGATGATCCGCTGAGTACTGGCACGGAGGAACGGAATGGATAGAAAAGAGCTTTTTAAAAGCATTGACAGCGGAAAGATCTGCCCGGTCTACTGTTTTTACGGGCCCGAGGCCTATGTCAGGAAACAGGCGGAGCGGAAACTGATGGAAAAGCTGCTGACGCCGGGCATGGAAATGATGAACCTGATGGTGCTCACCGCCCCCGAGGTCAGCCAGATCATTGAAAACTGTGAGGTGCTCCCGTTCATGGGGGATCATCGTCTGGTCATCGTCCGCGAGCTGGCGCTCCTGGGGAAAGACTCCGGGACAAAGGAGAAGGCAAAGGGAAAAGAAGGCACCGATTCCAAGGGAAAAGAGAAGACGGATGCGTCGGATGAACTGATTCAGTATCTCAGGCGGATGCCGGAGAGTACCTGTCTGCTCCTTGATGCCGGTGAGGGCTTTGATAAAAGGAAGAAACTGGGAAAAGCCATTGCCGAGCTGCCCGGCTGCGTCGAGTTTCAGATGCTGGAGGACGCGGAGCTGCAGCGGTGGATTGCAAAGACGGCCAAAGGCATGGAGGCTTCTATTGAAAAGGAAGCAGGGGAGCGTCTGGTTTTCCTGAGCGGACGCGACCTGACCACGCTCTCTTCGGAGCTGATGAAACTGAGCACCTATGCCGGGAAGGGCGGCACGATTCGCGGGGAGGATGTGGACCGCCTGGCCACCCGGACCAGCGAGGCCCGGGTCTTTGAGATGATTGAGGCCCTGTTTGACGGAAAAACAGAGGCAGCCTTTTCCCAGACCGACACGCTGCTCCTGTCCGGGGAGAGCCGGCTGGGCATTCTGGCCCTCATTACCCGGCAGATCCGCCAGATGCTGTTTGCCGGGGCCATGACCGAAAACCGGCGCAATTCCGGCGAGATTGCCAAAACGGTGGGGATCAATTCCTATTTTCTCGGGAAAACGGTGAAGAAAGCCAAAACGATTGGCACCGGGACGCTGAAGGCCTGCCTTGAGCGCTGCATTTCCACCGATTATGATATCAAGCGGGGCGTTCTGCGGGAGGAAAACGGCTTTGACCGTCTGATGCTGGAAATGGCGCAGATTGCCACCCGGCGAAACGCCCGGTGAAAGAAGATGAACAGGAAGATTATCGTCATCGGCAGTCCGGGCTCCGGCAAAAGCACGTTTGCCCGGAAGCTGCAGGCCGGGACAGGCCTCCCGCTTTTCCATCTGGACCTGCTGTACCACCGCCCGGACCGGACCGTGGTGAGCCGGGAGGAGTTTGACGAGAAACTCCGTACCCTCATGGCAGGTCCGGAATGGATCATTGACGGGAATTACCTCCGGACACTCGATATGCGCCTCATGCACTGCAATGAGGTCTTTCTGTTCCGCCTGCCCGTCGAATGCTGTCTGGAGGGGGCAAGGGCCCGGCTTGGCCGCAGCCGGCCGGACATGCCATGGGTGGAAACGGAACTGGATCCGGAATTCGCCGGCATGATCCGGAATTTTTCCACGGAACAGCTGCCGGTGATCGAGCGGCTTCTGGACCGGTACCGGGATTCCCGGCAGGTTACGGTGTTTCATTCCAGAGCGGAAGCAGACGCACTGCTTGCCGGGACAGCAAGAGAGGATTCATGAAAAGCAGGCCGGGCCTGCTTTTTTGATGGGCGATTGTCAATGATTGACATTTTATCTAAAAAACCTGACACATTTTATACAAATTGTGGTATGATGGAGAAAATGAGCGGAAGAACAGAGCGAATCTCTTTCCGGACGGCCTGCGTTCAATGCCTTTGACAGGGGCGAACCGGTGAGGGGCCGGCCAGGCACCGCGTCCGAGACGGAAGCGTGACTTCAGCTTCATTTTCATTCGATTTACATGAAGGAAACGAGAGGAGAATCAGTATGGCGGAAGGACTCAAGAAAATCAGTATGTCACTTTTGCTGGCAGCGTGTGAACTGCTCCTGGGCATCACCCTGCTGTCCAATCCGGCGGGACTGGCGTCCATGGTCATTATTGGCTGCGGCGTCCTGCTTTTTGCCGACGGCGTCCTGAACATGATTCAGTATATTCGTCTTCCGCGGGAGGAAGCGGCGAAAACGTGGAATCTGGCGAAAGGAACCGGGCTGCTGATTGTGGGCGGCATCATTATCACCAATCAGCACTGGCTGGTACAGATTGTCAGCACACTGACGACGCTGTACGCGTTTGTGATCCTGATTTCCACGTTCATGAAGCTGCAGATGACCGTGGATGCCTGGAGGGGACAGCGGCCATTCTGGTACCTGATGGGAATCAGCATGGTCTGCGCGCTGGCACTGGCGGCCCTCCTGTTTTTCCATCCGGTCGCGGAGAACATTCTCTGGCCGCTGTCGGGCGTTGTCCTGATTCTGCTGGCCGTTCTTGATGTGGTGTATTTCTGGAAGGGAAAGAGTTCCGAAAAATAAACTGCCGGCCGTGGACAGACATTGTCCGTGTCCGGGGGAGAGCGAATGCGGAAAGGCCCTGTCCAGGCCGGACAGGGCCTTTCCGGAATGCTCAAAAAAGTGCAGAAACCCTATTGCAAGCATGAAACCGGTGATGTATAATTTGCGCGAATTTTGAGGAGCAATCCCGGTTCAATCTGAAAAACCGAGTTGAGGTGGAAATAGAATGCGTTTTGTCAAGTGTCCCAGATGTGAACTCAATTATATTCCGGAAAATGAGGAATATTGCCCTGTTTGCAAACGCGAGATGAAAGGCGAACGCCATGAGGATCCGATCGAGCTCTGTTCGATCTGCAATGAGAATCCGGTCATGCCGGGACGGGATGTCTGCTATGAATGCTATAAGGAAATGACGCAGCAGCAGGCACGGACTGATTCAGCGGATGACGTGGATAACGAGGATCAGGAAGTGGATATCGGCATGGAGGATGTGACGGATATCGAAGAGATTGATCTGGGCGATATGACGGATCCGGATGTGCCGCCGGAAATCGGTGTGCAGCTGTCCCTTGAAGAGGAACAGAGCAAAGAACTGGATATGAACGAGGATGATGAGGAAAGCGGATACGAGGACAACTGAATTGGTCCGCCGTCTTATCAGGCGTTGATTGGTCACGGGTGAGCACCGGAAAAGCGGCGGTGCCCGGATTTCTGAGGAGGAGGCACCGGAGTGAGAGTATGGGCGATTGGTGATCTGCATCTGCCGGGTGGAGACAAAAAGCCCATGGATATCTTCGGCGCACACTGGAAAAATCATTTTGAACGGATCTCGGAGGACTGGCGCCGGAAAGTGGCTGAGGAGGACATTGTCCTGATTCCCGGGGATATTTCCTGGGCCATTACACTGGAAAATGCGCTTGAGGATCTGCGCCGGATTGCACAGCTTCCGGGGACCATCGGCATCCTGAAAGGAAACCATGATTTCTGGTGGAATTCCCTGACTCAGCTGCGGATGAGCCTGCCGCCGAATATGTTTGCCCTGCAGAATGATGCGTTTCGGTTCGGCAATGTGATTATTGCCGGGACACGGGGATGGACCATTCCCGCCGGCAGCCAGGCGGATGACAAGGTGGTAAAGATCTATAAGCGGGAGGTCCAGCGGCTTTCGTTTTCCCTGGACCGGGCGCGGGAGCTGGCCGGCGGGGACGACTGCACCACGATTGTCATGATGCATTATCCGCCCATCACCCAGGAAACGCTCAAAACCGGCACGGGCTTTACGGAGCTCCTCCGGGACGCGGGCATCCGGGAATGCATTTACGGTCATCTGCACGGGAACTCCATCGGGTATGCCGTGCAGGGCATGGTGGATGGCGTTCACTATGATCTGGTCAGCTGCGATGCCCTTGGATTTGAACTGATGGAAGTGCCGCTTGGAACCGGCCGGGACATGTCCGGGCCAGTGCCGTGAACGGAACGTTAAACGATGGAATGATGCAGAGGCATCATTCTTTTTTTATCTGAAAAACGGGGAAGCGGGCGGGAAAATCACCTGTTTCTCTGCGAAACGCTCTTTTTCGTTCCCGGACCCGGGGACGAAAAAGAGCGTTTTTCGGTGACAGGGACGGCCGGACCGGGAAATTGTTAAATTTTCCGGAAAGCGGAGAAAAAACGTTCTGAACATTTTGTGGTCATCCGCAGAATCTGCCCAAGATATGGGGGAGGAAGGGCGGCGGCCGCTTGGAAATCGGGAAAATATTAAGAAATTGTTAAGTATTCCGTTAAAAAACGCGGTATTTCGATGAATCCGCTCTCTTGCGTTGTGGAGGAAAATGGTGTAAAGTATAGAGAAAAGGGAGCGGAGTGGATATTTGGAGCGAGGGGGGATGCTGTATGGGGAAATCAACCTTTTCCGGGTCATATGAGCATTCCCTGGACAGCAAAGGCCGCGTCATTATCCCCGTTTCCTATCGGGAAGCCCTGGGGGACCACTTCACCATTACCATTAACCCCAATAAGTCCGCGATCGCCATCTATCCGGAGAAGGTCTGGGAGGAACAGCTTGAGCGTCTTTCCCGGATTAATCCCATGGATAAGACGGGAATGCAGTATGTTCGTTTCGTGATGAGCGTATCTTTTTCAGATAATTCGATGGATACGCAAGGAAGGGTATTGATTCCGACGAGATTAAGGAGTAAAATTGGTCTGATTAAAGATATCGTCTTTGTGGGGATCAATAGTTATATCGAAATCTGGGATGCCGAGGCATACAGGAAGTATGATGAGGCGACCGATGAGAATTTCGATGCTGTATCGGACTATGTCTACGAACATTACAGCAATACAGAAACCTGATTTCACGGGTGGGGGCCTGTGATCTCAGGACCATACACACATCGTCCTGCGAAAAGTTAGGGGGGCTCGTATGCAGAGACAGGTGAAACGCGGCTCACGCGGGGAATTTGTGTCCGCGGGGGTTATTTATGACAATGAATCGGAACTGTATATCGCCAGGGAAATGCCCGGCAGTTCCAGAGAAAATCTGAGAGATAACGCCTATGCGAACCGGTATACGGAAAGTCCGGATCCGGTGCTTGGCAGCAGGGAAACAGCCGGGAAACCGCGCCGTGTACAGGCGGGTCCTCTGGATATTGTGATCCGTGAACTGAAAAAGGACCGCATCGCCGCATTGATGTGCGGGATCCTTTTCATCGTCTTTCTCGGACTGGGGATGCTTTATATCTCCAAAGTGATGCAGATTCAGAAAGATCTTCAGGCCATTGATGTCTACCGGACCAATGAGAGCTTTTTTGCAGAGAAGAATATCGAACTGGAACAGAAACTTGAACTGGCCCAAAGCGGAGAACGGATACGGAATCAGGCACTCAACAGTCTCGGAATGCTGAGACGTGAAAAGGCCGATATCCGTGAGATCTACATTCAGCTTCCGGATGATGTGGGAGAGAGTGTACAGAACACGCAGGTAGAGACAAAGTTTGGACTTCTTGATGCGCTGCTGAATCTGATCGGAATTTTCTGATGATTCCGAATATCGGTGTCGAGCTGTCAGATGCCTCCCCGCAGATACATTCCTTCATGGAATGATGTGAGGAGGCGATTTTCTTCCATACGCTTCTTTTGCCGGGAAAAGATGAACGGGCCGCGCGGCCGCCTCATGGACCTCTTCAGCCCGCGTATGGAAAAGCCTCGATACAGACAGGCCTGGATTCAAAGAAAGGAGCGACTGCATGCAGTTATCATCGTTCATAAAGGATATCAATGAAGTCGTTGATATAATCGAGGGACCGGAAAGCCCGGAAATTGAGAATCTGGTCATTGATTCGCGTCAGAAATGCAGGAACGGCCTTTTTTTCTGTATTCCCGGTGGACGGGTGGATGCACACGACTTTGCGCCGCAGGCAATTGAAAACGGCTGTGTGGCCATTGTGTGCGAAAGACGGCTGGATGTCGAGGTTCCTCAGGTTATCGTGACGGATACCCGGGCGGCGATGACAAGAATCGCGGCAGCGTTTTACGGCCACCCCGAAAAGCGGCTGCGTCTGGTGGGAATCACCGGAACCAAGGGGAAGACCACCACAACCTATCTGTTTAAAAGCATTGCCGAGGCAGCGGGAATTTCCTGCGGAATCATTGGGACGACCGGCTGTATTGCAGGCAAAACCAAACTTCCCAGCAAACTGACGACGCCGGACCCGATTGAGATGTTCTCCATTCTGAAAAAAATGGCGGATGCCGGGGTTCAGGTGGTCTGTATGGAAGTCAGTGCGCATGCGCTCTTTTTGCGCAAACTGGTCGGAATGCAGTTTGAAGCGGCGGCCTATACGAATCTCTCACAGGATCACCTGGATTTCTTCGGAACCATGGAGAACTACTTTAAGGCCAAGCGGATTCTGTTCAACAGCGGCATGGTCCGGAATGCAGCCATTAATATGGATGAGGAAACGGCTGAAAAAGTGATTGAGGAGCTTTCCTGTCCGTATGTCACATACGGAATCAGCGCAAAGTCGGACCTGTATGCCAGAGACATCGAGATTACCGAGAGCTCGGTTTCCTTTATGCTGAACCTGCGGGATGTGCCTGGGGTGCGGGTGCACCTTCTCCTGACGGGCATGTTCAATGTGTACAATGCACTGGCGGCGGCCTCCCTGGCCATGATCATGGGCTTTTCCATTGAACAGATCAAGGCGGGCCTTGAATCCCTGGTATCCGTGCCGGGACGCGTGGAAATGCTGGGGACCAATACCCCGTACCGGATGATTCTTGACTACAGCCATTCGCCGGATGCGCTGTCCAACATTCTCAAAACCGTGCGCGAATTCTGCCGGGGACGGATTATCCTGGTGTTTGGCTGCGGCGGTGACCGGGACAAGGGCAAACGGGAAATCATGGGCCGGATTGCGGGCGAAATGGCGGATTTCTCCATTCTGACCAGCGATAATCCGCGGTTTGAGGATCCGTATGTGATTCTTAAGGCGATTGAATCGGGAATTAAACCCACCGGGGCGGACTACGAGGTCATTGAAAACCGAAGGGAGGCCATCCGTCAGGCAATGGAAATGGCGGTTGGCGGTGATATTATCGTGCTTGCCGGCAAGGGCCATGAAACCTATCAGGATATTGCGGGCGTGAAACATCCTTTTGATGAAAAAGAAATTGTTCAGGAACTCCTTGAGGAAATGAAGAAGGATGAATTAAGCAGTACTGAGGTCTGATTATGCGAAATACGATCTATGCGGTATTCCTTGCATTCGGATGCGGCATTGTGCTGGGCCGTATCCTGCTCCCCATTCTGCATAAGCTGAAATTCGGGCAGAATATCTATGAACTGGCGCCTGAGGCGCACAAGAAGAAGCAGGGGACGCCGACCATGGGCGGCCTGGTGATTGCCGGGGCCGCGCTCCTGTCCGGCTGTGTTCTGGGCTTTCTCTCAGAGGGCAGCAAGGCACTGCTTGTGGCCATGTTCGCCCTGGCACTGGCCAATATGGGGATCGGGCTTGCGGATGACATGACGAAGATCCGGCACAAGGAAAATCAGGGACTGACCGCCAGGCAGAAGCTGATTGTCCAGACGCTGGTGGCCGTGGCCTTTTCCGTTTACTGCTATTTCAGTCCTCAGGTGGGGTCCAGCATCCGGATTCCGTTTCTCCGGACAGAGTTTGACCTGGGCCTTCTCTATATCCCCATTACCGCATTTGTCATTGTCGGAACGACCAACAGCGCCAACCTCATGGATGGCCTTGACGGCCTTCTGACCTCCGTCAGCTATGTGGATTTCCTTTTCTTCAGCGTCCTTGCCGGGCTGCTGGGCGAATCGGCCCTGGGAGCCGGATGCGGGGCGATTGTGGGCGGATGCTTTGCGTTCCTGTTCTATAATGCTTTTCCTGCCAAAATGTTTATGGGGGATACGGGCTCCATGTTCCTGGGCGGTGCGGTTTCCGCGGCAGCCGTGCTGATGCGTCAGCCGCTGGTCCTGCTGCTGGCCGCTTTCTGGATGATGATGTCCAGTCTGTCGGACCTGATTCAGTTTGCGTATTTCAGGGCAACACACGGGAAACGGATTTTCAAAATGGCGCCCATTCATCACCATTTTGAGCTGAGCGGGATTCATGAGTCGAAAATTGTCGTGATCTATACGGTAACGACGATTCTCCTTTGCCTGCTGGCCTATCTGGGCATTGCAGGCTGATAACTGAAAAAATAGGGCCGCCCGGCAGTGATCTGTCGGGCGGCAAAGGAGTTTTGAAGATGGATAATTATGCAGGACGTCAGATACTGATTGTGGGTCTGGCGCGCAGCGGCGTGTGCGCGGCAAAAATGCTGTGCGAACTGGGTGCGTCCGTGACGGTCAACGATTTGAAAACGGCGGAGCAGCTGGGCGAGGAAACCATGGCCGCGCTGAATGCGCTGCCCTGCCGGCAGGCGCTGGGCGCAGCCCCCGAGACGCTGCTTGAGGGCATGGACATGCTGGTGATCAGCCCCGGCATTGCCTATGCCAAGCCCTTTGTGCAGGAGGCGGTCCGGCGGGGCATTGAGGTGGTGGGCGAACTGGAACTGGGTGCCCGCACGATTCGCGGCCGCCTGGTGGCCATCACCGGCACCAACGGAAAGACGACGACCACGACGCTGACGGGCGAAATCTTCCGCGCCGCCGGAAAACACACGCTGGTCTGCGGGAACATCGGGTATCCGATTACCGCAGAGGCGCTTTCCATGGGCGAGGACGACGTGACGGTGGCGGAGGTCAGCTCCTATCAGTGTGAGACCGTTTCCCACTTCCATCCGGATGTGGCTGCCTGCCTGAACATTACTGAGGATCATCTGGTGCGCCACGGGGATATGAAGACGTATATTGCCATGAAGCACCGCATCTTTGAAAACCAGACCGGGGATGACGCGGCGGTATTCAATTATGATGACCCGGCCTGCCGGGAGATGGCCCGGGACCTGAAAGCCCGCATCGTCTGGTTCTCCCGGACGGAAAAAGTGCCCTGCGGCGCCTATGTGGAGGACGGAATGGTGATGTTCTGCCTCGACAGGCCGATGGCCGTCTGCCGGACGGATGAGATCCGGATTCCGGGACCGCACAACCTGGAAAATGCGCTGGCGGCCGTGGCCATTACCGGCGCCCTGGGGGTATCCCCGGAACGGATGCGCGAGGTCCTGATGACCTTTCCGGGGGTGGAGCACCGCATTGAAACCGTCCGGACCCTGGACGGGGTGACCTTCATCAATGACTCCAAGGGAACCAATGTGGATTCCACCCAGAAAGCGATTGCGACCATGACCAGGCCGACGGTCCTGATTCTGGGGGGCAGCGATAAAAAAGTCTCGTTTGTGCCCCTGGCGGAAACCATCGCGAATGCGCCGCAGATCATTCACTGCGTGCTGATCGGGGATACCGCGGAGCAGATCCGCACGGCGCTTGAGGACGCGGGCATTACCCGCTATACCATGGCCGGATACGATTTTGATCAGGCGCTGGCCATTGCCAGGAAAAATGCACCGGAAGGCGGCTGCGTCCTGCTTTCGCCGGCCTGTGCCAGCTTTGACATGTTTAAGGATTTTGAGGACAGAGGACGGATCTTTAAGGAAAAGGTCCATGTGATGACCTCTGCCGCAAAATGAGGCGTTCGGGAACCTGACCGGGACAGCGAACAGGACCGACGGCCTTTCCTGTCCGCCGATTTGGCCGGTGAGGCGAACCGGGGGAAAGGGACGCGCGAGGATCAGGGAAAGAGACGGAGGGGGCAGCAGTGAGAAGAAAGAAAAAGCGCAAAGTGGTTCTCTCGTCGGTCCTGATCGTGATTTTCGGTCTTGTGGTGCTGGCATTTATCGTCGGGCTGTATCTGTTTAAAATCCGGAACATGAACGTGATCGGAAACCGGACGGTGCCAAAAGAGGAGATTATCGAGCTGAGCGGCGTCCATATCGGGGACAACTATCTGCTGCTCAATGAGCAGCGAATGAAGGAACAGCTGGAGAAGAACCGCTATCTTGAGTACATTACCTCGCAGTTTGACTACAGCGGGACGCTGACCATCCGGCTGAATGAACGGCATGGAATGGGCATCCTCCAGCGCAACGGCTACCATTATGTCATCGATGACCGGGGAATGGTGCTTGAGAACACCGGCATGGCCTATCCGGAGAATATCCACTGTCCGATTGTCAACGGGCTGAATCTGCCGGATTCAGCCATGATTCTGGCCGGCGAGATTGTGGGCGTGAAGGACCGGGAACAGCTGGTTGCCCTCAGCAAGGTCCTGAGAGCCCTGGAAGCGACCAATATGATGGGACGGACCGCTTCCGTTGAGATCTCCAATCTGGAAAACATCTATATTATGACTACCGAAAGGGCCCGGGTGGTGCTGGGGGAGGCGGAGAATCTCCGGCTGAAACTGATTGTGGCCAGGGAAATTCTGCACCAGAGGCAGGATCAGGAAAATCTTACCGGTGCCAGCATTGACATTTCCAACGGGCGGGAGGCCCATTACATTCCTGCCGTTCTGCCCACCCCGACGGCAACCCCCTCACCGACGCCGACGATTGAGCCGACGCCAAAACCCCGATAGGAACTGCCGCCCGGAGAATACCGACCCAGGGTCGGTATTCTTTGCGGATAGTGGGCCGAAAACGGTTCAAATGACCGAATCGGACATGAAAAAAATGCGTGAGGTTGGCAGAAAGATAATGCAGGTACTTGAAAAGCGGCAGTAATTCGGTTAGAATAAAAGTGTATGATTTCAGGATTGACTAACTTTTTTTGTGTCTAGATCAGGGAAAACGGGAGATAAACACATTATGAGCAAAAAGCCTACTGCTGTTTTGGACTTTGGCACCTCCAAAGTGCTCGTGCTGATGGGAGAATCATCCGGAAGCAGTCCCATTCTCAGCATTACCACCGTCGGTATGGCTGAGTACGATGGGTTTATGAACGGCGAGTGGAATACGCCGGACAGCGTCACGGATGCGATTGCCGGCGCGATAGAAGCAGCTGAGAAAAAATATAATACGCATATCAAGGAAATTTACGTCGGTGTTCCCGGTGAATTCATCCGGATTTATGTGGTAGAGTCCAGCGTGGCGCTTCAGGGAGCGGATCCGACCGTGACCGCCTCGGATGTGGAAAAGGTCATGCGCCAGGCGACGGAAATGCTGCAAAATCCCAGCGGGGTCATCATCCATCGTTCACCGGGCTGGTTCAAGGTGGACGGCGGATCCAAAACCCTCGAGCCGGTGGGCCTCAAAGGGGCAACCCTTGAGGGGATGATCGGGTTTATTCTGGCGGATCAGTTTTTCATCAATGATGTTTCCGCGCGCCTCAAGCAGCTGGGAATCATGGTCAAGGGCTTCTATTCCACCTCCATTGCCGAGGCACTGCAGTGCATTCAGGCAGAGGAACGGGATCATACCGCCGTTCTGATCGATGTGGGTTATCTCTCCACCGAGGTCATGGCGGTCGAGGGCGACACCATTGTGTGGCAGAATGTGATTCCGCAGGGCGGCGCTGATATTACGCTTGATCTGGTGACCGGCCTTGAAAAGCCGTTTGATGTCTGCGAGCGAATCAAACGGGCCTATGTGTTCGGCGGTCCGAAAAATGCACAGCTTGAGGTGCAGGGGGATGATGGTCAGATCGAGACGGTCTCCGGGGATCTGGTTTCCGAGATCGTCGAGGCACGTGTGGATGAAATCCTCGAAAAATGCGAGGATGCCATCGACAAGAGCGGCATCCGCCTTGGCAACTGGTCGAACGTGTACATTACCGGCGGCGGTCTGATGCTGATGAAGGGCGCCAGAGTGTATGCGGCCGGGAAGCTGAGCAAATACAATATCCGTGAGGCCGTGATCAAGATGCTGAAAATCAAGCAGCCTCAGATGTATACCAGCGGAAGCGGTCTGCTGGAACTGGTGGTCAATACGGTTGATCAGCAGGAGCGGGATTCGGGTTTTCTCGACAGGCTTCGCCGTCTGTTCCGAAAATAAACTGTACCTAAGAGAGTAAAGGGGGATTATGCCTGTGTTCGAGATAGAGATGGAAGAACGGCCGGCAGCATCGATAAAAGTAGTAGGCTGTGGCGGCGGCGGCGGAAACGCACTGAACCGGATGATTGAGGTCGGTGTCAGCGGTGTGGAGTTTATCGCGGTCAATACAGATGTTCAGGCGCTCAAAACCAGCAAGACATCCAATATTATTCAGATTGGGGAGAAGCTGACCAAAGGCCTGGGGGCCGGCGCGACGCCGGAAATCGGCAAAAAAGCGGCAGAGGAAAGCCGTGAGGAGATCGCCGGCGCGCTGAAGGGCGCGGACATGGTGTTTGTGACCGCCGGCATGGGCGGCGGCACCGGAACGGGCGCTGCACCGGTGGTGGCGGAGATTGCCAGAGACATGGGCATCCTCACGATTGCGGTGGTTACCAAGCCCTTTGCATTTGAAGGAAAGACCCGGATGCGCAAGGCCGAAAACGGCATTGATGAGCTGAAGCAGCGGGTGGATACGCTGGTGGTCATTCCCAACGAGCGCCTCCTGCAGGTCTGCCCGAAGGGGACCTCCTTTAAAGGCGCCTTCATGTTTGCCGATGATGTGCTGCGTCAGGGCATTTCCGGCATCTCCGATCTGATTTCCCAGACCGGCATCATCAACCTGGACTTTGCCGATGTCAAGGCCGTCATGGAATCCGGCGGAATGGCCCATCTGGGCATTGGCGTCGGAAAAGGCGAAAAGGCCATGGCGGATGCGGCCACCAACGCGATTGCCTCGCCGATGCTGGAGACGAGCATCAACGGTGCCCGTGCGGTCCTGATCAATGTGACCTGCAACTCCAACTGCAGCATCACCGATATCAACGACGCGGTCGAGATGATTACGGCTGCCGCGGACAGCGAAGCGAACATCATCTTCGGTGCCAGCATCGATGACACGCTGGAGGATGAGGTCCGGATTACCGTCATTGCCACGGGCTTTGAAAAGGAACCGTTCCCGCCGAGAACCTCCTCACTGGATCCGGCTGCGACCCTTCCCTCCCAGGCACCGTACGTGTCCCAGTCCTATCAGCCTTCCTATCAGGCCTATGCACAGGCGAACAGCGGCAGCTCCGGCACCTTCGGCTATAACCGCTATGAGAGCAGCTATCAGCCGGCAGGCAGCACATTTGGCAGCCAGGCACAGGATGCCGCCAGTGCGGCGCCCTCGGCTTCCGGTCCGGATGTTCCGTCCTTCCTGAATGAGCCGCGGGAGAATCCGCTGGCCAATCTGGGCAATTTCGGCGGCACCGCCTCCCCGACACCGTATGGACAGCCGCAGCAGGAAAAAGCGCCCAGCGCGCCGTCTGCACCGGAAAGACCCAATTCCTATGAGGACAGAGTTCCGGCGTTCCTGCGGAAAAAACGCTAAAATAAATCGCCCTTTCCGAAAGGAAAGGGCGGTTTTGTTCATGCTTATCTGAATTTCCAGGTGGAACGGGCCCGGCGGAAGACATTCTCGTAATAGGAATACCAGTCCCGCGGAGCGGTAATGCGCATCTGGTAAAGCGAGTTGCCGCTGGCCACAATGGTAATGCGGCCGTTCATCAGGTAGGTTTTGATTCCGTCGCTGTATTCGGCCTTATAATAGCAATAGGAACCCTTTGCGCCGCCCAGGGAGGCGGAGGCAATGGAGCCGGGAACGAAGGAACTGAAGTTGTTGGCCATCTCCTCCAGAACGGATTCAAGCCGTGAACGGGCATCTGAAACGGTCTGCGGAACGCCCATATTTACCTGCTCAATGGTGAGCCGGGTCTGATAGCCGCCCTGATCCATCATCTCACTCTGCGGCTCAACGAACTGGACCGTGGAGGACTGATTGGTATTGGGGTTCAGAAGCCAGGTCATCGGAATGGAGAAAGAAATGCCCATGCTGGTGTTCTCGTACAGTTTGTAAGCGAAATTCGGGGTCGGCATGGGGGTAGGCGTCGGCTTGTCGATGGGATCGACGGAAACCGGCGTTGCGGCAGGGTTGTCGGGGTACAGGTTTGAAAAGTCAACGGTGAAGGGTTCCGAGGCCGGACTGGCCGGTGCGGGAACCGGTTCGCCGACGGCCTCTGCCGGGACGGAAGCCGGCTCAGCGGCCGGGGCTTCTGCCAGGGCGGAAACGGATAACAGAAGAGCCAGGCAAAGCGAAAACAAGACAGAAGATTTCATAGGTTCTCCTCCGAAAAAGACTAACTGAAACTGTGCAAAGTATATCAGTCTCAGAGGAAAATGTCAAATCATCCGGCCTGTCTCCCTGCACTTTTGCAGTCGCTGCATTGGCTTTCTTTTTTCCATGAAAGCCCCGCGCAAACGGGGCGGGCCAGATCACACCCGCATGGTCAGCACGTTCAGACCGAGCAGGTTCTGATAGTCCATGCTTTTTGCGATCCGCATCACCATGCGCAGGCCGATATTGCGCGTCATGTCCTGCGTGTCGAGGAGCTCGGCGCGCTCCTGCGGGTTGAAGGGTGCGCAGTCATCCTTGACGCGCAGAATGACATCCTCGCCCTTGTGGACGACGCGCACGTCCACCGCGTGGGACTTGTTGTCCGCATGGAAGCCGTGCTTGACGATGTTCGCCGCGATCTCCTCCAGACACAGGGCGGAGTAATACGCGCGCCTGCGTTCAATGCCGCGCCCGGAGCAGAATGCGAGGACCTGTTTGGAGGTGGCGGTCACCTCATCCATGCTGTGAATCGTGATGTCCAGCCGCTGCTCCTCGGAGGCACCGAAATCAGGGGGAAGGGTGATCCATTCTTCCAGCGTTTTCGGAAGGCGTTTCCAGTAAATCACGGCATAAGCCGCCGCGAACAGCGCGGTGACCGCATAACCGGCGAGCATGGTGATCCACAGACCGTCAAGCCCCATCCGGGGAACCAGCACGATCGCCAGCGGCCCCATGACGGCGATGCCCTCCATCACGGAAAACACGTTGACCACCTTGATCCTGCCAAGCGCCTGATAGTAGGAAGAAAAGATAGACGAAAAGATCTGTAAAAGAAGGAAAAGACTGCCCCAGCGGATTCCGTTGAGCGTCATCGCGTATACCGCCGACGTATGATCGGAATAGTAAAGGCCGGTAAAAAACCCTGCCAGCAGAAACTCCAGCGCGGCGGTAATCAGTACAATGGCATAGCCTTTTGTGAGGATTGTCCGCATCAGCAATGTCAGGGAACGCCGATCCTCCTCGCCATAGCTGACGCTTGCCAGGATCCTTCCGGTCGTCGAGATGCCGGAGACCATGGCTGAGAATAAGATGTATACCATGTTGAAGGTGGCCAGCGCGGCGACCGCTTCCAGCGTCGCATGCGCGGCAAGCATGCGGTTGAAGATCGTGCCTCTCAGCGCGGTCAGGAAGACCAGCAGCGCGCTGGGGAAGCCGATGCTGACCATGCTCGCCATCTCTTTCCACTCAATGGTTCGGATCGAGTATTTCAGCGTCGCCTCCGGCTTCAGGAAAAAGCTGCCCACGACGGCCAGATACGCCCAGTTGCTCAGAGAGGTTGCAATTCCGAGCCCCATGGCGCCCATGTTCAGCACGGCGGCAAAGAAAAGGTCAAACCCGGCGTTTACGACAAGCATGAGCCCGGTGGCGACGTAATTGCGCATGCTCTGGCGTTCGAGCTGCAGAAACGACGCGAGCTGCTGTCCCAGCAGCAGCGGAATCACGCCGATGCCTCTGCCGATGATATAGTTTGAAACATCCGGCATGTTTTCCTGCGTCGCCCCGAGGAACCCCGCAAGGGTCCAGGGAAACAGAAAGCTCGCGAGGGTCACCGCCGCTGTAAATGCCAGCGCGATCGTCAGCGTCAGCGAGAATACGCCCCGCGTTTTCTCCATGCGTCCCTCGCCCATGTATCTGCCGCACAACACCTGAGAGCTTGACATCAGGATCATGCTGACCGCCATACACGCCATCTGCAGCGGTGTGTAGATTCCGATGGCACTCATCGCCTTCGCCCCGACAAAGTTGCTGCCGACCAGACCGTCGATCATGTTGTTGAGGCCGTTCAGCGCCAGCATAAATGACTGTGCGGGCAGCAGACGGAAAAACAGCCGCGAAATAATCTGCGCGTCAGATCGCTCCAATGATTTGTTCATGAATTCGTTCTCCTTCCTGCATCCGATGCAAGCAAAGCTTTTACTTTCCGGCGACTGCAAATAATGATAGAATTCATTATATTCCGCGCGTTTTGACAAGTCAATCAGACGAAAGAAATCAACTTGTATCCGTGTAAAAATCACTTGTTTTTTTTGAAAAGCGGGAGGGAGTGTTTTCAAAAAAAGATAGAGCCCATCGACGCCGAAAATAAAGTTTCACGGCATAACACCTGCTATGGAAGAGGAGAAACGTTCAAAAGCGATTTATCAGGAGAAGAACCGTAAAAAAGAAAAGAAAACGATAAGCATGAAAAAGGGGACTCCTTCAGGCGATTTCCCTGCAAGCCAGTACCAAACTTTTGTAACTGCACGCGGCCTGTCCGCAAAAGGCAGGAAACAGGTCCGGCGGCAGGGCAGGGACGAAAAAAACAGAAAGGATTTGGAGTAAAAGTGGAGCACATGGGGTGGATAAACGACATAAAATACCTGATTTTTGATCTTGATGGGACGCTTCTGGACACGGAAAGGCTGTATACACGCTTCTGGGTGGAGGCGGCGAGACATTTTGGCTATCCAATGGAAACACGGCATGCCCTGATGATCCGCTCGCTGGCACATGAGGTTTCCATTCCGCTGCTGCGAAAAGAAGTGGATCCGGATTTTGATTTTTACCGGGTCCGTGCCTATCGCATGGAAATCATGGATGCGTATCTGGAGCGGGAGGGGCTGGTGCCAAAGCCCTATATGGAGGAAACCCTTCGGTGGTTTCATCAGCAGGGATACCGGATTGCCCTGGCCACGGCCTCGCCGGAGGAACGGGCGAAACTGTATCTTGATAAACTGGGCGTTCTGCCCCTCTTTGATGCCATTGCCACGGCCGATATGGTCAGCCACGGGAAACCGGCGCCGGATATCTACCTGCTGGCGATGAAAAAAATGGGCGCCGTGCCTGAGCAGTCCCTGGCGGTGGAAGATGCGCCGAACGGCATTCGCTCTGCCTGCGCCAGCGGCGCCCATGCGGTGATGATTCCGGATCTGGATCAGCCGGATGAGGAAATGCGGAGCATGTGCACCGTGGTTTCCTCCCTGAGAGAGCTCCGGGAAATGTTTGATCAGAGATAAAAGGTCCGCGCGGTTTACCATGTTTTACCCAATTCGGATAGGCATGAGGAACATGAACGACAGAAATTGAGAGGGTTCATAGTGAAAAATCTCCAAAGACAGAGTTGCAACAAAGAACGAAATCCGTTATAATACGCATATCGGGTTGTTGCTTTTCTGGACGGTTGAACTGGAGGTGGAATTATGGACAACTTTGTGATCACGATCTCTAGAAGTTACGGAAGCGGAGGACGTCGTATGGGGAAGCTCCTGGCAGAGCAGCTGGGATATGAATTCTACGACCGGGAAATCCTCAGGAAAGCGTCCGATGAGAGCGGAATCAATGAGGAACTGTTCTCCAAGGCGGATGAGAAGAGCGCGAGGCTCTCGCTGTTCCGGATTGCCAGGCAGGTATACACCGGAGAGGTGATTCCGCCGGACAGCGATGATTTCATTTCCAATGAAAACCTGTTCCGGTATCAGGCCAAGATCATCCGTGAACTGGCGACGACCCAGAACTGCGTGATCGTGGGACGCTGTGCCAACTACATCCTGCGGGGCAGGGACAATGTGGTGAACATCTACGTGACGGCACCCGTGGTTGACTGTGTGCGCCGGGTGATGGAGGTGGATGGCCTGGATCTGGAGGAGGCAGAAAAGAAGATCCGGAAGATCGACAAGCGGCGTGCGGACTATTTCAAGTATTTTACCGGACGGAACTGGCAGGACGCAGGGCTGTATGACCTGTGCCTCAACACCGGACACATGAGCGATGAGCTCTGTGTCAATCTGGTCAAAGCCTATATCCGCGCACGTTACGAGACCAATCTGAAATAATGAAACGTCTCCCTTGCAAAAGGGAGACGTTTTTTGATGCCGGCGGGGATTGCTCTTGCGGGAAACGGGCAGCTATTGTATAATTTGCCGGACTTTCGCAGCGGACAGATTGCCGCAGCGCGGCGGCCCTGTGCCGCAGTGCCTAATGAAAAACCGGAGGAGCAGTTATGGCAAAATTATACTTTCGTTATGGGGCGATGGGTTCATCTAAAACGGCGAATGCGGTGATGGTTCGGTACAATTACATGGAACGGGGATGCAGGGTACTGATGCTGAAGCCGCAGCTGGAGAACCGGGACGGCGAGCGAACGATCAAGTCCCGGTGCGGGCTTGAAGCCGAGTGCATGTTCGTGGAGGAACTCCCTCAGATCGACCTGAGCGGCTATGCCTGCATCATTGTGGATGAGGCGCATTTCCTGACCGCTGCACAGGTCCGCCAGCTGGTGGACATCGTCGATGACTATAACATCCCGGTGATCTGTTACGGTCTCCGGACGGATTTCCGGGGAAACTTTTTTGAAGGAAGCCGGGAACTGATGTGCTGGGCGGATACGATTGAGGAGATCAAGACGATCTGCTGGTGCGGCAGGAAGGCGACGTTCAATGCCCGGATCAGCAACGGAAAAGTGGTCAAGGAAGGGGAACAGGTGCTGCTGGGAGGAAATGACAAGTATATCAGCCTGTGCAGAAAGCACTGGAAAAACGGCGATCTCGGCGATTCCTGCTGCCGCGGATAAAAAAAGACAGCACCTGCTCTGGCAGGTGCTGTCTGCATGATCAGACTTTTCCGCTTTCGAAACGGTTAATGGCGCTCAGGATGCCCTTGACGGAGGCGAAGTTGATGTTGTGCTCCGTGCCGACGCCGTAGAACTTCTGTCCGCCGGGTCCTTTCAGCTGAATATAGGCCACGGCCTGGGAATCGGAACCGGTGGAAATGGCATGCTCGGAATAGGAGAGGAACGTATAGTCCACAATTCCGGCAGCCTTGAGCGCGTTGAAGAACGCGTCAATCGGTCCGTTGCCGCGGGCTTCCAGAGAGAGAAAATCATCATGAACCGAAAGCACGCCGGAGAAATGGGTGACGTTTGAGGAACTGCCGGCAACGGCCTCCTCATAGAACTTGGCTCTGCTGAGGGAATAGGGCTTGCTGATATTGAGGAACTCGTTCTGGAAGAGGGCGAGAACCTCGCTGGCCTGCAGCTCGCGGCCGGTCCGGTCGCATTCCTTCTGCACGATGGCGCCGAACTCGGGATGCATGGCTTTGGGCATGTGGTAGCCGAAATCGTGATCCATGATAAAGGCGGCACCGCCCTTGCCGGACTGGCTGTTGATCCGGATAATCGGCTCATATTCACGTCCGATATCGGCCGGGTCAATGGTGAGGTAGGGGATCTCCCAGTACTCGGACTTGTGCTCCCGCATATACTCATGTCCCTTGTTGATGGCATCCTGATGCGAACCGGAGAAGGCGGTGAATGCCAGCTTTCCGGCATAGGGCCAGCGCTCCGGGACGATCATGCTGGTCAGGGACTCATAGACTTCGCGGATGTGGTCGATGTGGGAGAAATCGAGGTTCGGATCGATTCCCTGGGTATACAGATTCAGGGCGACGGTGACAATGTCCAGATTGCCGGTGCGCTCGCCGTTCCCGAAGAGGGTTCCCTCAACCCGCTGCGCGCCGGCCAGCATGGACAGCTCGGTGCAGGCAATGCCGGTTCCGCGGTCATTGTGCGGATGAACGGAGATGATGGCAGCCTCGGGATTGGGCAGCTTGCGGATGAAGTACTCAATCTGGTCGGCAAACGTGTTGCAGGTGTTGAGTTCCACCGTATTGGGCAGGTTCAGGATTACCGGATTTTCTTTTCTGGATCCCAGGGCTTCCATGACGCGGGCACAGATTTCAACGGCAAAATCCGTTTCGGTGCCGGAGAAGGACTCGGGGGAGTACTCGAAGCGGTAATGGGTATCCGACTGATCTGCCTCGGTCAGCTCCCGGACCAGCTTTGCCCCGGCGACGGCGATGTCGATGATGCCCGCCATGTCTTTCTTGAAGACGACGCGGCGCTGGAGCTCAGAGGTGGAATTGTAGAAATGAATGATGACATTCTTTGCGCCGTGAACCGCTTCAAAGGTCTTGCGGATGAGATGCTCACGTGCCTGAACCAGCACCTGGATGGTGACATCATCCGGAATCAGATTGTTGTCAATCAGGGCACGGAGGAATTCATATTCCGTTTCAGAGGCGGAAGGGAAGCCGACTTCAATTTCCTTGAACCCGACCTCAACCAGCAGCTTGAAGAACTCAATTTTCTCGGTGACGTTCATGGGGGTGACGAGGGCCTGGTTGCCGTCACGCAGATCCACCGAGCACCATACGGGTGCCTTTGTGATATGGTTGTCGGGCCAGGTACGGTCGGGAAGGGTGACCGGTACGAACGGCTTATACTTTTCAAATCCCTTTTTCATTGAAGACTCTCCTTTACATGCCACATTCTTGTCATATTGCCTGAGTTGCTTTGCATGCAGCCTGAATTCGGCAAACGTCGCTGTGCGACAGGACCATTCCTCTGCATGCCATTTTTATTTAAGCATTACTGGCGGCTGCGGGACGTAAAAAAGCGCCCCTGCCATATACTGACATAGGGGCGCTTTGAAGCGCGGTACCACCCTAATTCGGCAAAAATGCCCTCATGGTCTCAAACAAGACCGGACCTTAACGGGGTCAACCGTCACAGACTACTGCATTTCGCCCGTGCGACTCCGGGAGGAGCTCTCGAATGATCCCTGACCGGCTCACACCGCCCGCCGGCTCTCTGAATCACAGAATCAACCGATTATTTCCCTTCATTGTCTTTCAAATGTACAGGTATTTTATAAAAGGACAGATGGTTTGTCAAGCACAATTTTTAAGGGGCATCACAGCGGCCGAACAATAAACAATCTGGCAGAATCCCGGGAGGAGAAACGCCAAAATCCACAAATAAGAAACTTCAAATGAGCAAATTGAAAGCTTAGTCTCTGATAGATTGATCTTTTTTTGCTCGTCCTGCGGACACGGATGTTATTCACGCTTTCATGGGGAGCGTTGAGACCAGGGAGGCCAGGGAAGCCCTGAGAGCTGCGGACGAGGTTTCTGAGATGATCCTGTTCCATAGCAGGGTCAGGCGAAACGGCCTTGCAATGATGCGACCGCGGGAGGTGTGAGCATGGCGGATGTAATTGATCAGATTCTGTTTTCAAAACAGAATAAGCGGTTCCGGGACGTTGAGATAATTGCCCGGACGGTTTCATTGCTTTATAGCGGGTACACCATGATTCGTGGCAGCATTTTTACTGCAGTGACGAATTATGCCGGAAAGAAGGAGATTCTACTCGAGAAACTGCAGAGGACGCTGCCGGCGGCCAGGAGGAGCTGGAGGCCAATGCTTTTGCCGGCCTGATTTTGATGCCGACAAAAGCGGTGCGTGATCAGCTGGAAATACTGGGCATTAACGAGAAACATATAGAAATCAGGACGCTGTTGACAGAGGATTTCTCTCATTTATAATAAGGAAGGTTTTCCGAAATGCTGATTCCTGCCGGAAAGCGGGGCGTCCGCCAAAGCTGGCGCCCGTGGAGCAAGGAGCCCCGGCGACTGAACTTCTACAACTGATCTGCGTACTGGAAATCAAACGGCTCATCCAAAGCCTTCAAAAACGGCTGGTAATGGCAAAAGAACTGCGTGAGAACACAGAAACTCTGTTTTTTATAAAAAATAAGGGGGATCTGACGCGGACCGATCATGAAATTCCTGGAAAAATAAAAAAGTGCTTGACAAGACGGGCATGATTGCAATAGAATATGCGTCGCGGTTGTGGGTCTGTTAGCCCCGGATCCTGTACTGCATATGCGACGGCGTCTGACCAGCGCCTGGCATGACTGATATCATTGATATCAATTCGAGGAGGATATTCACGTGAAAACGTTTATGGCAAACGCCAATACAGTTGAGCGGAAATGGTATATCGTCGATGCTGACGGCATGACGCTCGGCCGTTTGGCCAGTCAGGTTGCCGCTGTGCTTCGCGGAAAGAACAAGCCGGTCTTTACCCCGAACTGCGATACCGGCGATCATGTCGTCATTATCAATGCTTCCAAGGTCGTTCTCACCGGCAAGAAGCTTGATCATAAGGTCTATTATCATCATTCCGGTTATCCGGGCGGACTCAAGGAGACCTCTTATCGCAAGCTGATGGCTGAGAAGCCGGAGTTTGCTGTGAAGCACGCGATTATCGGCATGCTCCCCAAGGGACCCCTTGGACGTCAGATGGCAAAGAAGCTGCGCGTATACGCAGGTCCTGAGCATGAGCATGAGGCTCAGAAGCCTGAAGTGCTTGAGCTGGTTAAGTGATAGCGGAAGGAGAAACACATAAAATGGCACAGGTTCAGTATCAGGCGGTTGGCCGCCGTAAAAAGGCCATTGCCCGTGTTCGCCTCGTTCCGGGTGATGGAAAGATCGTTATCAACGGTCGTGACATTGATGATTATTTCG
Organism: Christensenella sp. UBA4263; assembly: GCA_002395225.1. Classification (GTDB taxonomy): domain Bacteria; phylum Bacillota; class Clostridia; order Christensenellales; family Aristaeellaceae; genus Ventricola. The sequence goes on from DGWH01000030.1 coordinate 27,556, forward strand.
GGCTTGAAACCCTGAAGATGACGGTCCGTCAGCCGCTCGTTCTCACGAGCCTCGAGGGACGTTATGATATTCTTGTGAACGTATATGGCGGCGGACTTTCCGGTCAGGCCGGCGCAATCCGTCATGGCATTTCCCGTGCACTTCTGAAGGTTGATCCGGATCTGAGAGCGACCATCAAGAAGGCAGGATTCCTTACACGTGATCCGAGAATGAAGGAACGCAAGAAGTACGGTCTCAAAGCAGCTCGTCGTGCACCTCAGTTCTCCAAGCGTTAATGTAGAACGGACGCAAGAAGGAGGCGTAGAACATGGCGATTATTACGGTTTTAATAACCATTTTGCTTGTTGTAAGCGCACTGGTTCTTATCGGAACTGTTCTTCTGCAGCCTGGCGAATCCAGCGGGCTTGGCTCGATTGCCGGAGGAGCGGAAACGTTCTTTGGCAAAAACAAGGCCAAAAGCATGGAAGGAAAGCTCGCACTTGCAACCAAGATTTCAGCAGGCGTGTTCACCGTATGTGCGTTGCTCATTGCAACGCTTGCCTGAGGCGAAGGTTATCCAGACTGAAGCGAGAGCTTCAGTCTTTTTCTATGTGAGTTTCTTTGGTTGCATCCATACCTGAATGGTGCTATACTCTGACTCGATTGTTTTGGAGGAAAAGAGAACTATGGCCTATCAATCAAGAGTTTCCGATGCGGTGATTCGCCGGCTTCCGGTGTATTACAGACATCTGGTTGAACTGGAACATAACGGTGTGGAACGGATCTCATCAAGAGAACTGGGGGCCAGGATGAATACGACGGCCTCCCAGATCCGTCAGGATATCAACTGCTTCGGCGGATTCGGGCAGCAGGGGTATGGCTATCATGTCGCATCGCTTCGGCAGCATATGGCGTCCATTCTGGGAATTGACCGGGTCTATAAAGCCGTGATTGTCGGTGCCGGCAATATCGGACGCGCCGTGGCAGGCTATACAGGGTTTGAAAGAGACGGATTCAACATTGTGGGCATTTTTGATACGGATCCGAAAGCCGTGGGCACCGCCTGCGGCAAACTGACCGTTCAGCCCGCGGCGGAGCTGGATGCATTTCTTAAAAAGGCTAAAGTGGATGTTGGCGTTATCGCTGTTCCGCTGGATGCGGCGCAGTCCGTGGCAGATCAGCTGGTTCGCGGCGGGGTGCGGGCACTCTGGAATTTTGCCCCGATGGATATTCAGCATCCGGACTCGGTTGTCAGTACACATGTGCATCTTTCGGACAGCCTTCATATTCTGACATACAAAATGAACGAGGAAGCGCTGTTTAAGCAAATCGACGAGCGGCAGAAGATGGAAAAGTAAGCGATCGATTCCTTCAGCGGAGCCTCTTCGGTTTATCCGTTATGGAGGATTGTTTTTGACAGGCAGTGGAAGCAGGAAGGAGACGGTCGATGTCGGAACAGATGGAAACGGACAGAAAAAAGAAATCTTTTCCTTTTTGGACGCTGCTGGTCTTTGTGATCTGTGCAGCGATCTGGGGAGGCGGAGTGACAGTGTACCGGCGGCTGGAGCAGGAATATGCAGCCTACCAGGTGGAGAGCCGGGAAGCGTTTTCCGTCAGCAATGTGTATCTTCAGGGCGTCACCGTGGATGGTGTCGATCTTGGCGGAATGACGCGGGAAGAGGCATCGGCGCTGTTTAAGGACAGGCAGGCGAAGCAGTCGGAAGCGTTCGCACTGGTGATCCAGTACGGCGATAAAAAGTGGCGGATGACCTCAAATGAGATTCCGCTGGTTTTTGACGCGAAAGCGGTGCTGGACAGGGCGTTTGTCCCCGGCCACTCCGGATCGCTCAGCGAACGTCTTGAGGCGATTGAATCGGCAGGGAACGGGGCATATGCCTATGAGACCAGTTATCATCATGACCTGACCCAGCTGTCAGCGCTGATTGATGTCATCGGGGAATCGGTGGACCGTGAACCCGTCAAGGCCACCCTGGATGCGTTTGACATGGAAACCCGGACGTTTACCTATAAGGAGGGCGTCCCCGGAATCCGCGTGGACCGGGAAAAACTGAAAAGTGATGCGCTTCAGGCACTGGAAAGCGGCACATCGGATACCGTCCTGACGGTCACGACCGAATCGGTTGAACCTGAACTGCACGCCAGGGATCTGGAGGGGCATTTCGGCCTGATCTCCACCTTTACAACCGAAACGACCCGGGACAGGGACCGGAATACCAATATTTCCCTGTCGGCGGAGGCGATTAACGGACAGGTGGTCCAGCCGGGGGAGACCCTGTCATTCAACAACTGTACCGGACGGCGAACAGAGGATAAGGGCTATCGGGAAGCACATGCCATTGTCGGCGGCGTACTGGTGGATGATACCGGCGGCGGAGTCTGTCAGACTTCCTCCACCCTGTTCAACGCCGTCGTCCGGGCGGATCTTGAAATCGTCAAGCGGTATGCCCACAGCTGGCCCTCGATCTATGTGAACCGGGGAGAGGATGCCACGGTGAACTGGCCGAACCGGGATTTCGTTTTCCGGAATTCCACGGCATATCCGATTTTCATCCGGGCATGGTATGAAAATTATCAGATTACGGTGGAGGTCTACGGACTGATCCCGGACCGGTTTGCCCGGATTGATCTGGAATCGGAAACCATTAAGACCATTAAACCCTCGGATGAGGTGCTCTATACACTGGATGAAACGCTTCCTCTGGGGACAAGACAGGCCGGACACAGCAAAAGGACCGGGTATATCGTTGATACCTTTAAGGTTTATTACGATGCAGAGGGAAATGTTCTTGAGAGGACGAAGCTGTGGAGGACGGAGTACCCGGCAACACAGAAAGAAATTGTCTATCACTGATGAACAGGCGGTCATTGGATGAAAAGAAACGATGGCAGAAGAAATGAAGTAATTGAGACGGCGGAGAAGCTGTTCTACACCAATGGTTACGAAAAAACCTCGATTCAGGACATTCTGGATTCCATGCATTTTTCCAAGGGCGGATTTTATCATTATTTTGACAGCAAACTGTCTTTGCTTGAGGCCATCTGTGAGCAAAGGACGGAGGAAATGTGCGAAATGGCCAGGTCGGTCAGCGGGAACGATTATAAACGGGTTTCGGAACGTCTGAATGCGATTCTTGGCTCCTCCGCTCTGTGGAAAACGGGAAGCAGGAGCTTTGTGGGACTGCTGATCAACGTGGCTTACCGCGAGGACGGAGCGCTGATGCGGGAAAAGATGAAGAACGCACAGCTCAGGGGAATGCTTCCGCTCATTGAACAGGCCGTCCATGACGGCTGTGAAAGCGGCGAGTTCTGTACCTCTGATCAGCGGGACACGGCAGAACTGATCCTGCGTCTTTACATGCAGTTTACGGATGACATTGCCTTTTTGCTTGCCGGCGAGGACGACGAGAAGGTGATGATGGACAGAATGATCCACAAACTGTGGGTATATCGGGGCGCCATCGAACGGGTTCTGGTGGCACCGCTGGGGTCGATCGTCCTGTTTGACGTGGATGAACTGAGTGCGCTGGGCATGGAGATCCTTAAAGGCCGGGCACAGCAGAAAACAGCCGCCGCCGCGGCTGCAGATAAGGACACAGAAAAACCGTCAGCCGGGTGCTGATCGGTTTGGATTTATAGTGAGGTAATAGAAATGAACTTTTTTCTGGACATCCTGAGGGGGATTGTGATTGGCGTTGCCAATATTATCCCCGGCGTCAGCGGCGGAACCATGATGGTTTCCATGGGCATCTACGATAAGATCATTGGATGCATTAATCATCTGTTCAGCCGCTTTAAGGACAGCATTCGTACACTGCTTCCATATGGAATCGGAATGGCGGTGGGAATTCTTGGCCTGTCCAAACTGATTACCGTTTGTCTTGAACGGTTTCCACTGCCCACCGGCTTCCTGTTCATCGGACTGATTCTGGGCAGCGTGCCCATCATCCTGAAGCGGATTAAAGGGGATAAGGGAAACAGCGTCAGCATCCCGGCCTTTATCTGCGGATTTGTTCTGGTGGTGGGACTTCAGATCATCGGCGGCGGCAACGGGACAGACGCGGCGATGAACATGAATCCGCTGCTGGTCATCATTCTGTTCCTGATGGGAATGATTGCCTCTGCCACCATGGTCATCCCCGGTGTTTCCGGATCCATGATGCTGATGCTCCTGGGGTATTATAATCCCATTGTGGGAACGATCAGCCGCATGGTGGATGCCCTGATTACCCGGGACTTTGGGACCGTCTTTTCCTGCGTCGGCATTCTGCTGCCCTTTGGCATCGGTGTCGTCATTGGCATTTTTGCCATCGCCAAGCTGATCGAGATCCTCCTGAAGCGCTATCCGTCCCAGACCTTCAGCGTGATTCTGGGCCTGGTGCTCGCATCGCCGGTGGCGATTCTGATGGAGACCGGATTTGCGACGGCCACTGTTGTCACCATTCTCTGCAGCGCCGTGACCTGCGTCGTGGGCTTTGTGGTTGCACTCAAACTGGGAGACTGAGACCAAGCCGGCTCTGGCCGGCTTTTTCTGGTTGCTGTCTCAGGACGGGCCCAAAGTTCGTATTGACAGGGATGAATGGCTTTGTTACAATACAACATGTTAAAACCTTATCAAGAGTGACGGAGGGATTAGGCCCGATGAAGTCCGGCAACCGGGGACGTCCGGTGCCAAATCCTACGGGAGAACCGGAAGATGAGGTGGCAGAACACGTTTATGCCGCCCGCTTAGCGGGCGGTTTTCATTTCGTCAAAAAAAAGACTGGACCAACAAAAGAAGGAGCGTATTGAATGCGTAGACTATTTACATCTGAATCAGTGACGGAAGGACATCCGGACAAGATTTGTGATCAGATCAGCGATGCGGTGCTGGATGCGATTCTTGAACAGGATCCCATGGCCCGTGTCGCCTGTGAAACCTGCACGACGACCGGCATCGTCATGGTGATGGGAGAGGTGACCACCACAGCAACTTACAGGGTGGATGACATCGTTCGCAAAGTTGTCTGTGACATTGGGTATGACCGGGCGAAGTATGGATTTGACGGGAATACCTGTGCGGTCATCACGGCACTGCATGCCCAGAGCCCTGATATTGCGCAGGGCGTTGATTCGGCACTTGAGGGACGTTTTTCAGGCGATACGGACATTGGCGCCGGCGATCAGGGTATGATGTTTGGTTATGCCAACGCGGAAACGCCTGAAATGATGCCGATGCCGATTGCCCTTGCCCACCGGCTGACCCGCCGTCTTTCCGAGGCACGCCGCAGCGGTGAACTCAGCTGGCTGCGTCCGGACGGAAAGAGCCAGGTAACGGTGGAATATGAGGATAATCATCCGGTACGCGTGGACACGGTGGTCATTTCCACCCAGCATGCGCCGGAAATTGAGCATGATTATCTGAGCAGTGAGATCATTGAGAAAGTCATCAAGACGGCGATTCCCGAGGATCTGCTGGACAGCAAAACCCGTTTCTTCATCAATCCGACCGGCAAGTTTGTCATTGGCGGACCGATGGGTGACTCGGGCCTGACGGGACGCAAGATTATCGTGGATACCTATGGCGGCTTTGCAAGACATGGCGGCGGTGCATTCAGCGGAAAAGATCCGACGAAGGTGGACCGCAGCGGTGCGTATGCTGCCCGCTATGTCGCCAAAAACATCGTCGCTGCCGGACTGGCCAGAGAGTGCGAGATCGAGCTGGCGTATGCCATCGGCGTTGCCCGTCCGGTTTCCCTGCTGGTGGATACGAAGGGAACCAGCATTGTGGACGACGAGAAGCTGGCAGAGATAGTGAATCAGATCTTTGATCTCCGTCCGGCCGGCATTATCCGGATGCTGGATCTCCGCCGTCCCATCTACCGGCAGACCGCCGCCTTCGGCCACTTCGGCAGAACGGACGTGGATCTGCCCTGGGAGCGCATGGATAAGGTAAACGAACTGCGCAGACTGGCCCATATTTAAGAGGGAATGAAGCAGCTCTCTTTTGGAGCCTCTGTCCCGGAATGAATTTGCGGAAATATGGGGATTGTTTCTTTAACTAAAAAACGCTATAATGTGAAGGCTTAATTTGAAAGGAGTGTTCTATTCTAATGAGCTTTGAATTACTGAGACTGTTTGGAACAGCAGTTGCTGAAACTGCTGCGGCCGGTACAGCTGCAGCCGGTGCAGGCGATGCTGCTGCAGCGGCGGCTGAGGGAGCGGTCAGCGGTCCTTCTGCGATTATTTATTATGCGGTTCAGCTTGCTCCGATGATTCTGATTTTTGTCGTCTTCTACTTCATCCTGATTCGCCCGCAGCGCAAGAAGGATAAGGAAGCCAAGGCGATGCTGGCAAATCTGAAGGTAGGCGACAATATCTGCACCATCGGCGGCATTCATGCCAAGATTACCGGTATCAAGGATGATACGCTGTATATCGAGGTTGGCAGACAGAAAGCAGAGCTTGTGATTGCCCGCTGGGCGGTGCGCAATGTGGAAGAGCTTTCTGTGACAAACGATTCGGAAAACCTGATCTGATGAAAACGGCTGTCCCCCATGGGGGACAGCTTTTTTTGCGTACAGGGTTTATCCGCCCGGTTTCCTGAGAGTTCCCGGAAGAAGTAAGGATTGACAATGATATCATGAATAAAATATAATCAATTTACAAAGAGGATCTTTCGGAAAGTCCTGACGTGCCCACATCCGCAGAGAATCGGACAGTGTCTGATCCGGACAGCCAGGCTGTCCTTCCAGGATCAGAGGCGATGAAGAGGGAAAGGAGGCGGTTTTACGGCAGGGAATTCTCCCGGAAACAAAGAGGATGAAAAGTTCCCGGGGATTTGGCTGGTGCAGGAGAGACGAAGATCTGTTTTGACGGGAATTTGACAGGGAAAAACAGTTTGTTTGACAGGAGGACTTATGAGAAAACACATTCTTCTGGCATTGTTTCTGGGATTGGTGCTGTTGGCTGTCGGCAGCCTGGCGGAAGGAAAAACAAAGGTTTCTATTAAAGGCGAAAAAGAGTTCATGAGTGAAAAGCCGCTGTATATTCTTCCGGATGGCGATTTCGATGTCAGTGTAGACAGATTTGGATATGTCTTCAGCCTCACAAAAGCGGTATCACTCAATCTCGAACTTGAACTGGTAGAGGGAGAACCGCTTATTCGGGATCTTTTTGAAATCGTGAAGAACGGTGAAGGGAAATACACACTGTGGGTAGGTGAGACAGACAAAATATCCGCTCCGTGTGAGGCGGTGCTGCGCATGACCGGGGAAAATGAGGAGTACTATCTGGATGAAACATTTCCGATTAAAATCGAATGGTTTAATGGGAAAGGGCCCCGCGTGAGTCGATCTGTTATGCAGGTGCCGCTGGGCATTGAGGTATCGCTGGACAGTATGTTCGAAGAACTGCTGGACGACTCTTCATTCGATTCTTATTCTGTATTTCCTGGTGAAGTGGGCGATAAAGTTGAGAAAGTCAGATATGGCGTGTATATCTTCCATGAAAAAGGCGTTTATCCATGTACCTTCAAAAGCATAAATGGAAATATTGAGAAAGACACTGAGATGACCGTCTATGCAGGGGATTACCCCTATCTGCTTTCGGCAGAATCCGGGGCATTTCCGGGTACGGCGGTTCAGATCAACGCCGAGCCGCTGATGACCGAAGCGGAAGGAAAGAAGATCATCTTCAGCACGGAGGGAAATGAGGCATGTTCGATTGATGAGCAGGGAGTTCTTTCCATTGGCGAAAATGCAGTGGGGACGGTGACGGTTCGGGCAAAACCGGAAAATACGGAACTGGAGGCGGCAGAGCTCACACTGACCATTCTCGGCTATACCGGTACAAAAGAAAAGGGTGAATTCTCAGAGGAAAGCAGCTATACACTGGACATGTGGGAAAACAATCCGTTCTATATTACGCCGCAGGGCAATGTATGGGGATACTGGCAGTACTTTGGAACATCGCTTACGCTTGAAGGAAATGAAAAGGTTACAAAGCTCTCTGTGACGCCGGTCAGTGTGAAACCGGGAAGAGAAAAGCTGGTGAATGTCGAAAAAGATGTGATGTACCTCGATCAGTCCATGCTGTTTAATACTGATCCTGAAACAGCGACGTACTGCATTGTGGCTGAGGGTGCGAAACACTATGCGCAGAGAGTTCTGACCATTCATACGGAACGGATTCCGGACTCCAGGAATCCAAAAACGGAGCAGGTTGTCTTTGTCAAACCTGGAGAATCGGTTAACCTGTATGATTTTATCACGACCTATCCGGAGAAGGCGGAATGTCTTGCAATGGTCGAAGCGGATAAGAAAAACAACTGGACGAGTAATTATTCACATGAGAAGGGCAGGAAGAACATTGATCTGGTGACCGAGTCTGATAAGAAAGCGATTTTTACCGCGCATGAGGAAGGCCGGTATCCGGTGCTCTATGTGTTTGCGTATGATATTCTGCAGAGCTATCAGCAGATGGCCATTATCTGTTCGGATACGCTGAAGGAAGAAGATTTTGCCTTCACGATCCAGGGCGGCGAAATTGCCGCCGGACAGAAAATTACATTTGAACCGGTTTTTGCCAATCCAGACCTTGTCAACAGCAAGATGAAAAATGCCGGGGTCGACTGGTCGATCAGTTACAATGGCGGCAGTCTGCAGGATTACGGAAGCATGCAGAAAGATACGTTTACGGCTAAAGGCACATTGGATGACATAAAGGAGCTTACGGTGACCTATACCAGTCAATACTGTCCGACACAGTCGGCGACAGCGATGATTGTCATTCATCCGAAAGCATCCGGCATCGAGGCGTCCATTGACCGTGAGGCACTTTTCCTCCTGGAGGGAAAAGAGACGGCCAGCATCAGTGCCGCGGCGCTGCCGGATACGGCACTGCAGAAGTTCAAGTATGCTTCATCGAATGCAAAGGTTGCCTCTGTCGATGAAAACGGGCTGGTGACCGCTCTCTCAGCGGGGAAGAGTGTGATTGCGGTGACCGTGGATGATGGGAGCCAGAAGAAAGCAACGTTCAATGTGACCGTGGCGGTTCCTGTGACCGCACTGGAGCTCAGTGTCGATGAAACCCGGATTGAGGCAGGAAAGAGCCGGAAGATTAAAGCCGTTCTTACACCGGAAAAGCCGACGAACGGAAAGATCACCTGGTCGGTTGCGGAACCTGAGATGGCCGACTTTGTCAGCGTCAGCAGAGAAGGAGCCGTAACGGTGAAGAAGAATTGTCCGGCGGGAAAAGTAACCATTGCCGCAGCGGCGGAGGGGGCAATGCCTGATCAGGAAGTCCGTGCGGAAATCGAACTGGAAATTGTCGGGACTGAAACAAAATAAACCCATGGGGAGCCGGATGGCTCCCTATATTCAGCTAAAAAAACCCCTCTTCCAAATGGAAGAGGGGTGAGCATGTTACTCGGCGCTGTACGGAAGAAGCGCAATGGCGCGTGCGCGCTTGATCGCTTCGGACAGCTGGCGCTGATGCTTTGCGCAGGTGCCGGTCATACGGCGGGGCAGAATCTTGCCGCGCTCGTTGATGTTTCTGCGCATCCGGGAATTCAGATCCCGGAACTCTTTATAGTCGATGTATTCAATCTTATCGACACAGAATGCACATACTTTCCTGCGGGGCTTGCGATTCCCGCGGGGATGACGTGCCTGACGATCCTCAGACATGAGTTTCTCCTTTCAGGCCACAGGGGCCATTTTTAATCTCTGCAAATTTTAGAACGGAAGGTCATCATCTTCAATTGCTACCGAATTGAACTCAGAATCCTGAGTCGGATAATTGACCGGCTGAGCCACAGGAGCGGCGGCAGCAGGTGCAGCGGGAGCAGCTGGATGATACTCGCCCGAGGATGTAGATGCATTCTGAGAGGAAAGGAACTCGACTTCATCCGCAACGATATCAAATGCGTTGCGCTTTGAGCCATCCTGAGCTTCGTACGTACGGGTCTGGATAGAACCGGAAACGGCTACCTTGCGGCCCTTGGACAGATATTTGCTGCAGAGCTCCGCCAGCTGACGCCAGGTAACGATATTAAAGAAATCCGTTTCCTGAACACCGTCGGCACGACGGCGGCGATTGACAGCAATACTGAAGTTGCAGACCTGAATGCCCGTGGTTGTGGTCCGGATCTCAGGGTCTCTGGTCAGATTACCAATTAAATATACTTTGTTCATGTATAGCCTCGTCAATACTACAATAACATTTCTCGGGGGAGACAGGGGAGATTACTCCTCGACGGGAGCGGACTCTTCTGCCTCGACAGATACCTCAGCAACAGCCTCGGCTTCTTCGGCGGGTGCGGCTGCACGGACCGGACGCGGCTTGACGCTGTGCTTCTTATCGATCAACCTGACGATCTGAGAACGGATGATGCTCTCATTGTTGCCGAGATTACGGGAGAGTTCCTTGGGCAGTGCGGCTTCACCGTTGAACGCGGCGTACACATAATAGCCCTCAGTCTTGTAATCGATGGCATAGGCAAGACGGCGCTTGCCCCACTCTTCGACCTTTACTACCTCACCGTTGTTGGCGGTGATGATGCCACTTACCTTCTCGATCAGCTCTTTGCGAGCACCTTCCTCGACGTTGGCATCAATGATGTAGATGACCTCATATTTGTTCATGATGCTTTTCACCTCCTTTTGGACTCTGGCTCTGCAACTGTTTGTGCAGAACAAGGATATGCCGGTTAAGAATGATACCACTTTTGTTTCTGAAAAGCAACAACAAATCAGGAACACGACAAAAGTTGTCAATAAACGCTAAATTGCACAGATGAATTTTGATGGAAACGCTTAACGATGTTCTTTCTCCGTGCGGATATATCGGTCCGTTTTGCGGCTCTGAACCGTCACCGACCCATCTGACCATGATTCGATGGGCCGGTGACGATTCAGAGCCGGACATGACTCAGCCTCTTTTTCGGCTCCCGAAGAGGGCAGTGTAAAGAATGGCCAGTCCCAGACTGACCGCAAAGACCAGCACATAGACCGGAATGGCGAAAGGGCTGAACAGCTTTCCCGGAATCATGGTCATATACCGCATGACCAGCTGGTGAATCAGGTACATCGGAAAGCAGATTTCGCCCAGTTTCACCAGGAGACGGCTCTTGAAGAGGCCGTACGGAATGCCCGGTTTATTCGGGTCGTGAATCAGCACCAGCAGCATCGCTGCCGGAATCACCCAAACGGAGGCCAGAAAATAGAAATTGAACTGGAACATGGAGAGAATCAGCAGCAGAGTTGCCAGAGGAATCGCGCCCCAGCGGCAAACGGTATTCAGTACCGGCCGTTCCTCCTGCAGCACTAGGGCAAGTTCCATGCCAAACAGATAGTCCGCCAGCCTTGCGGCCGGGAAGACATAGACCCAGTAATGTGCATGCGCAAACGAACCGGAGTTCAGAGCGCACCAGGCTGCTTCAAAAACCGTCAGCACAATCAGCACCGCAAAACTGCCCCGATGCCGGATTTTTCGAAGCAGGGCAATCAGTGCCGGTGTTATCAGGGTGAGAAACAGATAGACACTCAGGTACCAGGCGAGCGCGTTAAACGAGTAGTAATAATCCATGGAAGGAACCCATGCCTGCAGCAGAAACAGGTTCGCCAGAAAGCGGGGCAAGTCCATGGCTTTTGCGGATACGGCCAGCGGGATGGCCAGCAGCAGCGTGATGACATGCAGGGGAACGATTCTGCTCAGTCTGCCCTTTACCAGCTTAAGAATGCTGCAGGGAGCATCCGGTGAATCCAGCAGATACTTTTTCCCGGTCAGATAGCCGCTGATCATCAGGAATACCGTGACGGCAAAACAGCCAAAGTAAGTAAAACGGCTCATCCCGAAAGGCGTCGGAAGAAGACTGGTGTGTCCGAGAAAGACCAGGATGAAGGCGATGCCGCGCAGACCTTCGACGGCATGGTTTCTTGTTTTCATTATCATCACCTCGAGACATGAAGTTTCCCATGAAGGGGGCCGGGGACAGAAAAAAACCTTTGTATACGGACCACTGCTGTTAGAAACGAAGCGGACATTATCGAGATGAATTTTACCATCCTGTCCGCAAAAGTCAATAATGCTTCCAAAATGGAAAGGTGCCTGTTTGAGCAGATGAAAGGGAATTGCGCAGGATATACCTGTTCACGGATTTTCACTCTGTCCGGGAGCAGCAATGTTTTGAACGGATCTGTGCCGCTCAAAATATTCGTGAACAGTAAATGCAGGATGCCCGCCGGATATGGGCTGAGGCGGGCAAATGCTTGACGGAATGGCAGGGTCAGGGTATAATGCCACGTGATACGGCGGATCGGATACTAACAGAATTGTGCCGGCAGCCGGCGAGCGATAAAACGGGAAGGAATCAGGAAATGTTTGTAGATCAGGTAAGAATCACTGCCAAGGCAGGAAACGGCGGTAACGGGGCAGTCTCGTTTCATCGCGAAAAATTTGTCCAGAACGGGGGACCGGACGGCGGCGACGGCGGGAACGGCGGAAGTGTCATCCTTTATGCGGACCCGAACATGCATACCCTGATGGATTTCCGGTTTCAGCGGAAATTCCAGGCGGAAAGCGGCGGAAATGGCAGTTCCGCCCTGCGGCGGGGCAAATCCGGCAGTGATCTGGTGATCAAGGTGCCGGTGGGGACCATTGTGCGCCTGCAGCCGGAGGGGAAGATCGTGGCGGATATGCATGAAAGCAGCGAACGCCGGGTGCTCCTGAAAGGCGGCAATGGCGGCTGGGGAAATGCCCGCTTTGCAACGGCCACACGTCAGGCACCGGGATTTGCCAATCCGGGACAGAAAACAGAGATCCGCGAGTTTGAACTGGAACTGAAGAGCATTGCGGATGTTGGCCTGGTGGGCTTCCCGAACGTCGGGAAAAGCAGTCTTCTGGCCGCCGTAACGGCCGCCAGACCGAAAATTGCCAACTATCATTTTACGACGCTGCAGCCCAATCTTGGAATCTGCCGGCAGTATGGGGTGGATTTCATCATGGCCGATATTCCAGGTCTGGTGGAAGGGGCCAGCGATGGTGTGGGCCTTGGCTACCAGTTCCTGCGTCATGTGGAACGGACGCGTCTCCTTCTGCATGTCATTGATATTTCCGGCTCAGAGGGACGGGACCCGGTGGAGGATTTCGAGCAGATCAGTGATGAGCTGGCCGCCTATGGCGGACTGGCCGAGCGGCCGATGATTGTGGCTGCCAACAAGATGGATCTGCCGGGGGCCGAGGAAAATCTGGAGCGGCTGCGTCAGCATCTGCACGGAACGGATATTGAGGTTTATCCGATATCCGCCGCGACACATCAGGGACTGGAACAGCTGATGGGCGCGGTGGTGCGGATCCTTCCGACCCTGCCGGAGATTCTTGTGTATGAGGCGGAGGAGGTCGAGGAGATCTTCGACACCAATCCCTTTGAGGTGCGCCGCCGGGATGATGGTTCCTTTGAGGTTTACGGACCGCTTTGTGACCGGCTGCTGGCCTCGGTCAATTTCAGCGAACAGGATTCGCTTAACTATTTCCACCGGACCCTCAGAGCGCGCGGCGTGATTGATGCACTGAGGCAGATTGGGGCCGGAGAGGGAGATACCGTCGTCTTTGGTGACATGGAATTTGATTTTGTGGAGTGAGAAAAGATGATTACAAGCAAACAGAGGGCTTATCTGAGAGGACTGGCCAATCCCGTTGAACCGATTCTGCATGTTGGGAAGGAGGGCATTGGTGAAAACCTGATCCGACAGGCGGATGATGCCCTGACTGCCAGGGAGATTGTGAAGGGAACGGTGCTCCAGAACAGCCCGATCGAGGCAAGGGAAGCGCTGGATACGCTTTGCGAGGCGCTGCATGCCGAACCGGTGCAGACGGTAGGAAAACGATTTGTTCTGTATCGTGCCAATCCGGATGAACCGAAGATTGTATTGCCATAAAACAAAGGCCGTCAGAGACGGCCTTTGTTTGTTTCAGCGGGGTAAAGATTACAGCCTGGCAGCACTTTGAACGATTTCTTTCAGATGATGCCGCGACTCTCCTTCGCGCAGTTTCCGGGCAACGATGACCAGACGGTCATCCTCAAGACAGGTGGAGAGGGTGATCAGGGCATCGCTGGGCTTTACGTCCACCGGAATGGCGTACATGGAATGAGCCATGAGGTCTGAAATATAGGTGATGAATTCGATATCCGTACGGAACGTCGAATGGGTGAAGTAATTGAAAAAGGTGGGATCTCTCGGATTCAGGGAAACCTGAAGGACGGCAAAAATGACGTACTCCTCTTTTTTCCAGAGGGAGGAATAGGTGAAGAAGGCGTTGTTCTTCAGGAAACTGAGGTTGGATTTATACTGGGTAAGACGTCCGAACATGCTGCCGTCCCGCATGTTGTGTCCGTGGAAAAGAAGATTCTGCGATTTTTCCTTATAGGGATGATTCTCATCCAGGAACAGTGTGCCGGAAGTGTTTTTCTGTTTATAGAAATCGTGGGTCAGATAATAGACATTATCCCTGTAGACAACCGGAAGATCCAGAATGTCCGGAATATTGAGCCAGCCGACCAGATCGTGGTTATCCTTGTACAAAGAGGCCATCTCCGGCAGTGCATCTCCGCCGATCTGATGGAATTTTGTCGTAAGGACAAGGGGCGCGGGGGTGGGCGTTGCCTGAGCAGCCAGCTGCTCCTGAGACGGGGAATTTTCCGGCTCACCTTCGGATGAATCAGCGGAAAGTGCGTTTTCATCCGTTTCGTTCCCGGCGGCGACAACCGTCTCATCCGGACTTTCTGCCTCGCCGGAATCTGCGCTGTCCTCCGAATCTTCCTCTGTGTAAATGGTAAACGGAATGTCGGCACTGTCCGTGTCCGCCGGCTGACTGTGCCGCTGAGACAATTCCTGGTTTACCTGAGAGGTGCGAATGCTTCGCCATACGATGCGGGCGATCATGATCAGAGAGTAGAGCGCAACCGCTCCGAATATGCCCATCAGGATCAGACGGATGGTATTGCCGGGAATGTGGTGCCCGAAGAGCGTGATGCCGCCCCGGGAATCAGTTTCCCTGGGGACATAGCCGGCGGACTGGTTTTCCTGACGGATACCGGCCCGGCTGCGGGAAATGGTTCGCTTTTGCGGAGGCGTGTCCTTCGGAACATAGCCGGCACCTGCCTGCACGCCCGGTGAGCGTCTGTATCTGGGAACTTTCCCGGACTCCTCACTGCCGCTGAGCTTCTCGCGGAATTCATGCAGCATGGGTTCAATCTTGCTGATCAGGGCGGAAGGCGGTTTGAGACGCTTTCGCCGGCCGGCGGACCCGGAATCCGAAGCGGTGGGAATGAAACCGGCCTGGCGGTTTGAATTCAGCCATTCCTGGTTGATAGTACCGGATATGGCGGGGGCTGTTTCTTCTTTTTCCGGCTCCCCGTTCCCGGACAGTTTCTGCGGGTCAAACGTGTCATATGAGTCTGACCTTTCACGGGTGCCGCGAGCCGTTTTACGACGTTTCAGTGAAACTTCTTCCCGGGGGGAATCCAGTTCTGCCAGTGCCCCGGAAACGACGGTTTGTTCCGGCTCGGGAGGAATGTCCGGAGAAGCGGCGGCTTCTTCCGGTTCGGGGGAAATGTCCGGTGAAGCGGCGACTTCTTCCGGTTC
>DGWH01000030.1:43229-44101 GCA_002395225.1 Christensenella sp. UBA4263
CTTCTTCCGGTTCGGGGAGAACGTCCGGAGAAGCGAAGACTTCTTCCGGTTCAGGAGGCGTGTGCGAGACAACAGCTTCTTCTTCCGACGTTGGCGGAATGTGCATGGAAACGGCTTCCGTTAAGTCGGGCTGAGACGGAGAAACAGAGGAATCAACAGAATCTGCCTGTGTCGGAGGCACCTGATCCGGCAGTGTTTCATTCAGATATGGCCGGTTTCTTCTTGGCATACCGTTATCTCCTCTCTGTTAGGATCATCTGCTGCAGGTGATTTGCGCATTTTGGCAGATATAAGTTGAAAGAATGGCGGGAAAAGCGGCATATCCGGAGGAATGCGGACATTTTCCCAAATATCGCTCCATAGTATAGCATAATACAGATGGAATTTAAAGATTCGATTTGTTGCGGTCACTGGTGAGACAGCGGCCATGCTGTTACTGTTCGCGGATTTTCACTCTATCCAGGGACAAAGCGGCAATGAAGCAGTACACCGGGACAGAGTAAACGGAAAAAGGCTACGGAAAAGATCAGCACCCTGATGACAAGGCAGAAAAGATCGAGCGGTTTATTGAGAAAACCCGGAAATTGTCGGGAACGATAACCGGGTTTGACGCCATGCTTTGGAATCTGCCGGAGAAAGCCTGATGGTGGATGATCATATCTGGTTTGTAAAAGAATTCTGCTGCTCTGGCAGTTGAAAAAGCACCGCAGTTGTGGTAATATTATAGATGAGAATATAGATATAAAAGTCTGCGACGTGAGAGAAGATCATTGTATGCCGGGAAAAATTGAAAGGGATCACTGGCATCCGGGCTTCCTCGGAGCAATGGAGATAGAATTTCGCTCATTATAGAAAACATCTTGATTTTGACG
>DGWH01000141.1:0-12663 GCA_002395225.1 Christensenella sp. UBA4263
GCTTCATGTTCTCCACGGTCGGCACGGATGCCATTGAGGGAACGGCCCGCTTTACATTCGGCCAGACGGCGCTCAAGGGCGGATTTGACATGCTGGCCGTCATGGTCGGTCTGTTCGCGGTAGGTGAGATCATCAGCG
Organism: Christensenella sp. UBA4263; assembly: GCA_002395225.1. Taxonomy (GTDB): domain Bacteria; phylum Bacillota; class Clostridia; order Christensenellales; family Aristaeellaceae; genus Ventricola. Next base: position 139 of record DGWH01000141.1, read on the forward strand.
CCGCCGAGACCAGCCGCCACAACGACGAGGAAGTCATTCAGCCCAGCATGAAGGGCGTCAAGGGCTTCGGCTTCACCATGAAGGAATTCTGGGAACAGGGATGGAACGCCCTGCGTTCGGCCCTTATCGGCATGGGCATCGGCATTCTGCCCGGCATCGGCGGCGGAACAAGCAATGTGCTGGCCTACACGGTGGCCAAGAATGCTGACAAGCGGGCGGATGAACTCGGACCTCTGGGAACCGGCCGAATCGACGGCGTCGTGGCCTCTGAAACCGCCAACAACGCCACCATCGGCGGCGCCATGGTGCCGCTGCTCACCCTGGGCATCCCCGGCGATACCACCACCGCCATGCTGCTGGGTGCCCTCACCCTTCACGGTCTCACACCGGGACCCCTGCTGTTCCAGAACCAGGCAGATGTTGTGTACGGCATCTTTGCCGCCATGCTCATTGCCTCCGTTATCATGCTGTTCATGGAATTCTTTGGCCTGCGGGTCTTTGTCAAGCTCCTCAGCATTCCCAAGTATATTCTGCTGCCCTGCGTTTTCGTTCTGTGCACTATCGGCGCCTATGCGCTCAAGAACAACATGAGCCAGGTCATTGCCTGTCTTGTCTTCGGTGCACTGGGCTTTGCGTTTAAGAAGCTGGAGATCCCCTCAACCCCGTTCATTCTGGGCTTTATCCTGGGACCCCTGGCAGAGGTCAACTACCGCCGCGGCATGATCCGGACAAAAGGCGATTTCATGCCGTTCCTGACCAGTCCCATCAGTGCCCTTTTCCTGGCGATCGCCGTGGGCGTTCTGCTTATTTATGCGACCAAACCCCTTCGTCAGAAACACAAATCAACGGCAAAATAAACCAAAGACCGGGCATTGCCCGGTCTTTGATTTTATGCATCCTCGTCATTTTCTGCCATGCGATAGCCGACGCCGACCTCCGTGAAAATATATTTCGGCTCATTGGGATCCGATTCGATTTTCCGGCGGATACCGGCCATGTACACCCGCAGAATTTTGTTGTCCATGGAGGCGGCGGGTCCCCAGAGTTCCTGGAGAATGGCCTTATAGGTCAGGACGCGTCCGGCATGCTTTCCCAGCAGGGATACGATGCGAAATTCGGTGGGTGTCAGATGAACGTCGTTCCCGCTGACGATGACCCGGTGCTTTCGGTAATCGATTTCAAGGCCGCCGACCCGGTAAACGCCGTTCAGACCAATTTCATCTTTTTCTGCCGTGGTGCAGGTATGCCGCAGGGCGGCACGAATGCGTGCCAGCAGTTCCACAGTTCCGAAAGGCTTCGTAATGTAATCATCCGCGCCCTCATCCAGCGCCTCTGCCTTGTCTCTTTCATGACTTCGTGCGGAAATGACAATGATGGGGGTCTGCGTCCAGCTGCGAACGCTCTGGATAATCGAGCGGCCGTCCATATCGGGCAGACCAAGATCCAGCAGAATGCAGTCCGGACAGTGGGAGGAGATGATCTGCAGGGCACTTTTTCCATCGGACGCGGTAAGGGGATCATAGCCGCTGGCCGTGAGGGTGGTTTTGAGAAAGGTACAGATTCCCGGATCGTCCTCGATGATCAGGATTTTATTTCGAAGTGTTCCGGCCAAATTCATTCTCCTCTCAGGACGGGCTGGTTATTGTTTGCTGATATTGTTTGAACAGAGGTTTTACTGAGGATAAGGCAGATCAAAGCTGACAGCCAGACCGCCGTGAGCGCTTCGGCTGACATGCATTTCTCCTTGGTGCGCGCGGACAATGGTACGGCATACCGTCAGTCCGATTCCCATGCCGCGCCGGCTGTCCGCGTGTTCAGAGGCCGGACTGCCTTCAAGCAGACGGGACATCCTGGCGGCATCCACACCGGCGCCGTTATCTTCAACAGAGAGAATGATCCGGTTTGACTTTGTCGTAATATGCAGCCAGATCTGCGTGGCACCGGCGGCATGGGCATTGACGTTGTCAAACAGATTAATAAGTACCTGTTCGATCAGCACGCCGTCCATCGGCACGATCAGGATGCGGTCCTGTGTATCGACCAGGACAGGCAAAGCCTCCGGTGAACGGCGATACTTGTGGACGGCGCTTCCGATGATTTCCTCAAGCACCTCGTCCTCTTTCCGGATGGAAATATCGCCGCTGATCCTGGTCACGGAAAGGAGGTTTTCGGTGACACGCACCAGCCACTGGGCATCCCGCCGGATGCCGTCGACCAGAGGTTCCTGATCCTCTGCTGAGAGTGTCTGTTCCTGCAGGGCAGAGCTGGCGCCCAGGATGGAGGCAAGCGGAGTCCGGATGTCGTGTGCAATGGCCCGCAGAAGATTGGCGTGCATCTTTTCTCGCTCCGCTTCAAAGCGAAACTGTTCCTGCTGCTTGATCTGTGTGGTCAGCGCGCTGATGATCATGGAGACGATCAGCATGACGGCGGCAGTCAGCGCATAGCCGGGATAGGTGATGTTAAAGGTCCAGAACGGATAGGTAAAGATGTAATTCACAAAAAAAGTGCCGGCGATTGAGGCGGCAATGCCCCACCCGTATCCGCTGGTGAACCGGGCAATCAGTGCCACGGCGAGAATAAAGACGGCTGTGGCAAATGGATTGTTGTCATCATTGACACGGGCCAGGAACATGGACAGGACGAGAGCCGCAGCCATAATGCCGGATGTGAGGAGTAAATTTCTCCAGAATCGGGGGAATTTCTCTTTATGCATGAGTCCGTCCTCTTTATGATCAGTGTTTCGGCACCGCTGCTTTTCAGTACGCATATTGGACAAAACGATGCTGCGCATCGGCCCTCCGCGATGATCTGCGGCCTGTTCTTTCGCGGCACCGCCGCTCTTCAGTACGCCTATTGGACAATAACGATGCTGCGCATCGGCCCTTATCTACGCCTGATTATATCATGATGCGGACCGGGAAACGGGGGAAAAGTGGAAGCGGGCATTTTCTTAGCGAAATATTAGCGGTCTTGTGGCATGACAAATAAACAGACATCCTGTTCACTCACGCTGAGTCGGCAGAATGTCTGTTCAGGCCTGAAGAAGTTGTTAAATGATCCTGTTTCCGGCCCACTTTTTGCTGCGGAATCGGGCGATATCCAGTGCGGCCTTGATACACCAGTCCAGAACCATGGCCAGGGCGATGCCGATGACTCCCATTCCCATCCACTTGGCCAGCAGGAAAGAGAGGAAGGTCCGGCAGACAACCGTGGCAAAAAGAGAGGCCCACATGGTGAATGTGACATCACCTGCGGCCCGGAGACCGGAGGAAAGGGGACCGGAAAAGGGCTGAACGAAGGCGGCAAACAGATTGTGAATTGCCACGATAATCAGGATCAGGTGCTTGGTTTCAGCGGAAAGGTCGTAAAGCGGGAGCAGCAGAGGGGTCAGGATCATGACCAGAATGTTCCATACCAGGGCAAGCATCAGGGAAAGCCGTGTCAGCTTTCGCATGTACCAGTCGGCTGCTTCGACATCACCGGCACCCATACACTGACCGATGACGGTAATGAAGACGGTTCCCATGGACATGCTCATGCAGGCGGCAAGGGACCAGAAGGTCTGTCCGGTGGTGTTGGCGGCGATCTGGGAGGTGCCAAAGGTGGCTACCAGCATTCCCAGGACAACCTTGGCGGCCTGAAAAAGCGTGTTCTCGATGGAATTTGGAATCGCGACCCCGAGGATGCGCTTGGCCATGGGAACATCCAGACGGAACACATGCTTTGCACGGATACGAACCGGATCTTTTCCCCCGGGATGAATACAAAGCCAGGTCATGCACAGGGCAGCCACATACCAGGAAAATGTGGTCGGCCAGGCGACGCCTGCTGCGCCTGCCTTTAACACAAAGATCCCGATGGCGTTGCCTGCCACATTGATCAGGTTTGCCAGCAAAGAAACCCACATGGTAATCCTGGTCTCACCCATGGAGCGATAGATGGCGGCACCGGCGTTATAGATCGCGTTTGCGGGAAAAGAGAGCGTTACGATCCACATATAGGTCTTGCAGGCTTCCATGGTGGCCGGCTCTGTTTCCGGATACATGGCCTGCAGGAGGGTGGAACCAAACAACAGCATCAGCGCCGTGCAGACCAGGGACAGGAGGCCGGCAATGTGGAAAATCTGGGAGGCGGCCAGTTCGGAATTGTCCTTGTTTCTGCTGCCGATATACTGACTTACCACGACCGCTCCGCCGGCTGAAATGGCCGTGAAGAGGTAGATGAAAATGGTGTAGATCATGGTATCCAGCCCGACACCCGCCACGACGGCCTCGCCGGCATAGCTGACCATCATGGTATCAGCCAGGCCGACCACCATTTGCAGGAGCTGCTCAATGAGCAGAGGAATGATCATGGCTTTCAGTGCGGCATTGGAAAAGAACTGCCGCTCTTTTGGCAAAGCATCTTTGGGCTCGATCCATCGAAGGATTCCCTGCATTTTTATCCCTTTCTTTCAATACCCCCCGGCAGTGCGGGATGACAAAAAAGCCTCAGTGAGGCGCGAAAACCGAATCCGGAAAGCTTTTGGCAAGGCCAGGCTTACGGTTTTACATCCAGCAGCTTTCTGAGGCAGGTGTAGGTGAGATCATAGGCGGACTGATAGACATAGGAGATACCCGCCTGCTCCATGGCCAGCTTCTGCTTTTCTGTTACGCTGGTATAGGGATAGATGCCGTAAATGAACGGGAAAAACGCATACAGGAACTGCTGCCGGGCGTGGTCGTCCATTTCAGGAATATACTTTTCGAGCATTCGGGTAACATGGGTCAGGGAGGACCCAAAGGCGATTTTGAATTCAGCCAGCCGCTCCGGACGGGAATTTGCTTCCATATCGAAATGATTCATGGACAGGAGACGCAAAAGTCTTGGCCGCTGTGTCAGAGTCCTGGCCAGGGTCTGAGCCAGTTCATCGCGGGTCATGGATTCTTTCTGCACCATGACGGCATCCATGGCTTCGTCCCACAGCTCATATTCTTTCTGCAGCAGTGCCAGAAAGATTTCTTCCTTTGTTTCAAAGTAGTTATAGATCGACGTACGGGTGAACGTTGTGGCAGCTGCAATCTCCTTGATGGTGATTTCCTTGAAACTCATGGTTTCATACAGCTCTGCACAGGCGGCAATGATTTCTTCTTTCCGCGCGGCCGTCAGCGCGGGTGAGCCTCTGGATATAGGATATTCCTCCTTTGAGAGCCGAAACTTGTTCGTGCGGCTCTGTTTTTTCAATGCTGACATTGATAAATCGACGCTTCTGCGTCGGATGAACTCTTTCTGCAGTTCAAACAAGCGTGAACGCTGAGAAGAATATCATAAAGCTGACATGGTGTCAATATAGATTTCTGCGAGATCGGGGATTTCGCACGATACTTCAATTGCAAAACGAACTTTTTCCCCCAGCTCCCACGTGGGTGAAATAAGTCTTGTAAATTGGACAGAGAAGTTACTCTTTTAAAGAGAACTGCAGTATATTTACGATACTGTCCCATTCTGATGTCCTCTAGATGGAAATGAAGGAAAGCGAAGCACATTGCCTGTTCTGGAGGCAATGTCCGGGATCATGCTTTGTTTTTCGCCAGCAGGGAATCAGCCCCCTGAGCGGCAGAAATCCAGTAATTGCGGCACAGTTCCAGATATGCCTGCTCGGCTTTCCCCAGGTAGGCTCCCTGACGGCTGCACATGGTAATCTGCCAGCTGGGACGGGATGGCAGACGAAAATATACCACACTGCCGTCGTTGATGGCATAGACGGTTGGCAGCAGGGCACAGCCAAGGCCAAGAGAAACGATGCGGTATTTGCTCAGATTGCTGGCAGTGGAGAACAGCACATGCGGCGTAAATCCTGCCCGGGCAAACAGATCCTCTGTCAGGGAAAACAGCGTGGACTGCTGATAAATGCGGACAAAGGATTCCTCCGAAAAGACCTCAAGCTTTTTCTCTCGTGCACACCGCCAGTCGGGACTGCCGCCTGTGGCCAGAGAATGTGATGCAGGAACCGCCAGCACGATTTCCTCGTCGGCCATATAATGGTATTCGTTTCCGTCCTGCTGTTTTTGAGTCAGGGTTGCCAGTCCCAGGTCCAGCTGTCCGGCCGTAATCATGTGCTGCATGAGCGTTACCCGGCATTCCACCGGTTCTACCTGGATCTGGGGGAATTTTGCGTGAAACGCCGGATAGATGGTGGTAAACATGTCGATTCCCCGTTCCGGAATCAGACCGACCGTTAAATGACGGCTGCTTTTTTCTGCATAATCTGCGATCTGGGCATAGGCATCCTTTTTCAGCAGCAGCATTTGCCGGGCGGCAGCCAGATATGCCTCACCGGCAGGCGTCGGCTGCCAGTTGGCCCGGGAGCGGATGAACAGCGGCGTCCCCAGTTCCTCCTCCAGTTTCTGCAGCTGCTGGTTCAGGGCACTTTGAGTGACAAAGCGCTTTTCAGCGGCACGGGTTATGCTGCGTTCATCCGCGATGCAGACGATGTTTTCGATCAGGTGAAGGTCCATGTGCTGCTCCTTTGCAGGCCTCAGCCTGCGTGGTTTTGTTATGGCCCGGATTTGACAAACTGTCGCGGCGGGACAGGACCACTCCTCTTCAAATACTGGATTTGTCAGTTGCCTGAGTCCTGAATCTGTCCGCTTCAGAGCGGACTGAAATCGGGCGGGGAATGGTTTGTATGTTAGCTGTGCTAACATATCTGTAAATTATATGAATTTGACACGTGTTTGATGTGCCTGTATGATAAAGCAAAGGAAACCAATTTGCAACCTTTTCATCCGGAAGGAAACGGATTTGCTGCCTTGTGACGGAGCGTGCGGTTTAGGGGGCCTGAAAATCGGCAAGGCGGCAAACCGGCCTGCTGCCTGCAAAGGCTCTGGAGGTGACAGGATGGTTTGCTCCGGGTCACTCTGAGCGGCGGCAAAGGACAAAAACAGGGGAGGTAAAATCATGCAAAGTTATGACATTATTGTCATTGGCGGCGGCGTGGTAGGCAGTGCCATAGCACGCGAACTGACACGCTATCAGCTCAAAGTCGGGGTGCTGGAAAAGGAAAGTGATGTGTGCACCCAGACCAGCGGACGGAATACGGGCATGCTGCATGCCGGATTTCTGTATAAGACCGGAAGCCTCAAGGCACAGTGCTGTGTGGAGGGAAACCGGGAATTTGATCAGGTGGCCAGAGAACTGGATGTGCCGTTCAAGCGGACTGGAAAGCTCATTGTCGGGTTTACGGAGGAACACCGTCAGCGTCTCCTTGCCATGATTGAGCGCGGCAAGGCCAATGGCGTGCCGGGCATGGAGCTGATTGACCGTGCCCGCATGGATGAGATTGACCCCTCGGCAGGAGGAAACTTTGCCATTCACTGCCCCAGCAGCGGAATCCTGGATCCCTTCATTTATACGATTGCACTGGCAGAGAATGCCGTGAAGAACGGAGCCGAGTATCATCTGTATACTGAGGTGACGGGCAGCGAAATGCTGCCGGACGGACGACATGTGCTGCATACCACCAAAGGCGATTTTGCCTGCCGCTGGGTGATCAACAGTGCCGGACTGCACAGCGCGGAAATCAGTGAAATGCTGGGAATTCCCGGATATGTCATCCAGCCGGTTAAAGGGGAATACTTTGTGCTGGATAAAAAAGCCGGCGCGTTTGCCCGGATTCCCGTCTACCCGGCGCCGACCGAGCGCAATACCTTTGATACCCATGCCACGCCGACCGTGGATGGCAACGTACTGGTGGGCCCCAACAGCTTCAATGTGGAAGACGGGGAGGATTACAGTGTCCGCCAGGTGGGCATGGATGGCCTGCAGGAAAGCGGTGCCCGCATGTTTAAACACATGAAGCGCGAGTACTATATCCGCACATTTGCAGGTGCCAGACCCAAGCGCATTGACCCGGCGACCGGGGAGATTCAGGATTTCCTGATTGAGCGGCGGGAAAATGTGCCGGGGGTCATCAACCTGGTGGGCATTGAAAGTCCGGGACTTACCAGTGCCCTGCCCATTGCAAGGCGTGTGGTCCGTCTGCTTTCTGAAAAGGAGACGCTTGTTCCCAATCCTGCCTTTGACCCCTGCCGGAAGGGAATTACCCGTTTCCATGAGGCGAGCCGTGAGGAGCAGGCCCGGCTGATTGCGGCGGACCCGGATTACGGCGAAATTGTGTGCCGGTGCGAAACGATTACCCGGGCGGAGATCCGGGAGGCGATCCATAATCCCCTTGGTGTCTGCACGGTGAACGGGATCAAGGTCCGCACGCGTGCCAGCATGGGACGCTGCCAGGGCGGTTACTGTGAGACGAGGATTACGGCCATGATCCGGGAGGAACTGGGAAAAGCCGTAACGGATGTGCGTCTGACCAACGGCAATTCGGCCATGTTTACGGGCTATGTTAAGGGAGGCGAACGGGCATGATGAAGAGACAGGCGGTCATTGTGGGCGGAGGCCCTGCCGGTCTGGCGGCGGCACTGCGTCTCAGGGAAAAAGGAATAAAGGATATTCTGATTCTGGAACGCGAACATCTGCTTGGGGGAATCCTGCGTCAGTGCATCCATGACGGATTCGGACTGACGCGCTTTGGCGAGAGCCTTTCCGGACCGGAATATGCACAGCGGTTTATTGACCGGGTGCAGGAGGCCGGGATTGAATGTATTACCGACTGTACCGTGCTGGATATCTCAAAGGAAAAGGTGGTTACGGCAGCCAGCCGCGTGCATGGCCTGCTGGAAATTCAGGCAGATGCTGTGCTGCTGACCATGGGATGCCGTGAACGCACCCGGGGTGCGCTGGCAACGCCGGGCACCAGGCCGGCAGGGATTTATACGGCCGGAGTTGCGCAGAATTACATTAATCTGCAGAACATCATGGTCGGTCATGAGGTGGTCATCCTCGGCAGCGGGGATATCGGTCTGATTATGGCCCGACGCATGACGCTGGAAGGGGCGCATGTCAAAGGGGTATACGAAGTGCAGTCGTATCCCAGCGGACTGCCGCGCAATATTGAACAGTGCCTGAACGATTATGGCATTCCCCTGCATCTGAGCCATACGGTGGTGGATATTCGCGGCCGTGAGCGCCTGACCAGCGTTGTGGTTGCGCAGTGTGATGAGCATTTCAGGCCCATTCCGGGAACGGAGGAGGAAATCCCCTGCGATACCCTGATTCTCTCCGTGGGACTGATTCCCGAAAATGAACTGAGCCTGGCAGCAGGGGTTGAACTGGATGCCCGTACCCGCGGCGCATTCGTGGATGAGCACTGCCAGACCGGAATCCCGGGAATTTTTGCCGCCGGCAATGTGCTGCATGTGCATGATCTGGTGGACTTTGTGTCCCTTGAGGCGGAGGCACTGGCAGACAGTGCGGCGGAATATCTGCTTGAGGGCACGCTGCCCGAGTGCCGGCTGACGGTGAATGCCGGAAACAATGTGGGACATGTGATTCCCCAGCGGATCAGCGGAACACGTTCCTTTACCTTGTCCCTTCGTGTGCGGCAGCCGCTTTCCAATGTAAGCATTGTTGTGCGCCAGGGTGAAAAGGAAATACTGCGCAAAAAGATGCGCAAGGCGCTGCCGGCTGAAATGATTCAGCTGCCCATCCGGGCGGAAAAACTGGTTGACAGCGCGGATATGGAGGTGTATGTGGAATGAAGCGGACGTTTACCTGCATCGTCTGTCCCAATGGCTGTGAAATCGAAACGGAATATGAGGGAACACAGGTTCTTTCCGTGACTGGCAATCTCTGCCCGAAAGGCAAAACGTATGTGACGCAGGAACTGGTGGATCCGCGCCGGACCATTGCGACCAGTGTCCGCGTGCTGAACGGCACAATGCCGCTGACCAGTGTGCGGCTGACCAATGCCGTCCCGAAGGGCCGCATTTTTGATGTGATGGATGAGATTAACCGCCAGACCCTTACGGCACCGGTCCGAATCGGCGATGTGGTCATTGCGAATGTTCTTGGACTGGGCAGTGATGTCATTGTGACAAAGAACATCGACAAAGCGTAAATGACGGGGATTTTCGGATTTCTTCTTTTTCATACCTCGTTGTTGGTTTATTTTGCCTGAGACCCGGATTTGGCTGAGAGTCACTGTGCGGCAGGGCCAATTCCTGCCCTGCCCGGGGACAATCTCCCTGCCGGACAGAAACCGGTTCTATTCCCGAACGGAATATAGAAAAAACCATGAGCCTGCAGGTTTCTGCAGGCTTTTTTGGTGTATGGAGAACAATAAAAGATCTGACAGGGGAAAATCGGGTGACAAAAAATGAGAAAGACATTATAATCTGCTTGTGTCATTGCCTGAAAAAGAAACTTGCAGAATAAAGATGAACCGGATGCCGGGAATTGGAATCTGGTTATAAATAGGAAAGATTGCCTCTGGCGTTTGCTTTTGTAAATCGAAAAACAATAAACCATGATGCTAGAGAGGAGAAATGCGAATGATCAACAAAGAGAAACTGTACCAGACGGCCTATGCGTTTAAAAATGAAAACCTCTGGCGGCTTCTGACGGATGAACAGATATTTGCGGTGCAGCATGAGGATGGCACCATCAGCTACTGTTCAGTGCTGGGAAGGCTTGGGCAAAATTATGCCCTGAACGTTTATACTGGTCCGGAGGGCCTGACCACCTATAAACGCCTGATTGAATTTGCTTCAAAAAACATGGGGCATGCCGACGAGGATCCGTTTGTTTCGGGTGAATTAACCTGTATGCAGGAGTGCCTGAGCTGTTCCTTTGAAAACCTGGAGCTGGTGGAGGATGACCAGGAGAAGGAGATTCGCAAATATGCGAAGAAGCTTGGAATCAATCTTCGTCTCCCCAACATGTATGCATGCATGTACCATATGACACCGGGAGTGTATCCCTACCTCATTCAGTCAGAAAAAGACGTAGAGATTATGGGGGATGCACTGGAGGCGGGAATCGTCTTCTCCCGGCAGATCCATGAGGGGAAAATTCGTGCCATAGAGATTCTCCCTCAATCCATTGCTCCGTCTATTTTCCTGCTCAGCCGCAGGAACGGGAAATGGGAAATCGGGGAGACGAAGCTTCCGGACGTGAAGTTTTCCTATCCTGCTCCGCAGTTCAATAATGAACTGATCCAGGTGAAAATCAAAAAACTCAAAAAAACTGAAACGTGGCAAATGGGGATGATTTATGGGTCGTTTTATGTGGGAAATCCTTCTGATCCCCAAAAACACGCATTCTTCCCGCTGATTCTGATGGCTTTTACAGAGGAAACAAATTACGTGCGGGTGGTTCATATGGCAGAGGAAAATCAGGAAGATCCGCAGAAATTCCTCGCTGACCTTGCAGATCAGATTGTACAGAGTGGCACCTGCCCGAAAATCATCCGCTGCAGAGATGAACGCTGTTATCATTTTCTGGAGGATTTCTGCAGGAAAACCGGAATTGAGATCGACGACAAAGGGAATACCTCGTCCCTTCTTGGTTTCGAAAAGGACTTTTGCGATCACATGAACAGTCAGGCTGCGGCTGCTGGTGAGGATGAGACACTCCCGGAGGTGATGATGGAGGCCGTGTTTGAGAACATCCGCCAGATGAGTGACCGGGAAATGCTCAGTCTTCCCATGGGTGTTAAGCAGGCAATCAAAAACCTCAGCGTTCAGGGCCTTCTCCCGCCTGATCTTAACCGCAGAGTCAAAAAGCTTCTTAAATGATCCTCAGCCTGTTCTTTTGGCGCTGCTGCCTTTTTTGTGCGCATATTTGTCAAACTGCCGCTGCGGCGGCAGGCCCACTTGTTATGAGCCGCAGCCTGTTCTTTTGGCACCGCTGCTTTTTTTAGTGCTCATACCTGACGAATCGACGCCTCGCGCCGATCCCATTTCTGAAATTGCTTTTGCCCGGCAGTCCTGCTATAATGCCCTGAGTTAACCGTATTTTCCAAATCGAAAGGAGCATCTCCATGAGTGACAACACTGTCCTTTGCCCGGAAAAAGGCCCTATCACGGAGGAATTGCTGGAGCGCATGAACAAATGGTTCCGTGCGGCCAACTATCTCTCCGCCGGCCAGCTGTACCTGCTGGAGAACCCGCTGCTGCGCAAGCCGCTGACCCTGGACATGATCAAGAAAAAGATCGTGGGCCACTGGGGCACGGTGCCGGGGCAGAATTTCGTATTTGTCCACCTGAACCGTGTCATCAAGCGGTATGATCTGGACCTGATTCTGCTCTCCGGTCCCGGACACGGCGGCAATTTCTACATTGCCAATGATTACCTGGACGGCACCTATTCCGAGGTGTATCCCAATATCTCCGAGGACGAGGCCGGCATGGCCAAACTCTTCAAGCAGTTCTCCTTCCCGGGCGGCGTGCCCTCCCACTGTGCACCGGAAACCCCCGGTTCCATCAATGAGGGCGGCGAACTGGGCTATGGCATCGCTCATGCCTTTGGCGCGGTATTTGACAATCCCGGCCTGATCGCCGCGGTGACCGTGGGTGACGGCGAAGCGGAGACCGGCCCGCTGGCCACTTCCTGGCAGTGCAACAAATTCCTCAATCCCATTAACGA
>DGWH01000141.1:12844-21411 GCA_002395225.1 Christensenella sp. UBA4263
CCCTATTTTGTGGAAGGCGACGATCCCATGACCATGCACCGGCTGATGGCCGAAGCCATGGATCAGGTGATTGAGCGCATTCAGGCCATTCAGAAAAATGCCCGGGAGAACAATGATTCGACCCGTCCGGTATGGCCGATGATTGTCCTGCGGACGCCCAAGGGCTGGACCGGCCCCAAGGAAGTGGACGGCCAGCGCATTGAGGGCAATTTCCTGGCACACCAGGTGCCTATCTCCATGGCAAAGCCGGAGGAGCATCTCCGGATTCTGGAGGCCTGGCTGCGGTCCTATCATCCGGAAGAGCTGTTTGATGAAAACGGCCGCGCACTGCCGGAAATCCGGGCACTGGCGCCGGTGGGCAATGCCCGCATCGGTGCAAACCCGCATGCCAACGGCGGTCTGCTGCTGAGAGACCTGCGCCTGCCTGATTTCCGTGACTACGCCTTTGACACGCAGGGACACGGTGAGCTGGAAGGCCAGGACATGATTGAACTGGGCAAGTATGTGCGCGATATCTTCCGGATGAATGCGGAATCCAAAAATTTCCGTATCTTTGGACCGGATGAGACCAATTCCAACCGCCTGAACGCCGTGTTTGAGGTGGAGAACCGTGACTGGAACGCCCAGCGTCTGGACACGGATGATCATCTTGCCGCGGATGGCCGCGTCATGGACTCCATGCTCTCCGAGCACATGTGTGAGGGATGGCTGGAGGGGTATCTGCTGACAGGCCGTCATGGATTTTTTGCGACCTATGAGGCATTTGCCCGTATCATCGACTCCATGGCCGCCCAGCACGCCAAGTGGCTGAAGGTCTGCAACCAGCTGCCGTGGCGCGAGGAACTGGCCTCTCTCAACCTGATTATGGCCTCTACCGTGTGGCAGCAGGACCATAACGGCTTTACCCATCAGGATCCCGGCTTTATGGATCACATCGCCAACAAGAAGGCGGATGTGGTGCGGCTTTACCTGCCGCCGGATGCCAACTGTCTGCTCTCTACCTTTGACCACTGCATCCGTTCCCGCAATTACGTGAACGTGATTGTCGCCTCCAAGCATCCCCGTCCTCAGTGGCTGTCGATGCCCGAGGCAGTGAAACACTGCACGCAGGGCATCGGAATCTGGGACTGGGCCAGCAATGATCAGGGACAGGAGCCGGATATCGTTTTCGCGTGTGCCGGTGAGACTCCGACCCTGGAAGCCCTGGCGGCGGTATCCATCCTGAACAGTGAGCTGCCGGATGTGAAAATCCGCTTTATCAATGTCGTGGATCTCTTCAAGCTCCAGCCGGCCACGGAGCATCCTCATGGCCTGACCGATGCGGAGTATGATATTCTCTTCACTCAGGACAAGCCGGTGGTTTTTGCCTTCCACGGGTATTCCTCCCTGGTGCATGAACTGACCTACCGCCGTCACAACAACCGGCTGATGCACGTCCGGGGATACAGGGAAGAGGGAACCATCACGACGCCCTTTGATGTGCGCGTGCAGAATAACGTGGACCGCTTCCATCTGGTGCAGGAGGCGATCAAGTACCTGCCCCAGCTGGGCAACCGCGGTGCCTATCTCTATCAGCGCATGAGCGACAAACTGGTGGAGCACAAGCAGTACATTCACGAATACGGCGAAGATCTCCCCGAGGTTGCCGGGTGGAAGTGGAACAAGTAAAGCGTTCATTTCCCGTTTGAGGATGAGCCGGCACCCGCCTTTCATTCCCGAACGCAAGGCGGAAACAGAAATCAGTTTCATGTAAGCGCGAAAGAGTCACTTCCGCATACAGCATGCGGAGGTGACTCTTCAAATCCATGGACCGCGGGAGTCTGGGCCGAACGGCTTCTGATCGGATTGATTTGACAATCTGGAACATTTGCCTGAATTTGCTTGAACTGGATAAGAAGTTCAATACAATACTGATATTATGCCGAAGTGTGGATGACAGCGGGTGTATCCCGCCGTTGTCCACATCTCTGCATATATAAAAACAGGCCTGAAACGGTGCGGCACCGGGTTCATCCGGCACACGGGAAATGGTTTGAGCCGGAGTGAAAAGTCGTGCCCGGAAAGGAGGAAGCAGCGAGAGAAAACCAATGGCCGGGAAACGGGATATATCCTGACCATGTGAATTCTAAAGGATCCGGTCATGCAGACGGTGTGTCTGTGGGCCGGTTTACGTGTCCCGATTGAATCTATTTTAAGGAGATATCAATATGTCAACTTTTAGCATTATCCTGATTTTGGGAATTCTTTTGATCACCGGTGGTCTTTCACTGATGAGCACCCCGCTTATCACCTTTATCGGTGCAGGCTATTTCATCATCATTCTGTTCTTCGTTCACGGTATCTTTGGCGTGATCCGGGGATTGACGGAGAAGCAATTTGATAAAGGCTTTTTCTTTTCCGTTGTCAGTTTGATTCTGGGCATCGTCGGACTTTTTGTGCCCGGCGCAGCTGCGATGGGAAATTCCGTGCTGCTCTATATGGCAGGTGCCTGGTTCCTTGTCCATGCGGTAATGACCATTATTGATGCCATTGCCGGCAGACAGGAGGGCGAGGGAATCGGTTCAATGATCCTTGGAATCCTCCTGGGCGTAGCGGAACTGGTACTGGCAATCGTTTCCGTGATGAACCCGGCCGTGCTTGCTCTCGGTCTGGGCGTTCTCATTGGCTTCTATTATATGGAAACCGGATTTAACCTGATTGCTGTTGGTTCGGCCGTCTGCAAAGGCAGCAACCACATTACGCTGCTGTACACCATCATGGGTGTGCTGACGATCATGGGCGGCATTTCCATGCTGGCTCTCCCGCTTCTGACATTTGTCAGCATCGGATATGCCATTATCGCCCTGTTCTTCGTGAATGGTATTGTCGGCATTATCGGCGGAATCAGCGAAAAGCGGTATGACAAGGATTTCTTCCTTTCTATTCTCAGTCTGATTCTGGGTATTGTCGGATGCGTTGTTCCGGGCATGGCTGCCATGACCAATGATATCCTGCTCTTCCTTGCCGCCGGCTGGTTTGTCATCCGCGGTGTGCTGAGCATCGTTACCGCTTTTGAAAACAAGAAAAATGGCGCCGGTACCTTTGTGTGGATCATGGGCATCATCCTTGGCGCGGCGGAGATCATCCTGGGTGTTGTTTCGTTTATTTATCCGTCTATTGCAGCGACCATCTCGGGCATCCTCATTGCCTTCTACTTCATTGAGACGGGTGCCAACATGATCTTCGCCGGCTCCAGAATTGCCAAAGGCGTCGCCGAAGCCCGCACCCTTTCACGCTATTGAGAGGAATGCCGGGAACGGCTCCGTTCATCCGCGTTTTGCGATGAGCAGAGGATCTGCGTTCATCCGATAGGCTGTCTGGATTGAAGGCTTCGTCATTGTCCCGGCCGGATCATCGGCAGGCACTGACCGGCGCTGGAATCTCACAGGCTGCCCCACCCTGCATGTGCAGGCGGGGCGGCCTTTTTATTTCATCGGAAGAAGGGAGCACTTTCTGGAAAAGGCGTATTCCTTGATTTCTCGGGGGCCGGGGCATAAAATGATCAGTCGAATGGAACAGGGGATTGCAGGGTTTGCGACCGGCAAAGAGCAGCCTTAAAGATAGTTATTTTCCCCCAGCACTCTTTATTCCTGACCGGTATGGCGGCTCACTGAGAGACCGAGGCATCCGGTTTATCAGATCAGCGAACCGTCCCTGCTTCCCGCGGAGGCGGTTTGGTGTGCATCAGATCGTACCATGGTGTGCGGCACAGGGACAAACGGGGGAGCACGGGGCGAGGCTGTGGAAAGTGTTTGACGTTCGACCGGGAATGGATTACACTTTAGGCAGAACAGAGTCGGTCAGCAGATGGCATGGTGAGAGGGAGCGAGGAAACATGGCTAAATTTCGAATCTGTCCGCACTGCGGACATAGAAATTCCCCCAATAAAATCCAGTGCGAGATTTGTGAGGAGGATCTGATCTCCGTCCGTGTGACGGAGGAGACAGCCGAGAAATCTGCACCTCCTGTACCGGCTCCGGAGCCGGAGGCCCGCAGAATTCGCATCTGTGAGAACTGCGGAATGCACAATCGGCCGAATGAACGGAAATGCAGTCAGTGCGGAGAGGATATTTCAGATATCCTGCCTGTGGCGGAAAACGGACCGGGTTCGCAGGAACCGACACCGGTCATGCTGTTGCCCCGGCGGTATATGCTTTCCAGTTTCCAAGGGGATCTGCTCTATGAAATCCCGGAGGGGGAAACGGTTCTGGGGCGGGAGGCGGCGCTCTCAGATTATCTCAGGGAACGTCTTTATGTAGGCAGAAGGCAGGCCAGGCTTTGCCTTGAGGATGACCGGCTGAGTATTGGAAATCTGCGTGCAACGAATGAGACATTCGTGAATAACCGGCGTCTGGGTGATCAGATGACGGAACTTCACGAAGGGGATGAGATTGGTCTGGGCGGCAACAGCGTGAGTGGAAAGCGACAGGACCTGGCGGCCTATTTCCGTGTGGTAAGAAAATGATGTACATTGCACGAATTCTGTATCCGGTGGAGGTGCTGGGGCCCGGGAAACGCATCGGCATCTGGTTTGACGGCTGCGAACATCACTGCAGAGGCTGCAGCAATCCCGAACTATGGGAGCAGCAGGAGCGGTACCGGGCAGAAGCAGGGGCGGTTCTTGAAATGATCCGGATGATTGCCGGGGAGAATCCGGTAGATGGTTTTACCCTGACCGGCGGGGATCCGTTCCTGCAGCCGGAGGCGCTGGGGGAGCTCCTGGACCCGCTGCGGGAGATCAGTGAGGATATCCTGGTCTACACCGGTTATCTGGCGGAGGACCTTAAAAAGCGGTATCCGGAGCTGCTCGCCCGGATTGCCGTGCTGATTGACGGACCGTATATGGAAGCGCGAAACCATGCGCTTCCTCTGATCGGGTCTGACAATCAGCGGATCATTTACCTGAAAGAGGGCTACCGGGAACGGTATGCGCCGATTCTGGCACAGGAAACCAGCCGTATTCAGAATTTCCGGGTTCGCGACGGAATCATCTCCGTGGGCATTCACCGGCCGGATTATGCGCAGCAGCTGAAAGACGCGGCACAGAGAAAGGGACTGACGATTGATGAGTGATGCGGTATATTCAAAGTGGCACCAGGAGCTGGAGATTTTCCGGCGGATAAAGCCCTGCCTGATTCTGGAGGGGAATATCCTGGACAGCTACCTTTACCCGGAGGACGGGACCATTCCGAAGGGGACTATCGTGCGTCTGCCGGCCTACCTGCATTATTACCTCAAGGACCTGGGATATGAGAACATCGTGATGTTTGATGATATCCGCGGGTTTTATAATTCCTGTGAGGACGGATATATTGAGCGCTTTGCGGAGCTGGTGCGGGCACGCCTTGAAAACAGGTCGATTCATGCGGAATTCCGGGGAAAAGCCGCCGGTTCGGCAGCGCGTCTGACGGCTGCTGCACTGACGCAGCGAAAAATGCCCACCGCGGTTATTCTGGATTTTGCTTCGCGCTATGTGTGTGATCCGGGCAATTTGCAGCAGTCGGAGATTGAGGGATTCACCGTTTTGCAGCAGGCCTCACTGGATGCCGGCGAGGTCCGGACGGAAAACGGGACGCTCAGGAATCTGGTGATTCTGCTGGTCAATAAGATCAATGACGTGCCGGCGTGGTTTTATCTGGGGAACCCCAATGTCAAGCCCATCCTGCTGCGTACGCCGTCAAAAGAGGAGCGGGCCGAGATGGTAAAGGGGGAAAATTTCCCGTCCTTCTTTGCCGCAAGACAGTATTCTCTGGAGCGTCCTGAGTTTGATGCCCATCCGGAGGAACTGGAAAAGATTCAGGACCGGTTTGTTGCCCTGACGGAGGGCTTTTCCTTCACGGAACTGAACGGCCTGCGCCGGCTGTGCAAGAACCAGAATATCCGGATCCGGGACATGTGCTCGGTGATTGATCTGTACAAGTTCGGGATTAAGGACAATCCCTGGAACAAGCTGAACGTGGATGATTTCCGTGAGGCGGATAAAGCATTCGAGAAGCGGGTCAAGGGACAGCCGGTGGCCATGATGCAGACGCTGGATGTGGTCAAGCGTGCCATGACAGGGCTTTCGGATATTGCCTCTTCCACCCATGGAAAACCGAAAGGCGTGCTCTTTTTTGCCGGCCCCACCGGCACAGGCAAAACGGAGATGGCCAAAACGCTGGCAGAGAGACTCTTTGGAGATGAGAGTGCCTGTATCCGGTTTGACATGAGTGAGTTCAGCCAGTCTCACAGTGATCAGCGGCTGCTGGGTGCCCCTCCGGGATACGTGGGGTATGAGGCGGGCGGTCAGCTGACCAATGCGGTGAAGAATAACCCGTTCTGTATCCTGCTCTTTGATGAAATCGAAAAGGCACATCCCTCCATCCTGGACAAGTTCCTGCAGATTCTGGAGGATGGACGGATGACGGATGGTAAGGGCGAGACGGTCTATTTCTCAGAATCCATTATCATCTTTACCAGCAATCTGGGCATTTATGAACAGACCGGCAGCGGAGAGCGGATTCAGTGCGTTTCGCCGGACATGCCTTATGAGGAGATAAAAAAGCAGGTTCGTCAGGGGATTGAAAACTATTTCAAGATCCAGCTGGGACGGCCGGAGATTCTGAACCGGATCGGCGAGAACATTGTGGTGTTCGACTTTATCCGGCCGGAGGTGGCGGAGCGGATTCTCCGGGCGCGCATTGAGAAGATTATCGCCAATTTGCATGCGGAGAAAAACATTGATCTGTCCGTGTCCCCGCAGGCGTATGATGTTCTGCTTGAGCGGGCCATGGACAACCTTGAAAACGGCGGTCGGGGAATCGGCAACATTGTGGAGAGTCTGTTTGTCAATCCGCTGTCCCGGTACCTGTTTGATCACGGACTGTTTACCGGCTGTCAGCTCTGCGTCGAGGATATTCAGGCAGAGGAAATGCCCTATACACTGACTTGCAGCCAGGAGAAACTCCGGGAGAACCAAAATGGAATTTGAAGCAGGAATTTGTGTCCGGCGGGGCAGAAATAAGGATGAATGTCAGGATACAGCATTGGTCGGGAAACAGGTTCTTGGCGAAACGCAGGGATCATTGACCTGCCAATCCCCGGCCTGGATTGTACTCCTTGACGGTGTCGGCGGGAATGCCGGAGGGCGGGAAGCGTCCCGCTATGTTGCCTCGGAACTTGCCTGCAGTGAGCCGTCATCTGAGCCAGAAAGCGTTCGCAGCTGGATCATGGCGATTAACCGCCGGCTTCTGGCGGAGGCGGCTCCGGAAAATACGCGGATGGCGACCACACTTGCCGGCGTCTTCTTTTCCGGAACGGACGCATATCTGGTAAATGCCGGCAATACCCGTGTTTATGCCCTTCAGGGTTCGTATCTGAGGCAGCTGACACGGGATCATACGACCCGGCAGATGCTGCTGGACATGGGCAGAGAGGAGGCTGTCCGAGCCTGCAATGCCAGCGAAATTGTGTGCTGCCTGGGAGGCGGGGAGCCCGGGTATCTGGACCGGCTTTCCGTTTCCAAGGTGTTTGAACACACCATGCCGCAAATTCTCCTGATGACCACGGATGGAATCCATGATGTGCTGACTCTGGATGAAATGGAACTGCTGCTGGCCGGAGAGGGAACCCTGCAGGAAAAAGCAGAGCGGCTCTGCCTTGAAGCGGCAAATCAGGGGTCTGAGGATGACTGCAGTGCGATTCTGGTAAATCTTCGGCAGAATCCGGTGACGGCGGAACCGTGAGGTTAAAGGGAGCAGTGGCGCTGCCAACCGGAGGTAGTCAGTCAAAGCCCGGCTGAAAAAAACGCACTGGCAAGTGACCGAAGTTGAGCCTTGAGAGGAAACGTTTCATGAAGCGATTCAATACAGCAGCAGTTTGTCTGCCGTCAGAGCATTATATGGCGGATCTGTCCGAGAGAGTCAGAGAGATAAAGAAAATGGTGGATGATGAGAAATATTTCACCATTACCAGACCGGGACAGTACGGGAAGACGACGATACTCTGTGCGCTGAAAAATGTACTGGAAAAAACCTATGAGGTGGCAGGCATTTCCTTTGGGACGCTTTCAGCAGCGGACTTTGATACAGAACAGTCTTTCATTGAGGCCTTTTGCAGACTGATAAAGCGGGAAAACGGAAAAGGTTTATCGATTCCTTCGGTGATTTTAAAGCGGCTTGAAGGGTATTTGGTCAGGAAAGCAGATGAGGCAACACTGAGTGAACTGTATGATACCTTATCTGAATGGTGCGAACTGTCAGCAAAACCGGTTGTGCTGATTGTTGATGATGTTGATACAGAACCGGATAATCAGGTTTTCCGCGATTTTCTGGCTCAGCTGCGATGCGGATATATTTCCCGGGATATGAATGATGAACCGTTTTTTCATTCCGTCATCCTCGCAGGAGTTACGGATGTCAAATCTCCCAGAAATGAGATTCATGCGGGCAAAGTGTATATAGAACGCAGTCCCTGGAACATCGCCGCAGATTTCACGCTCGACATGAGCCTGTCGGAAACCGATATCAAAGGAATGCTGGATGAATATG
>DGWH01000141.1:21525-29801 GCA_002395225.1 Christensenella sp. UBA4263
GTATACAAATGGCTATCCGTTCCTGGTGAGCCGAATTTGCCAGCTGATTGATGAGAAATTGGTTCCATCTGTCTTTGCTGCGCGTAAAGAGGCCTGGACGGAGGCAGGGGTTGAGGAAGCGGTTAAACTCATCCTTGCGGAAAAGAACCCACTTTTTGATTTTCTGATTAAAAAGATCTGCAAGTGTGATAAACTGAAGGAAATGCTTCATGTCATTCTTTTGCAGGGGGATGCCGCATACCTCATGGGCAATGAAGAACAGAAACAGCTGATCGAGTATGGCTTTATCGTCCCTGCAAACAGCAGGGTGACTGTTGCCAATCGGATAATTGAAATGTGCCTTAATAAGTATTTTGCGGGCGAGAGCAGACGGACAGAAGAACCCGGAGGAGATGCGCTCGACCATTTACCGGAGATTGTCAAAAAGCGGTAAGGTGGATGTTCCGCTTATTATGGAGGACAGAGAAAATGGATTTTCAGAATTTGGTGGACCATATGGGGGCAATGACCTGTGTTGTCTCTGTTGAGAGACTTGAAAACGGCGGTCATGGGGATATCCGGATTGTTACGGGAAACAGGGCGTATCTGGATTCCATTGAACGCCCGATGGGAAATGTGCAGATGCTGACAACCAAATTCAAACCGAACAGCCTCTATACAGATTACCTGACCCGGGATCTGAATTTTGAGGATTACTGCTATCGGGCAGCGGTTGAAAAGAAGTGTCTGCATTCCTATGCGCATCCGGACCGGTTTGATGTCTGGTTCAACATGACATTTCTTCCGGTGGTTCCGGATGAGGGAAACCTGAGTTTCTGCACGTACACGATGGAAATCAATCCGGTGGCTGACAGTCAGAGGCTCTCCAATGTTTCTGCAGATCTGGCTTCCGCTATTCTGGAGACGACGATCAAACTTCGCGGAACGACCGATTTTGAAACTACCATGGCTGATGTCATCAAGGATATCCGAAAGCTGTGTATGGCCAAACAGTGCTGCATTCTGCTGATGGAACCGGTGACGCGCCGCTGTACGGTTCTGTGTGAGGACATTGCCGAGGATGCGCCCAAAAAGCCGATGGCCAAGATTGTCGATGACTCGTTTTACGACCTGGCCGAATCCTGGGAGGAGACGATTTCGGGCAGCAACTGCCTGATTGCCAAGAACAGCCGGGATATGGAAGTGGTCAGAGAACGCAATCCGAAGTGGTATCGTTCCCTGGTGGACAATCATGTTTCCTCCATCGTGCTGTTTCCGCTGAAGTCCGGAAATGAGCGTCACGGGTATATCTGGGCGACGGATTTTGACGCGGATAATGCGCCGAAAATCAAGGAAACCCTGGAACTGACCACCTTCATTCTGGGCGCGGAGATTGGAAATCATCTGCTGCTGAAACGTCTGCAGATTCTGAGTGCCAGGGATATGCTGACGGGCGTTCTGAACCGCAATGAGATGAACAATTATGTGGAACGCATGAGCAACGGACAGGTATCGCCGGGGAAACCGGTAGGGGTTCTGTTCGCGGATCTGAACGGACTCAAACAGGCCAATGATACAAAAGGTCATTCTGCCGGGGATGAACTGATTCGTGCCGGTGCCCGTGTCCTGCGAAGTGTTTTTCATGATGAGGAAGTGTTCCGTGCCGGCGGGGATGAGTTTACGGTGATTGTTGTGGGAATCACGGCCGGGGAGATGGAAGAAAAGAAACGGCAAATCAGGGAACGCTCGGGGAATGATGTGAATCTGGCCATTGGCGTGTATATTGAGAAGGATTGCAGGAATGTAAGAGAGGCCCTTCGAAAAGCGGATGAGGATATGTATGAGGACAAACGGAACTATTATGAATCTCATCCGGAAATGAAGAGGAGACACTCGGATGCTCACTGAGAAGCATCTGTGGCGGAACATGCAAAAGCGCTGCTCATGATGAACAGCGCTTTTTGTATGGTCAAAGGTGCTGGCCTGCGGGACACGGTACAATGCAAAGCGTGCCGGAGGAAATGCTGGAAAAAGGGAGGACAGTTAGATGGTCAGACAGCGTGAGAAAATCGGAGCATGAGCATCGGTGAACAGCTGCTCATGCGGATACTGACCAAATGAAGCCCCACATGATGTGAGGGCCTCCACAGAGAGACCATTCCCCCGCGGCGAAATCAGGAATGAAGCGCCCATGTGAGATCATCAATCAGGAAAAGATTTCCATGGGTATCATCTGTTGCGGCGGCATAAAGGATCTGGTCACCCTGCCAGCTGAATGTAGGATGGCAATGAGCCCAATGGTATTTCCAGATAGTATTGTGCCTGGCCAGCGTGATCAGCTGTTTTTCCGGGGACATGTCCGGCCGGATAAGGAGCAGATCATTGACGGCATCTCCGACAAAGACGGAGGTGTCGTTATTTGCGTGATAATGATTGCAGTAAAAGGGCATATCAATCTTGCGAAAGACCTTTCCGGTTTTGTCGGCAAACCCGAAATAGGGAATTTCTCTGTGATCCTCGGCTTTTATAACGACCTGAGTTTTATCAGATGAGATGGTGCCGTCATGGCCCGCCCGGCGGTTATCAAAGACGATGTTTCCATCCCTTGTCCAGAATTCATGGCCGACACAGTCATTCCTTGACTTTAAGAGGCTCAGGGCTTAGAATGGTAAGTACGATGGGTGAGGTGTATAAACCCATCACAGAGCCTGCGAAAGGAGGCGGTTGCAGATGAGCAACAAGCAAAAGATTGTGCGGATCAGTCCGCTTAATGCAGTTGTCTTTGCTTGTATTTTTCGGGATGCCGAAAAGGCGGGAAAAGCAATGTTGGATTTCCTGAATGCTGTTCTAAAACATGTTGGTGAGGAACCGATAGTGGAAATCCTCGATATGAAGAGCGAGTATGCTGTTTTCGGAGAGATTGCAGACCAGAAGTATGGACGGCTTGACGTTCGCGTAAAAACAGAATCAGGACGCCTTTTCGATATCGAGGTACAGATCGATAAGGATTTCATGAATGAGCGAGGCTTCTTTTATGGGGGCCGCATGGGCGAGACGAGTTCAAGCCCGGCGTTCCCTACGATAAGATGCCAGAGGTTCGAGTTATTAATCTCGTAGATTTCTACGTAAGAGATGATCACACTCACGTTGTTGAACCGGTTGTCCTTTCCTATGAGAACAACCCGGGTGAAGTCGCAACTGAAAAGTTTAAGATGTATCACATTCAACTCCCGGCATTTCGGAAAGAACATAAAACACTGGAATCTGTACAAGGAGATCCATTCTTGGCTTGGTTGTATATGTTTGACCGTGGCTATCAGAATCCTGATGAAATGGAGGTGTTGTCTGGTATGACTGAAGGATTGAAAAATTTTGCCACACAGTATAACTACGCGATCAACGATCCAGACTTAATCCGTCGCTACAGGATGTTTGAGGATGGAAAGCGCGATGTGGCAACAAAGATGTCTGTGGCAGAAAAAAAAGGAGCACAAAAAGAAAAGCTCCAGAACGCAAAAGGCTTTAAGCAGCAAGGGGTTGATCCTGCAATCATTTCCAGAGTAACGGGGTTGTCTCTTGACGAGATTGCCAAACTGTAACACCTGAAAGTAAGGCTTGGTTTTTGCTCTCCAATCCCCATGTCGGTGCGGAGGGCTTTTCTTTGCCAGGAGGAATACCCCATGACCTACATCCACTACGGATCGGATCATTTTTCCCCACAACTCTTCATCCCTATCCGTAATGGTGACTGGCGTCCGAAACCGGCAGTTGGAACAGGGTTGTGGGCATCAAGGGTTGATGATGAATTCGGCTGGGAATTCTGGTGCCGGGAGAATCATTTTAATCTGGAGCGCATCCAGACCTCTTTCCGTTTTACTCTTCCTGACGCTTCGGTCCTCACGCTGGAGGATCCGGATCAGCTCATTCACCTTCCGAAACTGTATCCCTGGGAACCAAAGAAACCGCTGAAGGTGAAGCATCCGACATTGGAGCAGCTGCGGGGATGGTATGTGCCGAACTGGTGCTATCTGGACTTTGAAAAGCTGGCGGAAGAGTATGACGCTATTGAACTCCGGAACAGCGGAGTTTTTACCGATTCTCTGCCCACATGGGACTGCGACTGTATTCTGGTTTTGAGACCGGAGAAGGTGAGAGAGGTATGACCTACGAAGAAGATGTAAAAACCATTCCCCTAGGCCGTTACCGCCATTTCAAGGGCAACGAGTATGAGGTGATACCTTTCAGCGATCCGAATGCAGCGTTCCTACAAGGACGCAAAAACTTATGAGCAGGCCATGGAGATCATGAAGGGCGTAGGCGGGACACAGCTCGACAAAGAACTTCTGGATATCTTTGTCCAGATTCCAAAGGAAGAGCTTGAACAATGCATGCCGAAACGAGTTGACTACTCCTGAGATGGACGGCCCACTGAGTCGTTCGATCACGTCTCTTATTTAGGCGAGGTAGTGAATACTTTCTGCCAGGGATATGACTGGGCAGGGAAGAACGTGTATATCTTTGCCACCTCCGGCGGATGTGGGATTGGAAAGACGGCTGAAAAGCTGGAACCGTATATGAAAGGTGCCAAGATTATCGAGGCGAAGAGGGTCAACGGTGCTGGCGAACTGTCAGGCTGGGGAAGATGATCTGAACACACCCCATGATCAGCTTAATGAGCCACAATGGATCTTTTGACTCTGGCCATACCGGTGCTCCTGAAACAGGAAAACACGGACCGTTTCTGCAATGAAACGGTCCGTGTTTTCTGTTTTTCCGTATGGATGGGGATCAGATGCTCAGCGGACATAGGCCAGGGAGAGCTTGGCATACAGATCCTCCAGCGTCATTCGCACATCAATGCTGTCGTAGACGCGAATGAGTTTGCCGTTTGGGTTTGCCTGGTAGGTCAGATCTTCTTTGATAATGGGCGCATGATCCACATGCCAGTTGCCTCTCAGGCGGTTCATGAGAAGGACGGCGGCGGTTGTATTGTCGCCCAGTACCCAGTTTTCCCCGGAGCGCAGCAGGAAGTTCGGGTTATACTCGATCTGGTTTTCCGCTTCCAGCTGCTCGACCAGGTAACGGCCGATTTTCCCGCAGGAACCGACGCGGCTTTTCAGTTCTGCCAGGGTGACCTCCAGCGTACAGTAGACACTCTGGTCAGTCTGCCAGATTTCGGCATTGCTGGCAAGAACAGTCCGGACGGCATCCGGATCCTGCATCACGTTGAATTCCGGCCGTCCCTTGGGGTAGGGGCCGCCGCCATTCCAGAGAATGACCAGATTTGCGGCAATATCCGGTGCCGCATTAATGGCGGCGGCCACATTGGTCATGGCTCCCTGGACGGCAATATACAGTTTTCCCGGCTGGCGTGCCTGAGAAATGAGAAAGGCGGTACCCTCACTCTCCGGTGTGTCACCGGGGCTGCGCAGAGGCGAAACGCATCCGCGGAAAAAAGGAACGTCCTCTATTTCGGCCAGTGTCAGGACTTTTTCAATTTCCCTGTAACTGGCCTCCATGGAAGTGCCGGTATGGCCGGTCTTCTGTTCAAAGTGCGTCGCGATGATTCCGCATACATCAAACATGGGAGTCAGAAGATGGTGCATGATGGCAAACTGATCATCTGCCTCGTTTTTGGCATCCGTATTGACGATGAGCCGGATTCGGGAAGCGGGGGGCGGCGTAATGCCGATGCGTTTCAAAATGTCGCTGCGTTTCATGGGAAGCTCCTTCCTGGCTTATTGGTCAGTATCCGGGATTCGGTTCAGTGCATCGTTGAGTGCGTTTATATCAAGGGATTCATCCGCCTCCCGGCCCAGGATGCTTTTGAGGGCGAGCCCCAGCGGGATGACATTGCGCTCGGTCATTACCCGCACCAGTTCGGGAATGGTCTGCTCCAGAATGGCCCGTGTATCGGGGTTGTCAAGCAGTTCCTGCGCGGTGCTCTGAATGGAGAAGAATCCTTCTTTCCGGTAATTGTCCTCTGTCAGAAACCAGTTGCGCACAGCCGTGCCGGTTCCCTGGTCGGGGAGCACATAGGAGGGGTCAGGCTCGGTGACCCGCATCCACCGGGCGGCATCCGTGTATGAGCCGGCAGAGGCGGTTACCTGGTTCGGGCCCATCCTGAGGGGCACGTCCCGGAACAGGGCGGTGCCGTTTTCTGCCTGACAGGTGTCGAAAACGGTTCCGTTCACCTCCAGTCGGACGGCGGGCTGATTGGTGTAACACTTTACGTCGATTCTGTCCTGTGCCCGGTTCACAAACCGGCTGCCGCACAGATGGACGAAGGGATCCTGAGACCATCTGGCTTTGTAATAGTAGAAGGCGTCCTTGCAGATCTTCCGGTCATGACTGACCAGGCCTTTTGCGTTGATGAACTTCTGTCCGCCTTCGTTTCGCCTCGAACTGGAAAAGTCAAACATGTTCCAGACGAAACTGCCCCACAGCCAGGACCGGACTTCAATCTGCGGATACACCTTTTCATGCCAGAGTGCCTGGTATTCCTCGGAATAATCCTTGACGGTGGGCGTTTCTGAGTGCAATACCAGATTGGCATCCACGCCGTATTCGCTGATGCCAAACGGCAAATTCGGACGAAGGGCATGGAATTTGTCCAGGTACGGACCGAAATCGGGGATTTCGCCGTAATACCAGCCAAAGTAGACGTTGTATCCCACCATGTCCGTGATGCTGTTCATCTGAGATTTGGCCTTGAGCGGGTAAAGATTGGCGGCGGTGGAGAGACGGTTCGGGTCCAGTGTATGGACAAGTTCATGCAGTTTCCGGCAGTTTTCGTGCATATACGGCGCATCCCGGAACATGGCGATTTCATTCTGGATGCCCCAGCAGAAAATGGAAGGATGATGGATATTCTGCAAAATGAGCTCGGTCAGCTGCTGAACGGCATTTTCCATCAGGGCGGGGCTTTCCGTCATTTTCAGCATGGGGATTTCCGCCCAGCAGAGCAGGCCCATTTCATCGCAGCAGTTATAGGCGGCCTGGGGATGCTGGTAGTGGGAGAGGCGCACGCCGTTGGCGCCGATTTCCCGGATGAGTGCAAAGTCTTCGGCGATCTCCTGGTCGGAGACGGCACTGTATTTGCC
Source organism: Christensenella sp. UBA4263 (assembly GCA_002395225.1). Classification (GTDB taxonomy): domain Bacteria; phylum Bacillota; class Clostridia; order Christensenellales; family Aristaeellaceae; genus Ventricola. The sequence continues at coordinate 28,608 of DGWH01000141.1, forward strand.
GGCCCGGTCCTGATGCCGCGCTACGCCGCGGATCGGGCAGGGACGCCCGTTCAGATGAAGGCCAGATTCCCCGTCCAGTGTGATCCGGCGGAAACCGGTGCGGATCTGGGTGTGGTCTGTTTGCTGCCCGTCCGCGAAAAGATCTGCGGAAAGGGAATAGAAATGGACATTTCCAGCGCCGTCCCAGAGCAGCGGGGAATCGACTGCCAGGGAAACGGTCTCATCCTGTTTCCCCTCAATGGTCCGGAGAATGCTGCCCTGCTCATCGGTCAGGGTGTACCGGATCAGGGAATCTGCTGCCTCGCAGATGACGTGGGGCTCCACGGTGAGGAGGCCCTGACCGTTTTCATTTAAGGACGCGCGGACAATGAGGCCGTCCGTTCCGTAATAGCAGCGGTCAAAGTGGCTGGCTTTGCAGATCAGCAGGTCCACATTCCGGGGAAGACCGCCGAATACGGTGAAGTCACCGAAGGAGGGGGCAATGTCCTCGTTCGTGCTGTTCTCAAGGAACACGGTCAGTTTCCACTCGGGATCATTTGCCGCGGCATCCGGAATGGGAAGGCGGAAACGGGAGTAGCCGCCCCGGTGGCTGCCCGCTTCCTGCCCGTTTACGAAGACGCGGCACTGCTGGTCGGCGCTCTCAAAGGAAAGGAAGGCCCGCTCCCAGCCCGGCTGCCGCCGGACCGTGGATTCGTATACCGCCAGCCCCTGCCAGGGATCCTCTTCTTTGAACCACGTGTGGGGCAGTGTGACCGGGGTCCAGTCCCCCGCGGGGAGCTGACAGGGAATATCGCTTATGGTCAGGCCGGGGAGTTTTCGGAACTTCCAGCCCTGATTCAGGGAAAGTTTCTCCATTGCTGTTTCCTTTCTGGATTTCGTCGGTTTTGGCCTGTCCCCGGACAGGGGACAGGCGGGGAATCTGGAACGTTTATTTCATCTTTTTGCCGGGCTGAACGGTTTTCCGGTATTCGCCGGGGGACTGTCCGGTGATTTTCCGGAAGGTCCGGGCGAAATAGTTGGCATCTGAAAAACCGCACTGGTCGGCGATTTCCTGCATGGTGAGGTTTTCTTTTCTCAGCATGTCCGAGGCCCGCTGAATCCGGATCTTGTTGATATAGTCCGTGACCGTCATCCCCACCTCCCGGTGGAAGCGGGAGGAAAGGTAGTTCTTGTTGATGACAAAGCGCGTCGCCA
>DGWH01000141.1:29883-31006 GCA_002395225.1 Christensenella sp. UBA4263
CTCCATATAATGAAAGTCGATGTAGTTGATGCAGTTGCGTACCTGCTCCGAGTACCGCGCAAGGGAATGCTGCTGAACCAGCAGACAGTAATGGCGGATCATCTGGGGAATCAGGGCGCTGATCTCCTCCAGGCTCTGAGTGGCGGCAATCTCCGCTGCAAACCGTCCGCTGATGGCGTCAATGTACAGCGGATGGACCGCGGCCTTTTCAATGGCCTTGCGAAAATTCGTGTTGACGGCCACCAGCATGTACCGGGCATCCTGCAGGGGATCTGAAATGCGCTGATCCAGGGTAAATCCCATGAACAGATTCTGCTGATAGGTGGCCTCGGAAATATCCCCGCGCCGGATGGCCTCAAGCAGAGCATTTTCCACCGCGTAACGGGCCTCGATGGTGGAGTAGGGGATGGAGGAGAGGGAAAAGGAGACTTTTGGCTTGGCGTTTTCCGGATGATTGAAAACGACGGAGCGGAACTGCAGATCCGGGGTGGCCAGATAACGGGAGAAGAGGGAGGAGAGGAGATTCTGCCAGCTCAGATAATCCCGTATGATGGGGACCCGCTTGAAGTACCAGCGAAGGGCCTCGATGGAATTTGCCTCAAGGCCGTGCAGCCGCAGCAGCCGGTCATAATCTTCCTCTTTAAAGGATTTGTAGACGAAAGGACCGCAGAAGACATAGGTGTCATCATCGTCCTGCCGGTCGCGGAAAACCAGGTAATGAAGATCAAAGTCATCCTTATAGTCAATGACCACATCATCCGGCACCAGTTCGATGATGTTCTCGGCAAACCGTGTATAGTCAAAGGACTGGTACAGCTGATCCCGGAACCGGAAATCCAGCACGGAGGCATCCGGCAGGGCAGGATGCCGGTGCAGCCTTGTGATCTGTACCCGATACGCACCAAGGGTATCACGGATGATGTCCCGCAGATCCATTGTGATCATTGCTTTCACCTCCGATTGAATGTCCAGCGAATTCTGTCCTAACCATAACACAATAACAGGGATGAATCAATCAAATGTGAATATTGTGCTAAAAGCAATGAATTCTGTGAGTGTAACTCAGAATGGCAACATGCTATCCTATTGTCATCAAACAAGCGTTCATTCGCAACGCCGGACC
>DGWH01000077.1:0-5077 GCA_002395225.1 Christensenella sp. UBA4263
CCGCCCCGATGCCCGGGATGGAAAACAGCGTTTCAATGACAAAGGATCCGGTCAGCAGCGTGGCAATCAGCGGGCCGGCATAGGTAATGACCGGAATCAGCGCGTTTTTCAGGGCATGGCGCGTAATGACCTGCAGCTCCGGTGTACCCTTGCTGCGGGCCAGAACCATGTAGTCCTGCCGCATGACCTCAAGGAGGCTGGAGCGAACCAGACGGGCGATCATGGCAATAGGCGCCAGTGACAGGGCAATGCCGGGCATGATGTAGTGCCGCCAGGAAGAGAGGCCCACAATGGGCAGCCATCCCAGGAGCACGCCAAAGACCAGCATCATCAGGAGGGCAATCAGGAACGAGGGAACGCTGACCCCGATGGTCGAGATCACTGCCACCAGGCCGGAAACCCAGCGCTGCCGGGAGAAGGCTGAAATGGTGCCCAGCAGGATGCCCACCGTCATGGCGATGGCAAAGGCCACCAGGCCGAGGGACGCCGTCGGCCGGATGCCGCCCATGATGATGTCCATCACCTCCCGGCCTTTCCGGTTCAGGGAGGTGCCGAAATCCCCGTGAATGGCATTCCGCAGATAGGTAATGTACTGAACCACCAGCGGCTTGTCCAGTCCGTACTTGGCAATGAGCTTCTCTTTCACGGCCGCCGGCAGTTTGCTGGTCTCACCGGCAAACGGGGAACCGGGAATGATGTGCATCAGGAAAAACGTGATGGTGGCCAGTGCCAGCAGTGTCACGACGCCGATCAGAAGGCGCTTGAGGATGTATTTACCCATTGGCATCCTCCCTTTCCAGATACCGTTTAAACCAGGCTTCAATCTCGCTCAGACGGCGCAGCCGGTGACGGGGCTTGCCTGAACGGGACAGGGAATGATTTTCCCCCTCAAACAGACAGACCCGGGCCGGCACACCGAAGTGTTTCATGGCCGCAAACATCTGCAGACCCTGGTCGACGGTACAGTTGTAGTCCTGCAGAGAATGAATAAAGAGAATCGGCGTGCGGGCATTGGCCGCATACTTGAGCGGCGACATGTTCCACAGCGCCTCCATCCCCTGCCACGGATCCGTTCCGGACTCGTTGCGGTCAAAGGTGTGGCCGATTTCACTGGTCCCGAAGTCAGAAACCCAGTTGGAAATGCTCCGCTGACTGGCAATCGCCGCAAACCGGTCCGTATGTCCCTCGATCCAGTTGCACATGAATCCGCCGTAGGAACCGCCGCAGGCCCCCAGACGGGAACGGTCCGCCTCCGGGAAACAGTCAAGCGCGTGATCCAGGAACGCCATCAGGTCCTCATAGTCAATGGTTCCGTACCGGCCGCGCAAATCTGCAAACGCCTCCCCGTACCCTTCACTGCCGCGGGGATTGCAGAAAAAGACGTAATACCCGTCGCCGCACAGAGCCTGCATTTCATGGAAGAACGGCGTGCCATACGCGCAGCGGGGACCGCCGTGAATCTCCAGCACCGCCGGGTGCGGGCCATCCCCCTCCGGCACCAGCGCCCAGCCATCCAGCGCCAGGCCGGCCGAATTGACAAAAGGAATCCACCGGGCAGGCTGGACCTGATACCGCTCAAAATAGGCATCGTTGATGTGGGTTAGCTGTGTAAACTGCCTATCCCGCAGTGCGTAAAGCTCCACGGTCCGGTTATTTTCACATCCGGCCATGACCACGGTATCCCCCAGCGCATCAAAGGAAAAGACGGAGCCCTCCGGCCACGCCACCTCAGTGAGGCCCTCGGTTTCACTGAGCCGGTACAGGCTGCTTTGGGCCCGGCTGAGGCCGGTAAAATAGAGGTCATTGCCCACCGCCTTAATCGTACGTCCGCCGCCGTACTGAGCATCCGTCATGGGCGCCGTGCCGATGGCCAGCTCCGGCCTCCAGCGGCACACCAGTGAATCATCCGCGGGATCAAAGAGATAAACGGCCGGCATCTGTCCCATGCCCCAGGGTTTCATGTCACTCATCACAAGGGCAATCCGGCTGCCCAGGAACACGGCCTCATCCACCCGGTACGTATCATCCGGCACCAGGGTGCGCATGTTTCCATCCGGGTCAATCAGACCGGCGGTTCCGTACAGGGACAGCATATCCTTATACCGGTCGCCTGCAAAGAGAATCTGATCCCCCTGCACCTCAAACGAGCGGACATTCAGATACGGATCCGTCAGCTTTCTGAGTCCCTCTGCCGGGGCATAGAGATACAGCGCATGACGGATGCGAGACACATAGCCTGCCCCGTTCGCCCAGTAAGGCAGTTCCTCAAGGACATGATAATCCGCCGCCTCCGTGCGCATGTCCTCCGTTGCATCATCCGGCAGGGCATTCAGGTCCTCGCGGACCAGCAGCACGTACCGGTCCCCGTCCATTTTCCGGATGCCGGTCACCCGTTTGCCGATCTCAAAGGCCCGCACCGCTTCCCCGCCGTCCAGGGAAATCCGGTAAAAGACGGTCTTTTCGCGTCCCTTTTCCGGCTTGTCCGCCTCGCCGCGGCAGCTCTCGAACAGAACGGTCCGCTCGTCCTCAAAAATCCGGATGCCCTCATGACCGGACGCGGTCAGCTGTCTGCAGGAACCGGAGGCCAGATCTGCCATGTACAGATCGCTCAGATACGTATTTTTCTCCCGGTCCATCCGGGAAACGGTGAAAAGTGCGGTATTTCCCGCCGGGCTCAGCAGCGGATTGCTGAGAAAGCGCAGCTCGGTCAGCGAGGCAGAGGTAATTTTATCCATAACAACAGGCCTCCAAATTCAATCTCACACAGGCATTTGCACCTGCGAAAACGTCAGCCGGGGCTGGCCCTTTCGCAGAGGCAATCCTGTTTCCTGAACAGACCCTGTCCATTCGCGGCAGGGCCACTCGTAAATGGAAAACCGGGGACGTGCGAGCACGCCCCCGGCAGAAACCGTCGGGTTTACTCCATCACAACCTGGTTGAAGTTCACGGTGCCGCCCAGAGAACGGTAACCGGTGATTCCACTCTTGACCAGAACCGGATTGGTGTAGTTGAACAGCGGGATCAGATACACGTTTTCCTTGATCAGGTAGTCCTCTGCCTCATGAAGAGCGGTGTAATACGCCTTCATGTCGGTCAGCCAGGCTGCATCCTCGATCATCTTGTTGTAGGTGGGATCATCCACGGCAGCCACGACCTGCATCTTGGTTGTCCAAAGATCCAGATACTGCTTGGCATCATCCGAGGCCACATAGCCGTAACGGGCAATTTCAAAGTCGCCCGCGTCCAGCTGATCATAGAACACGCCGGATTCAACGGCCTCAAAGGTCACGTCGATGCCCACTGCCTGCCACATAGCCTGCAGCATGGTGGCCACGTCACCGTGGATGCCGTTGTTTGAATACTTGTAGGTGATGTGAAGCGGATTGGCGGCATCATAGCCGGCCTCGGCCAGCAGTTCCTTGGCCTTCTCGGCATCATAGGTGAGGGACAGTTCCTTGGCATCTGCCTCGGCGCGGAAGTCACCTTCCACACCGCCCACGCCGGTGGGAACATAGCCGTAAAGCGGCGGATACAGGAGCTCGCCGCCCAGGACATCCACCAGAGTAGCCCGGTCAATGGCCAGGGCCAGGGCACGGCGCAGGTTCACGTTCTTGGCCCACTCGGGAGCGGTGGAACCGGAGTTGATGGCCAGGAAGTAGTTGGAGCACTGGGGCATGACCCACAGATTCTCCGTTCCCTGATAAGTCAGGGCCGTCTCATTGGAGGGATCCATGGCGATGTCAATTTCGCCGCTACGGAAAGCCATATCCTGTGCAGCCGGATCCGGCATGACGACGTACTCAATGCTGCCCAGCTTCACGTCGGCCGCGCCAAAGAAGGTCTCGCTCTTCACCAGCGTGGCGCCCTCATTTTCGCCGACCTGCGTCAGGGTGTAGGGACCGGAGGACGGATAGCCCACGGTATAGGACCAGAGCGATTCATGCTGGGGTGCAAAGTCCTCACGGACCGGCAGCCAGACGTTGCTGCCCATGAGCTTGGTCAGGTACGGGCAGGGTGCCTTGAGTGTAATCTCAAGCGTCCGGTCATCAAGGGCTTTGATGCCCACTTCGCTGGCATCCTCCTTGGTGCAGTCAAAGGTCTCGCCGGCCGCAAGGGCTTTGGCGTTGTATTCCTCGGCGCCCTTCACATAGCTGATCATGTCATAGACCGCCCAGGCATTGTCCGCGCCGTAGGAAAGGGCACGCAGATAGGAATAGACGAAATCATTTGCCGTTACCGGCTTTCCGTCGCTCCAGACCGCATCCTCCCGCAGCTTGAAGGTATACACCAGGCTGTCATCCGAAACCGTATAGGACTCGCACAGCATGTTGGTCGGATTGTTGTTTTCATCCGCCTTGAACAGGCCTGCATAGATATGCGAAAGCACATAGTTGTTGACCACTTCGGTATTGAGTCCCGGATCCAGGGTACTGAACTGGGAACCAATCGCCACGCGCAGCGGATCCTCCGCCAGCGCGCTGACGCCTGCCAGCAGGATCAGCATGCCGACAAGCAGACACAGAATCTTTTTCATCTGCGAACCTCCAACATTTTATCATCAGCGGGAATGTAATTTTATACATTCGGGCTGTATAAATTGCATTATAGTAGTTTGTCCCTTTCCCGTCAATAGAAAACAGTACCCGTTGCGCAAATTCCGCAGGGGGTACTGTTTTTTGCCATGTGCATTTCCGGATCTGCGTTTGATCCGATGCCGGGATTACTCCACGACGGCTCCCTTGTTGGCAGAGGAAACCAGCTTCGCATAGCGGGCCAGGTAACCTTTGGTCACATTGGGCGGCGGGCAGACCCATTTTGCCCGGCGCTCGGCCAGCGTTGCCTCGTCCACTTTCAGTTCAAGCCGTCCCTCGGGAATGTTGATGGAGATGATATCCCCTTCTTCCACCAGGCCGATGACGCCGCCGCTGGCTGCCTCAGGCGACACGTGGCCAATGGCCGCGCCGCGGGTGGCGCCGGAGAAGCGTCCGTCGGTAATCAGGGCCACTTCCTTGTCAAGACCCATACCGCAGATGGCAGAGGTCGGAGAGAGCATCTCGCGCATGCCGGGGCCGCCTTT
>DGWH01000077.1:5136-23899 GCA_002395225.1 Christensenella sp. UBA4263
GGGCCCTCATACCGGATGACCACCACGTCGCCCGGATGAATCTGGCTCTCATAGATGGCCTTGATGGCCGCATCCTCGCTGTCAAAGACGCGGGCCGGTCCCTCGTGCACCAGCATTTCGGGCGCTACTGCGCTGCGCTTGACCACGGCGCCGTCCACGGCGACGTTTCCGCGCAGAATCATCAGGCCGCCGGTCTGGGAATAGGGCTGATCAAAGGGACGAATGACCTCCGGATTCTGGTTCCGGCCACGGGCGATTTCCTCACCCAGCGTCTCACCGGACACCGTCAGCGCATCCTCATAGAGGAGGCCGCGGCCCTTCAGTTCACTCAGCACGCCCATGACACCGCCGGCCAGATGCAGGTCGATGACATGATGGTGACCGGCCGGTGCCAGATGGCACAGGTTCGGCACTTTGGCGCTGGTCTCGTTGACCCAGTTGAGATCAAAGTCGATTCCGGCCTCATGGGCAATGGCCGGCAGATGCAGCACCGTATTGGTGGAGCAGCCCAGTGCCATATCCAGGCACAGCGCGTTGCGGAACGCCTTCTCGGTCATGATCTTGTCCGGGGTCAGGCCCTCTTCCACCATCTGCACAATGCGCATGCCGGTTTTCTTGGCCAGACGGATCCGGGCACTGTCCACCGCGGCAATGGTTCCGTTTCCGGGCAGTGCCATTCCGATGACCTCGGTAATGCAGTTCATGGAATTGGCCGTAAACATGCCGGAGCAGGAGCCGCAGCCCGGGCAGGCGCTGGATTCAACGTCGTTGAGTCCCTGGTCATCGATCTTGCCGGCCTTGTATGCCCCCACCGCCTCAAAGACGGAGTTCAGGTCCAGATCTCCCTTGCCGCCGGGCATCCGTCCGGGCATCATGGGACCGCCGGAGACGACCATGGCCGGCAGATTCAGGCGGCGGGCCGCCATCAACATGCCGGGGACGATCTTGTCGCAGTTGGGGATAAAGACCATGCCGTCAAAGCCATGGGCAATGGCCATGGACTCGCAGCTGTCCGCGATCAGTTCACGGCTGGCCAGGGAATATTTCATGCCCACATGGCCCATGGCGATGCCGTCGCACACGCCGATTGCCGGAAACTCCACCGGCACGCCGCCGGCCATCCGGATGCCGTCCTTCACTGCCTGCGCGATGTTTTTCAGGTGATTATGTCCCGGAACACAGTCAGACTGCGCGCTGACCACGCCGATCAGCGGGCAGGTCAGTTCCTCATCCGTCAGGCCGAGGGCCTTCCAGAGAGAACGGTGCGGGGCCTTTTCAGGCCCCTTCTTCACGCGATCACTGATTCTCTCCATTACAGGTCAACCTTTCCGGACCAGCTCATCTTGCTACGCAGCTCCTTGCCGACTTCCTCCAGCTGGCTGCCGGCCTCAATGCGGCGGCGGGCCAGGAAGTGCGGGCAGCCGGCCTGGTTCTCAAGCAGCCAGTTGCGGGCAAAGGTGCCGTCCTGGATCTCGGTGAGGACCTTCTTCATTTCCTTCTTGGTCTCCTCGGTGATCAGGCGCTTGCCAACCTCGTAATCGCCGAACTCGGCGGTGTTGGAGATGGAATAGCGCATTCCGGCAAAGCCGTGTGCGAAGATCAGGTCAACAATGAGCTTCATCTCATGGATGCACTCAAAGTAGGCATTCTCCGGCTGATATCCGGCTTCCACCAGCGTGTCAAATCCGGCCTTCATCAGGGCCGTCACGCCGCCGCAGAGCACGCACTGCTCACCGAACAGGTCCGTCTCCGTCTCCTCACGGAACGTGGTCTTGAGGATGCCTGCACGGGCACCGCCGATGCCGGCCGCATAAGCCAGTGCGATATCCTGAGCCTTGCCGGAAGCATCCTGATACACGGCGATCAGGTCCGGAACACCCTTGCCCTCAAGATACTGGCTGCGGACCGTGTGGCCCGGGCCCTTCGGGGCAACCATGATGACATCCACGTCCTTGGGCGGACGGATGCAGCCGAAATGGATATTAAAGCCATGGGCAAACGCAAGGACCATGCCGGGACGCAGATAGGGCGCGATGTCCTTCTCGTACATGGCAGCCTGCTTCTCATCATTGATCAGGATCATGATCAGGTCGGCAACCTTGGCAGCCTCTGCCGTCGTCATGACGGTCAGGCCGGCTTCCTCAGCCTTTTTCCAGCTCTTGGAGCCCTCGTAAAGAGCGACCACCACATCACAGCCGGAGTCCTTCAGGTTAAGCGCATGGGCATGTCCCTGGGAGCCGTATCCGACAATTGCAATCTTTTTTCCCTCAAGAAAAGAGAGTGAGCAATCCTGCTCGTAAAACATCTGAGCCATTTGAAATTCCTCCTTATGTCATTTGCTTTCATAAAGGATTATGTCATGCGGGCCCCGCCCGCGGACCTGCCATTAAAGATCGAAGATTTCCGAGTTCATGATCTGGTTGCCGCGCTGCAGCGCCACAGTGCCTGTCCGGACGATTTCGGTGATGCCGAAATCCTGCATCAGCTCCACCATGGCGGACACCTTTTCCACATCACCGGTAATGGTCAGCGTCAGCGACTCCCGCGTCACATCCACCACCTTGGCCTTGAAAATCTCCACCAGCCGCATCAGTCCCTCCCGGTCGGAGGCGTTGGCAGCCACCTTGATCATCACCAGCTGGCGCTCCACTGTGTTCGCCGGATCATAGACCCGGACCTTGCGCACACAGATGAGCTTGTAAAGCTGCTGCACCAGCTGCTCAATGCTGGAATCATTGCCCAGCACCACAATGGTAATTCTTGAAATCGTCTGGTCCTGGGTCGGGCCCACCGCCAGGCTCTCAATGTTAAAGCCGCGGCGGGAAAACAGGCCGGAAACCCGGGAAAGAACACCGGGTTCATTGCTCACCAGAACCCCTACGGTATAGCGATTCCGCACATTCTTGTCCATTTGAAACTCTCCTATTCCCGTCAGTTGAGGCAGAAGGAATCGATCGGTGAACCGGGGGCTACCATAGGCGCCACCATCTCATCAATGTCCAGCATGCACTCAATCAGGTACGGTACCTTCAGCTCGAGGGCCTCGGCAAATACCCGGCGGAAATCCTGTTCGTTGCTGACCCGGGCACCGCGGATGCCGTACGCATCCGCCAGCTTCATGAAGTCAGGGCCGCGGTCCAGGGTTGTCTGGGAATAGCGCTTGCCGAAGAACAGTGTCTGCCACTGCCGGACCATGCCCAGCGTTCCGTTGTTGAACACCACCACAATGACCGGGAACTGGTAATAAGCGATGGTGGAAAGCTCTGTCAGATTCATCCGGAATGAACCGTCGCCCGTCACAAGGACCACCGGTTCACCCAGTGCCCGGGCAGCGCCCATGGCAGCGCCCAGGCCGAAGCCCATGGTTCCAAGGCCGCCGCTGGTGACCAGCTGGCGGGGACGGATGAACGGGAAATGCTGTGCCGTCCACATCTGGTGCTGTCCCACATCTGTGGCCACCGTAATCGCGGGCGCCAGCTCGGACATGGCCTTGAGGATTTTCCGCGGCTCAAAGAGATCATTGGAGAGGTACTCCTCCGCCATGCTCTGGGCCTGGCGCATCCAGATGGGATGCTCCTTCTTTTCAAGGCGCGGCAGCAGGAGATCCAGAACCGTTTTGGCATCCCCCGTGATATGCAGGGTCGTGGTCACGTTCTTGTTGATCTCTGCCCGGTCAATATCAATATGCAGCACCTTGGCATTGGGGGCAAAGGTATCCGCATTGCCCAGGGCCCGGTCGGAAAACCGCACGCCCACGGCGATCAGCAGATCGCAGCGCTGCATGGCAATGTTGGCCGCATGCGTTCCATGCATGCCCAGCATGCCCAGCATTCTCGCGCTTTCCTCGGAAAGGGCGCCCAGTCCCATGAGGGAGGATACCGCCGGTGCATCAATCCGGCTGGCCAGTTCGGCCAGTTCACGCTCCGCACCGGAAAGAATGACACCGCCGCCAAAGTAGATCAGCGGCCGCTCCGCCTTCTCCACCAGTTCCGCCGCCTGCGCCACATACGGTTCCACCCGCAGCTTGTACCGCTCAAGGGCGGCGCCCACCGGACGCAGCTGCATCATGGGATGACTTGCGGAAAGCGCCGGAATCAGCGCATCGCCGGTGGCCGGAACGTACTCGGTCTCGGCAATCTGCACATCCTTGGGAATATCCACCAGCACCGGGCCGGGACGGCCGTTCGCGGCGATGAAAAACGCCTCACGGATGGTATCCGCCAGTTTTCGCACATCCGTCACCATGTAATTGTGCTTGGTAATCGGCATGGTAATGCCGGAAATGTCCGCTTCCTGGAACGAATCGGTTCCCATCAGGCTCTGGGGCACATTGCCCGTGATAAAGACGACCGGCGTTGAATCCATGTACGCCGTGGCAATGGCCGTCACCAGGTTGGTGGCACCCGGTCCGCTGGTTGCAAGACAGACGCCCGTTTTCCCGGTCACACGTGCGTATCCATCCGCCGCATGCCCCGCATGCTGCTCGTGCGCAGTCAGTACATGCCCGATGCGGTCACTTCTTTTATACAGCTCATCGTAGATCGGCAGAACCGCGCCGCCCGGAAAGCCGAATATGGTCTCCGTTCCCTGTTCGATGAGGCATTCAATCAATATGGCTGCTCCACAAAGTTTCACTTGCGTCCATCCTTTACTCTGTTACTCGCACTCCGAAATCACATGGAAAAAAAACAGTCATTCTCCCACTTAGGGCGAATGACTCGCGGTACCACCTAATTTCTGTGCTGTGCACACTCTGGAATCTTGCATTCCTTCCGGCTGTAACGGGCCGCCCGGCATAACCTACTGTCCGGTCCTGACCGGAGTTCAGCCTGCTGCTCGGAGGGGAGTATTCTCTGCATTCCTCTGGTGAAGGCTTCCACCATTCCTTCTTCGCTGGACAGATTTCTGCAGTTTTTTTCCTCGTCATCGCGAATCTTGCGATATATTATCACGCTCATTTTTTGCTGTCAAGCACAGGATGTATCCTTTTTGTCTGTTAAATCTTTAACAAACTATTCTGTTCACGGTTCCATGGTCTGCGTCCTGTCCTGCAGGAACCGGGTCAGATACAGATCAATCACCGGCGTCCACCACTCCGCATAACCTGCACGGAAAGGATGAATCGGGTCGTGCATGTAACGTTCATACTGCTGCGGTGTCCCAATGACCCGGCACATCTCCGCGTCATGAAACAGATCAATGATGCCGATTCCCCATTTTTTCTGAATGTCCGTCAGCAGCTCCGTCATTTCCCTGTACAGTTCACAGTCAAACCAGGTTCCCGTGTAAAAGACCACCGGACAGTGAAACCGCTTCCGGATATCCAGAATAATGGCCTCAATGGCCCCGGCAATCGTCGTCTCATCCACGGGCGCATTGCACGTACTGATCCGGCCCAGAATCTTCCCCTGCACCGCATCGTTCGTGGACAGCTGCACCACCACAAGGTCCGGATGTTTCCACGCCGGAATCTGCCTCAGACGGGCCGGATACGAATCCGCCGAGGTATTGGCCAGTGTCGTCCCGCACACGGCATACTTTTCGCAGATGAGCCCCGGGTGCCGCTCCCGCATCGCCTCTACCATGGAAAAATGCCCTGCCGCCTGTGCCCCATAGGTCACGGAGGACCCCAGCCACAGAATCTTCTTCCCCGAAAGCGGATCCGTTCCGATCCGGACCCTCGGCTCATGGGGCACCAGCACCAGCGCCGCAATCCCCGGGAATGCCTCCCCGGCCAGTTCCGCGGCATTTGCCCCGAATCCGGTCCGTATCTGCAGCACATCGCCAGCATGCAGAGGGAAATTGTCGGCAATCTGCTCTTCCGTACACGCACTGGCTAACGCCGCATCCATGCCCGGGATCCGTTCATCAATGTGCGCCGGCGACCAGGCTGCAGGCCTGCAGTCCACCGGTGCCGCCCAGGGCATTTCGCCGTTCACGCTGAACAGGAACGGCTGGGAACTTGTCTGGGCCAGAGTTGCCGAAACCCGCACAGACACATCATACCGGCCATTCACTTCCTCCGGCATCCGGAACGTGACAAAGCCGCCAGGCGCCAGGCTGACAATCATCCCATCCGCATTGAGCCGCGTAACTTCCAGGCGGTTTTCCAGATCCACCCCCACTCCGCGGGAATACTCCGCCTCTGACGCCGGAATCACAATGGCGTCCTTTTTCCGATCTTTCTTCACTTTCTGAACCTCTCTGTCCGTTATTCCCTGAAAGGGGCCGCAGCGCTGCCCCTGCCCGGCACTATCTGACCGGTACGATGCAGGCAGGACATGCACCCTCTGTTTTGATAAACGCCCGCTGGGTCAGTTCCATTCCCGTCCTTGACAGAAGCGTCAGCCCCCCGGAGCCCTCATCCGCGGTGATGCAGTACTGCTCATCCATCCAGACATCCCGCGGGGTTTCCTGCCGGTGCCTGTACAGTGCGCAGCGGCCGGTTGTCCCATCCGGACAAAGCTCAAACTGCACCACCATGTTCAGGTCCCGGCAGCCGATATACAGCGTCCGTCCCGTGACCTTCACCGAACTGACGCGCAGCTCTGCCCGGTAATCCTCAGGGACAATGCGCCGTTTCTCCGCGACCGTTCCGGATGAAAGATCCAGCCTGTACAGGTTCCCGTCCAGTTCACCAGCCACATAAAGCATTTCCGGCTGTCCGTCGATCTGAACCATATGCCGGGGGCCGGCACCCGGGGAAACCGACATGCCGCGCACCCGGTCAAGGGTTCCATCCGCCCGGTTCAGATGATATTCCACCACCAGATCCAGGCCGAGGTCTGCCACAAACACCCGGTCACCCGTGCACAGGGTGGAATGGACATGCGCCTTTTCCTGCCGTTCCGGATTCGGCCCGTGTCCGCTGTGCTGAATCAGCTGGGTCTGCCCCTGAACACGGCCATCTGAATCGAGCCGGTACACGCCCAGCGAGCCCGAGAGATAGTTGCTGACAAACAGGTTTTCGCCGGCCGCGTCCACCGTAATGTGACAGGGCGCATCGCCGGCCGGGAAACGCTGTCGAACCTGCCAGGCATTGCCGGTTCGCTCAAGAACCGCCAGGCGACCATCCTTTTCCCGTTCTTCCGTCACATACAGCACGTTTCCGTTTGCATGCTGTGTGAGCCAGGACGGATTTTCCACCTCTGAACAAAGCGGCATCACTGAAAGCGTTCCGGCCGCTCTGTCAAGCTGTGCGCTGAAGATGCCCGGCGACCCCATCCGGGCATAACTGCCGATATAGAAATGCTGAATCAAGCCATCCATCGTTTCCTCTGTCCTTTCCGGTTTATCACCGTCCCTTTGTTCTCTGCCGCGGCCCATGCCTGCATTTGACATAATTTGTTACGGAATTGTTACATTCCATTTTGGCTTTTCCCCGGTTATCCGAAGTTTATCCACTGGATTTATCCACTTATAAACAGGGTTTTCCACAGGATTTTTCCCTTTTCCCCCATGATAGTGTGGGAAAAGTCGGGAAAAAATGGAAAGTTATCCACAAAAGCACCTTTCAAACAATCCAAACCTGTGGATAACTTTTTGCTCAAATTATTACAAATGTAACATTTGTGACACTTTATGGTAACTTTCAGATATATTCTGCACTTTTTCACGAAACGTTATACCAGCCGCAGGGATGGGCAGGCGTTCAGGTCCAGTCCTGCCACCTCGCCCTGCATCAGCCGGTAAAAAGCCGCACTGCCAATCATCGCGGCGTTGTCCGTGCAGAGAATGGGCGGCGGCATGACGAGACGCAGACCATGCCGGGCACATTTAGCTTCCATGGCTTCACGCAGGCCCGTATTGCTGGCCACACCGCCGGCCAGGGCCACCGTCCGGGCACCGGTATCCGTTGCTGCCAGAATGGCCTTGTCGCTGAGCAGCTCCACCACCGCGTGCTGGAAGCTGGCGGCAATATCCGCCGCCGGCACATCCTCGCCTCTCTGCCGGAGCGCATGCACCTGGTTAATCAGGGCGGTCTTAAGCCCGGAAAAACTGTAATCATAGCGTCCGCTGATCTTGACATGGGGCATCTTCAGCGCCATGGGATTTCCCTCTTTAGAGAGTTTGTCCAGCAGTGGACCGCCCGGATAGGGCAGATTCAAAACCCGTGCCGCCTTGTCAAAGGCCTCCCCGGCTGCATCATCCATGGTCTGTCCCAGCAGGGTGTATTTCCCGTAGTCCTCCACCCGCACGATGTGGGAATGGCCGCCGGAGGCAATCAGGCAGACAAAGGGCGGAGTCAGATCCGGCGTGGCAATGTAGTTGGCGCTGACATGCCCCTCAATGTGATTGACCGGAATCAGCGGTTTCTCCGCGGCATAGGCCAGCGCCTTGGCAAAGGATACCCCGACCAGCAGCGCCCCCACCAGTCCCGGTCCATACGTGACCGCCACGGCATCCACCTGGTCAAGCGACAGTTCGGCTTTTGCCAGTGCCTCCCGGACCACCGGGCCGACACTTTCCACATGTTTTCTTGATGCAATCTCCGGGACAACACCCCCGTACATGGCATGCAGGGGAATCTGGGAGGCAATGACGGAGGAGAGGACCTGCCTCCCATCCCGGACAACCGCCGCGGCGGTTTCATCACAGCTGGATTCAATGGCCAGAATCGTGGCATGCCCTGCCGCTTTCAGCGAAGCGGCCTTTTCTGTCATCCGCATTACCCAGGAATCGGTGCGTTCACCCATTTTTGTATCAGTCTCCTCATATGTTTACTCAGTATTAAAAGCAGCACCGCAATCAATGCGCTCTGCCAGACCGTCCGGACCAGGCAGCGGGCCGCCGCCCCTTCAAACAGCTCGGCGGGCATCATCCGGATGCAGATATCCGTTTCGGGATTCATCAGCCACAGATCATTGGGAAAGACCAGCTCATGCATCCTGTAAAATGCCGTTTCAAAGTGTGTCGCCGTCCACAGGCCGAAAAGTGCCAGCAGAACCAGTCCCAGTGCCGTGCCTAGGGCCACTGCCCTGCCGCTGTAGACCCCGGGATGGACCGAAAGCCAGCAGCCAAAGATCGTCAGCAGGACGGCCACCCCCACAAAGATGGAGCTGACGCGCCGGGCCAGCTGAATCAGGTTTCGCACATCCGCAAAATGAATCTGTTCCTTTTCATTCAGCTGTTCCGGAAGGGTTTCGCCGGTTCCGCGCATATATTTTGCCACCGTTTCGGCAAACCGGTGCTGCTCCTCCGCATTCATTCCGATATAGGCCTCCACCGCAGCCGCGTCCCGGACCGGATCGCCCCCGTGCATCCGGGCCACTGCCGCACGGGAATCCGTGTCGTACAGTTCCGGCCGCACGGCCTCCGCATGGATGGCATTGAGAAAGGCGCCGAGAACGACCAACATCACCGCCAACGCCGTTCCCGCTCCCATGAGTATGGACTTGCTGTTCATCTCTTTCTCCAAAAAGGACGGGCAAATGCCCGTCCAAATGTTTACTGCATCTGCAGATAGGCGGTAATAAAGCCGTCCAGTTCACCATCCATGACCCCATCCACATTGCTGGTCTCATAGTTGGTTCTGTGGTCTTTTACCATGGAATACGGATGGAAGACATAGGACCGGATCTGGGATCCCCATTCGATCTTCTTCATCTCACCCTTGATATCCGCCATCTTCTGCTCCCGCTCCCGCTCGTGCAGTTCAACCAGTTTACTTTTCAGCATGCGCAGGGCTACCTCACGGTTCTGCACCTGTGAACGTTCGTTCTGGCACTGCACCACAATGCCGGTGGGAATATGCGTCATGCGGACCGCCGAGTCCGTCCGGTTAACATGCTGTCCGCCTGCACCGGAGGCGCGGTAGGTATCGATCCGCACATCTTCCATGTTGAGCTCTTCCATGTCATCCTCGATAATCGGGGAAACATCCAGGGAAGAGAAGCTGGTATGGCGCCGCGCATTGGCATCAAAGGGGCTGATGCGCACCAGCCGGTGCACGCCCTTCTCTCCGCGCAGGAATCCATACACATTTTCACCCGTTACCTCAAAGGTTACGCTCTTGATTCCCGCCTCATCCCCGTCAAGCAGGTCCAGCACCTTGACGCTGTACCCGTGCCGTTCACAGTAACGGGTATACATCCGGTACAGCATCTGTGTCCAGTCCTGTGCCTCTGTTCCGCCGGCACCGGCGTGCAGGGACAGATAGGCGTTGCAGGAATCATAGTCACCCCGCAGCAGCGTCTCCAGTTTCAGGGTCTCAAGGTCCTCCGACAGTCTGCGGATTTCCTCACCGGCTTCGGCGACAAGACTCTCATCCTCCATCTCCTCCGCCAGTTCCATGGTCGCATCAACATCGTCTGCCCGTTTTCCCAGCCGCTCCCAATGCTCGATCTTTGCCTCTGCCGTACGGACCTTCTTGCTGATCTGCGTGGAACGCTCAAGATCATTCCAGAAGTCCGGTTCGTTCATGGTTTCGTGCATTTCGAGCAGCTGCTCTCTCAGTCCGGCGATGTTAAAGTGACTCACCTGCCTCAACGATGCTTTCGCGGATTTTTGCCAGCTGCTGGCGATAGAGTTCCAGTTCGATCACGTTGAATCACTTCCTTTTTCATCAGTCATTCGCTCCGGAAATTCCGGATGTTCCATGCCGCGGCCCGGACTACAGGTCCCGGCCGCAGCAATTCTTAAACTTTTTCCCGCTGCCGCACGGGCAGGGATCGTTCCGCCCGACCCGCTTGCCGACCCGCTTGGGCGCTGCCTTTCCGCCGGCATTTTTCGCCTGCTCCAGGTTCGTCTCCTGAGGCTTTGCCACCTCCTGACGTTCCTGCCGCCCCACAAACCTGGCGCGGAACATCTGGCGCACCGTCGACTCACGAATCCGATGGACCATCTCATCAAACATGGCATAGCCCTCAATCTGATATTCCTGAATCGGATTCCGGTTGGCAAAGGCACGCAGGCCAATGCCATCCCTGAGCTGATCCATGTCATCAATATGGGCCATCCACTGGCGGTCGACATTTCCAAGCAGGATGACGCGCTCCACCTCGCGCATGTCAAGTCCGAGCTGGCCGATCGCCTCCTCACGCTCGGCATAGACCTCATGGGCCTTTTCCTTGAGCGTCTTGGCGATATCCGCCCGGTCCATTCCGGCAAACCGTTCAAGGTTTTCATCCATATAGGCCTTGTCAAGACACACCGAGGCCATATACTCTGACAGCCCCTTCATGTCCCAGTCCATGGCCACATCCCCGGCGCCGCAGAACGTATCCATTGCCTCATCGATGATCATGTCGGTCATCTTGAGAATGGATTCACGCATGTTCTCGCCATCCAGCACCTGCCGGCGCTGCTCGTAGATTTCCTTGCGCTGCTCGTTCATGACATCATCGTACTGAAGGACATTTTTCCGGATCTCATAGTTCCGTCCTTCAATCCGCTTCTGAGCATTTTCAATCTGGCCGGTCAGAATCTTCGCCTGAATCGGTTCATCCTCCGCCACACCCAGCCGGTTGACCAGTCCGCTCATCCGGTCGGAGCCAAAAAGCCGCAGCAGATCATCTTCCATCGACAGGAAGAACTGCGAGGAGCCCGGATCACCCTGCCGGCCTGAACGGCCGCGGAGCTGATTGTCAATCCGGCGGGATTCATGCCGCTCCGTGCCGATGATATGCAGTCCGCCCGCCGCCACGACGCGCTCATGCTCCTCATCCGTCGTCTTCTTGAAATTCTTGTAGAGGGTGTTGTACTCCTCCCGGGCCGCCAGGATCTCCTCGGAAACGTTCTCGTTGAAGCCGGTGGCCTCATCGATGATCTCGTCCTCATACCCTTTCTGGCGCATCGCCTGACGGGCCATGAACTCCGGGTTGCCGCCCAGCAGAATATCCGTTCCGCGGCCTGCCATGTTGGTGGCAATGGTCACCGCGCCGTACCGGCCGGCCTGTGCCACGATCTCCGCCTCACGCTGATGGTGTTTGGCATTGAGCACCTCATGCCGGATGCCGCGCATCTGCAGAAGCCGGCTCAGGGTCTCACTGACCTCAACGGACACCGTGCCCACCAGAATGGGCTGCCCGGTCTCGTTATGCCGGCGCTCAATCTCATCCAGCACCTGTCCGTACTTGCCCTTGCGGGTCGTATAGACCAGGTCATTCAGGTCTTTGCGGATCATGGGCATATTGGTCGGAATCTGGACGACATCCAGGCTGTAGATGCCCTTGAATTCCTCTTCCTCTGTCTTGGCCGTACCGGTCATGCCAGACAGCTTGTCGTACATGCGGAAATAGTTCTGGAACGTAATGGTTGCCAGCGTCCTGCTCTCATGCTGCACATTGACATGCTCTTTTGCCTCAATGGCCTGATGGAGACCGTCGCTGTAACGGCGTCCGTGCATCAGACGGCCGGTAAACTCATCCACGATGATGACCTGGTTATCCTGCACCACATAGTCGACATCCCGCTTCATCATGGCATGGGCACGCAGGGCCGCGTTGATATGATGCATCAGATCGGTGTTGGCCACATCCGACAGGTTCTCAACCTTGAAGTACTGCTCCGCCTTCCGGATCCCTTCCTCGGAGAGGTTGCAGGTCTTCTTTTTCTCATCCTTCACATAGTCCTTGCGCATGGCCGCCTTTTCCTCTTCGGAAAGCGGATTCTCCTCCCAGCGGCTCTCCTCCGGTTCCACGCCCTCCCTGAGGGTGGAAACGAAGCGGTCTGCCTGCTCATACAGGTCAGTAGACTTTTCGCCGACACCGGAGATAATCAGCGGTGTACGGGCCTCATCAATGAGAATGGAGTCGACCTCATCCACAATGGCAAAATGATGTCCGCGCTGCACCATGTTCTTTTTGTAAATGACCATGTTGTCGCGCAGATAGTCAAATCCCATTTCATTGTTGGTTCCATAGGTGACATCACAGGCATAAGCCGCCTTGCGCTGTTCCTGATCCAGGTCATGCACAATCACGCCGACGCTCATTCCAAGGAAACGGAAAATTCGGCCGATATCCTCGCCCTGGAACTTGGCCAGATAGTCATTTACCGTGACCACATGAACGCCTTTTCCGGACAGCGCATTCAGGTAAGCCGGCATGGTGGCCGTCAGGGTCTTGCCCTCACCGGTTTTCATCTCGGCAATCCGTCCCTGATGCAGCACAATGCCGCCCATCATCTGCACGCGGAACTGGCGCTTGCCCATGACCCGGCTCGTCGCCTCCCTGACGACCGAGAACGCCTCCGGCAGCAGATCATCTAGCGTCTCGCCTTTGGCCAGGCGGTCCCGGAACTCCTGCGTCTTGCCGCGAAGCTCATCATCCGTCAGCTTCCTGTGTGCCTCCTCAAAAGAATCAATACGATCCACGATCTTGCCGAGCCGTTTCAGCTCGCCGGCCGTCGGATCAAATAATTTCGATAAAAAACCCATTATTGCCTCCAAACAGCAAAACTTTCAATCAATGACCATAAGTAGTCAAGCTATTCTAACATCAAACCCTGTTTCGTGCAACTTTCTTCCATCACTTTCCTCACAAAGATTCGGCCTCTGCATGGAAGACAGCCAAGCGAATGACACAAACCCGTGACCAATTGTCACGGGTTTGTGTCATCACTTAAAGTACCCAAGAACCATACGCACCAGACTTTCTGCTTCCGGTACGCTGCACCGGCCGGCCAGCATCATCAGCAGAAAGAGAACAGCCGCCATGAAGATCAATCGTCCCAGGCTCCCCATCGGGCGTTTCAGAATCTTCCGTGTATCATACAAAGACATGTAGAGCGTCTGGTAGGCCATGGCCACAAATGTTCCCGCGGCAACCCCTTCAAGTCCCCACACCCGAACCCCCGCCAGGGAGATCCCCAGATTGAGGACCGTGGCCACAATATAATTGTTCTGCGTCTGTTTAAAGTGTCCGCTGGCAAGAATCAGTTTGTCATACGGATCCCGGAAACACTGAAACGCATACGCGGCTGTCAGGAGTGCGGCGAACACAGGCCGGATATAATCGGCATCCGTCACCCCTTCGGTATAGACACGCACGAATGGCAGCAGAAAGAAAAACAAACCGCCGAAAACGACTGCCGTAAAGAAATGATTGACAAATTCAAAGGCGGCAAAAAAACGGTTCAGTCTGTCCGGTTCCCCCGCCGAAAACAGTTCACCCAGTTTCGGCTGGACACTTACGGTTACGGACTGAAAGATCCGTCGGATTCCCGAGATCACCATGAAATAGACCGAATAGACGGACACCTCGCGAAAAGAGGCAAACAGGGTCAGCAGAAAAATGTCGGCATTCTCCAGAACAAAATATGCCACATGCTGGGCAATCCCATTCCATTTCTGCGGAATAGGCTCCCCTGCTGCTCCGGCAACAGGCCGGAGCGGATAATGACCATGGGCATACAGAACAATTCCCGCGATCATCCCGGCATTCACCAGCATCGCAGCAAATTTGACCATCAGCAGCGAATGTCCTGACCGGATCAGCATCATCTGCAGGGCCGTGCTCACAAGAACCGAAACGGTCCCCATCAGGTACAGAACATAGCCCCTCTGGTCCGACAGAATCAGCAGGGACTCCGGAATGCCCACCAGGTAATGCAGCACGGTTCCCGCTCCCAGCACAAGAATCATTCCCGCAGAAACGGCTGCCCCTGAAAGCTGCGGGAAAACGCCCAGCAGCAGACAGATATAGACCAGACAGATTCCCGCAATCCGGCGGAATACCCGGTATCCGGATGACAGGATCGCGCTGACTTTTTCAAAATCCCGGACCGCCAGCGGCGAATACAGCGCAGCCGGAATCACCGCGCCGATTCCCAGTTCAAGCAGAGCGGTATAGGACAGAAAACGGGTGATGGAAAGAACCAGTCCGTTCATGTCGGACCCATAGTGCAAGAGAATTTCCCGGGGCAGTATCAGGCCGCACAAAATGGTGCACAGGTGCTGCAGCAATGAGCAAAGGGTATTTTTCATCTGTGTGTTCATCGTCCCGTAACCTTTGCCAGCAGCAGCCTGAAAAACCGGTAAACCGGCAGAACAAGCGGGATCATCCGGGGACAAAACCGAATCATCTGGTAGGCAGTCCACGTCCGAAAATACACAGGTCTGTGCATAAACCGGCCGCCGTCCCGCAGAATTTCCGCCCGGACATCTGCCGCCTTCCCCTGATCCGTCCTGGAAATGACTGCCCACTGATGGACCATTCCCCTGAAATCCTGTTCCTGTATCCTAAAGAACTGCTGTTCATCAAACAGCGCCGGAACATGGTCACGAACAAATGCCTCATACTCTTTCACAGCGGTCATCCAGTCACGGAAGTTCTGCAGTGACTTTGTCTGCGTGATACTCCCCGCCCGGACACGATGCATGACCAGCACCTCCGGAATCACTGCAATGTTTCCGGCCGCCGAAAGAACCTGATAGGTCGTACTCACGTCCTCGTAGACCCGGCTTTCCGGATAGCGCAGGTTTTCCCAGACCCGCCGCAGATAAAGCTTATCCCAGGCAGCATGACTGATTTTCCCCTCGACAAGCGCCTGGAGTGCTTCCCTGCTCGTCAGCAGATTTTCCCGAGCCGGGGCAGACACCTGTCCTCTGCGTTTCTGCGCCATTTTTTGTCCCTGCGCACTGCGATATACCGCATATCCGCAGATGACCACCTCCGCCTGATATCGCTCCTGGGCATTCACCATCTGCTCAATCATTTTCACATCAAACGCATCATCCGGGTCCAGAAATACCACCGCTTCCCCATGCATCCGGTCCAGGCCTGTATTCCTGGCGCCGCTGAGGCCGCGATTTTCCTGGTGAACCGCCTGAATGCGTTCAGGCCAGCGCCGTGCGTATTCATCGCATATCCGGCCGGATTCATCCGTTGACCCATCATCTACCAGGATGATTTCAACCGGTTCATATGTCTGCTGAACCAGACTGTCCACTGCTTCTCTCAGCCACGGCGCAACGTTATATACGGGAACAATCGCGCTGACCAGCATTCCCATAGGTCTCCTCCATCTTCATCCCGCTTTCCGGGCTCCGGCATCCACGTTATTATCCGCGCACATATTGCTGCAGCAGCATGTTCCTCAACAGGATCAGTTCGCTTTCCGTTTCAGAGCTGTTCGCCGTCTGATACACCAGGCCGACGGCATAGCGCGTAACGGCGGCCAGCATAAGGTGCAGAATGGCGGAGAATGCCTGTTTCCAGGGTGTATCTGTACAAAGCGTCCCGTCCCTGGCTCCCCGCTCCCAGGCCTGCTGAAACAGTGCAGCCAGTTTGTCAATCATCCGCGAATAGGAGGCGACGGCTTCCCCATCCGCATTCGCCCCACGGATGAAAATGTTAAAGTTCTGATTAAAGCGCAGCAGGTCTTTATGGTTGCGATACAGATCCAGGAAAGAGTCGAGGAAGTAGGTAATGATTTCCGCACCCGTCGGTCCGTTCTCGCCATATTTGAGCGGCGGCCGGTCCACATTTTGATACTCTTCCCACTTCCATACGCTGATGGCCATCACAAACTGGAGCTTGTTTTCATAGTACCGGTACAGGGTCGCAATTCCCACACCGCTTTCGCGGGCAATGTCATTCATGGACACCGCATCAATGCTCTTTTCCGTAAACAGCCGGAAAGCCGTCTCCATCGCCTTTTTCTGCTTCTCTGTCCTCAGGGCAGCATCCTTTTCCGTATTATGCATTTATGTCACTTCCCACATAAATTTTCATCCTGCATCATCTGCCAAATATTGGTTCGAATCGTGCTGCATCGATCACACAACTCCTTCAAACAGAAGCCTGTCTCCGATACGAGCCTCATGAACACCCGGTTCTTTGTTCCTGTTGAAACTGAAGCTGAGCATATAGCCTGTTTTTAACTCAAAGCTATCCTGGTAACCTATGATCTGCTTTTCGCCTTCTTCATTACGGCTCTCTCCATGCCATATCTTCATCTCAATGATATATCGCTTTCCTCGATAATGAATGACAACATCGGTTCTTCTTTCTACCGCCAAACCACTTCTGTTGCACCCTGCAATGCTTATCATACTGCAAAGTCGCTTGTCTGCACAGCCGGACAGCGTAGATGCAAAATGGACGAACATGAAACACACGAAACATGGAGTGAATTCCAGATGGAAACGGACGGTCGGCAACAGACGCAAGATTTCCCCAAAACACGGTATTCTCACTTTTCATAGGCCATACAATTGATTCTCTCGCTTTCCATGCCGATAAAGATCTTATCATGATAAGGATTTTATCACCGTTAACCGCCGAAAGGCAAGCCTTCATTTCCTCTGTTCCAAATTCCGACATGAATGTTCATTCATTTTCCCCTTGTCCGCTCGACGCTTCGCCTGTACAATCTTTCCTGTGCGGGAATGAAAAATGTGGCGCTGGCGTGCAGCGACAGATTGTCAAATTCAGACCTCAGGCAAATGACCAAAGTTGAGGCCTGCAGAAGAGGCCCTGTCGCGCAGCGACAGTTAAGTCAAATCCAGGCCTCAGGCAATGCTGCTCAGGCAAATGATCAACAGTGAGGCCTGTAAAGGAGAGGCCCTGTCGCGCAGCGACAGTTAAGTCAAATCCAGGCCCCATGCAATGCTGCTCCGGCAAAAGACCAACATTGAGGCCTGCAAAGGAGGAAAAATCATGCAGTATCCAGGCGTTGTCCGTGCCTCATTCATTGACCGTCCCAACCGGTTTATCGCCCACGTCAAGTACGGCGGGAACATTGAAACCGTCCATGTCAAAAACACCGGCCGCTGCCGGGAACTGCTTCTGCCCGGCAGTGAAGTGGTTCTCTCAGAGCCCGGAACCGACGGCCGAAAGACACGCTTTGATCTCATCGCGGTCCGGAAACAAAGCGGCCTCCTGGTCAACATTGATTCTCAGGCGCCGAATGCGGTCGTACGTGAATGGCTCATGGCACAGGAGGTCAGCCATCTCCACCCGGAATATCCCTTCGGCCAGTCCCGTCTGGATTTCCGCTTTACGCTTAACGGAGCGGACACCCTGATGGAGGTCAAGGGATGTACGCTGGAGCGTGAGGGCATCGGGTATTTCCCGGATGCCCCGACCGAGCGCGGCGTCCGTCATCTTCACGAACTGATTCATGCGGTTCAGGAGGGATTTCGGGCCATGCTGGTTTTTGTCGTTCAGATGGACGGCATCACGGAGGTCCGCCCGAACATGGAAACGCATCCCGCATTTGGGGAAGCCCTTGAGGCCGCCCGGGGAGCCGGCGTAAAGGTACTCGTTCTCCCCTGCCACATCGAGCCGGACCGCATTGTGCCTGCTCCGTCCGCGCCGGCTTTATCCGACGTGATGACATAAAAAGACTGCAGGATAATCCTGCAGTCTTAGTGACAGATTTACGCGTTGTAATGAACAACCTTGGAGAAGTCCTCTGCCTTGAGGGACGCGCCGCCGATCAGGCCGCCGTCGATCTCCGGCTGAGCCATGAGGCCCTTGCAGTTCTTCGGGTTCATGGATCCGCCATACTGGATGCGAACCTTGTCGGCTGCATCGCCGTAAGCCGAGCGGATCGCCTCACGAATCACGCCGATGGTCTCATTGGCCTGCTCATCGGTAGCGGTCAGGCCGGTACCAATTGCCCAGACCGGCTCATAGGCAATCACCACGCCTGCTACCTGCTCGGCAGTGAGTCCGGTGAGTGCAATCAGGGTCTGATAGCTGACCAGCGGATTGGTATAGCCGGCCTCACGCTCTTCCTTCTTCTCGCCCACGCAGATGATGGGGATCAGGCCCGCGGCCAGGGCGGCCTTGACGCGAAGGTTCACGGTCGCATC
>DGWH01000146.1:0-48192 GCA_002395225.1 Christensenella sp. UBA4263
TGATTAAAAGTCAGGTGCTCTACCGACTGAGCTAATGGATCATTTAGCTGGGGTGGCAGGATTCGAACCTTGCGTATGTGGGAGTCAAAGTCCCATGCCTTGCCGCTTGGCTACACCCCAATATTTTGAAACAAAATAGTGGGGTGAGTAGTGGGGCTCGAACCCACGACCTCCAGGGCCACAACCTGGCACTCTAACCAACTGAGCTATACCCACCATATAGCGCGCCTGGAGGGATTCGAACCCACGGCCCACGGCTTAGAAGGCCGTTGCTCTATCCAACTGAGCTACAGGCGCATGCTCTCTCCTGCGCTGCGACGTTCCCGCTGACAAGATGGAATTATATCCATATCCCCCTTTCCTGTCAACACTTTTTTTCAAGTTTTTTGATTTTGTTCATTTTCACCATGTCCGATAAACCAATCCTGTGCAATGAATTCAGAACATGACCGGAAAGCGTCTTCAGAATCCGAGAACAACATCCTCCGAGCGAATCCGGTTTCCCTCCACGGTCAGAATGGCAGCGGTTTTCCGCATGCCTGGCACGGATCCGGAAACCGCGCCCGGATTCAGGACAAACACTCCCTGATCAAAGGAACAGTACCGGCTGTGGGTATGTCCGTACAGAGCCGTGTCACAGCCCATGGACAGGGCCGCGCGGCAAAGGGCCTCCGTCCCTGTTCGCACGCGGTACAGATGGCCGTGCGTCAGCAGCACTTTCCGCTCTTCCATGGGAACAATCAGGAAATCCGGTTCCCGGGAGGTGATGTCGTTGTTTCCTCTTACATGGTACACCGGGGTCTTATCCCCCGCCCGCTCCAGATCCTGCCGAAAGCGGTCGATGTCCGCACTCATATCCCCCAGAAAGAAGATCATGTCAATCCGGTCCATTTCCCGGTAGAGTGCTTCCATGGCGGCCACATCTCCGTGGCTGTCCGAGAATACCGCCGCCCGCATCATGTCCGTTTCCCTTTTTCGGCCTGCGCCGCCTGTTCCTTTTTCAGTTCTCTCAGGACAGCGTCAATTCCCCTTCGCCGGTGGCTGATGGCGTTTTTGGTCTCCGCATCAATTTGGGCAAACGTCACCCCGGTTTCACAGAGGAACAGCGGATCATAGCCAAAGCCGCCGGTTCCGTGATATTCGGTCAGGATCTCACCCTCACAGCACCCGCGGCAGCAGATGACCGGTTTCCCGGGCCGCACCAGGGCAATGGCCGCCACATATCGGGCCGTGCGCGGTTTCGGGACTCCTTCCAGTTTTTTCAGCAGCAGCTGATTATTGGCCTCATCATCCCCGTGCCCGCCGCTGTAACGTGCGCTGTAAATGCCCGGTTCCCCGCCCAGCGCATCCACCTCGAGTCCGCTGTCATCCGCAATGGCCGGAAGTCCGCTCTGTTCCATGACATACGCTGCCTTCAGCACCGCATTTTCCTCAAACGAGGTTCCCGTCTCCTCTGCTTCCCCGGTCACCCCGGCCTCATCCATGGAAATGACCTCAAAATGCCCGCCCAGGATTTCCTCGATCTCCCGGATCTTGTTCACATTCCTTGTGGCAGCAACTAGCTTCTCCATCCGTTTCCTTCCTTTCTGTGTCGCTTTGCCGATTATAAACCAGTTTCTGCCGCACTTGCAACGTTTTTCCGTTCACTTTGTCCATTTTCCCCGGCTCTTCGGGATTGTTTCTCTGTGCACCCGCGGTGATTTCTGCTATAATAGGCGGCGGCTCTGCCGCTTTCAGACAATCACCGGAAGCGGAGTCAGGACCACGCGATTATCCGACCTGTAAAGCATTTGCCCGGCACAGGGCGCCGCTATGTCCGGCATAAGCACCGGAAATGCCGCGGTGCAATGGCCAAGAACCGATTGATAGAGGAGGAATTTACCATGCCAATGGACGGCGTCATGCTGGGTTTTGTCGCCCGCGAACTCCAGGACAAGCTGGCCGAGGGACGCATCGACAAAATCATCCAGCCGGAACGGGATGAGATTCATCTGCTGATCCGGGCACAGGGGAAAAACCACCGTCTGGTCATGAGTGCCTCTGCCAGTTCCGCCCGCGTTCATCTGACGCAGGAATCCCTGACCGCGCCCATGGATCCGCCCATGTTCTGCATGCTGCTGCGGAAATACCTGGGCGGCGGGCGCATCCGTGAATTCCGCCAGATTGACGGAGACCGCATTCTTGAGATGGATGTCACCTCGCTCAGTGAACTGGGTGATCCGGTGGTCCGCACACTGGTCGTTGAACTCATGGGCCGGTATTCCAATATCATCCTGCTCACCCAGGGACGGACCGTCATCGACGCGGCCCGTCATGTCAATGAGACCCTGTCCCGGGTTCGCCAGATTGAACCCGGTCTGCCCTATGAGCGTCCCTCCCTTCAGGGGAAAATTGCCCCGGACATGCTCACCCCGGCCATCTTGCGCGAACGCCTTGCCGAAATGGAGTGCGGCCTGGCGCGTGCCATCTCAAAAATCATTGCCGGATTTTCCATTCAGGCCGCCGAGGAAGCCGTATGCGCGCTTCAGTTAAATCCGGAATTTGCCCCCGCTTCCTATGATCTCTCCTCGGTCTCGGAGGCGCTGTGTCAGTATGTCCGGGATCTTCCCGGCCGCGGGCCCGCCATCGTCCTGTTCTCCGAGAACGGAAGCCCGAAAGATCTGTATCCCTTTCCGCAGCAGCACCTGGAAGGCATGCCCTTTAAGGCCTGCGGCTCCCCCAGCGAGGCGCTGGAACTGTTTTACCGGGAGCGGAATCTGCACGAACGCCTTCAGCAGCACATCTCCGGAATTTCCCGCATCATCCGCAACAACATCGAGCGATGTGAAAAGAAAATCGCCATCCAGGAAGATGCACTGCGCAATGCCGAAAAGATGGATGAATATAAGAAGCGCGGCGAGCTGATTCAGGGAAATCTCTACCTGATCGAAAAAGGCGCCAAATCGGCCACCGTCCCTGACTATTACAGCGAGGACTGCGCGCCCATTGAGATTCCCCTGGATGAGTCCCTTTCCCCCGCCCAGAACGCCCAGCGGTACTTCAAGCTGTACCAGAAAGCCCGGGGCGCCAAGCGTCTTGCCTCGGAGCAGAAACAGAAAGCCGAGGATGAACTGCTCTGGCTGTACCAGATGGAGGACGATCTCCGCAAATGTTCCGACCTGCGCGGCGTGGAGGAACTGCGGGAGATGCTGGTCACCTCCGGTTATATCCGCCGGAAAGAAAACAAGGGCAATAAACGCAGGGAAGTGCCCTCCCAGCCCATGCGCTTCCTGTCCTGTGACGGCATTGAGATGGAGGTCGGAAAGAATTCCATTCAGAATGAGGCACTGACCATGCACGCCTCCGGCAATGAAACCTGGCTGCATGCCCAGAAAATGCCCGGATCTCATGTCATCGTGCATTCCGAGCAGGTGCCCGAAACCACCATTGCCGAGGCCGCCATGCTGGCCGCCTACTATTCCAAGGGCGTTCACTCCTCCGGCGTCCCTGTTGATATTACCCTGCGGCGCTATATCAAAAAACCGGGCGGAACACCGCCGGGATTCGTCATCTATACCCATCAGCGCACTGTCTATGTGACGCCGGATGAGACGGCCGTCAAAAAGATCACCTGTCTGATTCCCTGAACGAAAGCAGGCTGCAAAGCCCCGGAATTGTCCGGACTTTGCAGCCTGCTGTTTTCTTCGCATTATTTCTCGGGTTCAATCCATTTCATGCTGCGCTGAACCGCCTTATGCCACCCGGCCAGTTCACGCACCCTGTCCGCCTCTTTCATCAGCGGCTCCAGTTCCAGATCCTTCTGCCAGATCTTCGAAATATCCTCAATATCCTGATACACGCCCACCGCAAGGCCGGCCATCAGGGCCGCTCCCAGCGCCGTTGTCTCAATGACGGCCGGACGAATGACGCGGCAGTTGAGGATATCCGCCTGGAACTGCATCAGGAACCGGTTGGCACTGGCACCGCCGTCCACCCGCAGCTCCTGCGGCACCGCACCGCAGTCGTTGGCCATCGCCTCCACCAGATCCGCCGACTGGAACGCAATGGATTCAAGCGCCGCACGGACGATGTGTGCCCTTCCGGTTCCCCGTGTCAGGCCGACAATGGTGCCCCGGCTGTACATATCCCAGTAGGGTGCACCCAAGCCGGTGAAGGTTGGCACCAGATAAACCCCGCCGTTGTCGGGAATGGACGCCGCGATGGATTCCGTTTCGGATGCCCGCTGAATCAGATGCATTTCATCCCGGAGCCACTGGACGACGGCGCCGCCGATAAACACGCTGCCCTCCAGGGCATAGGTACATTTGCCGCCGATCCGCCAGCCGATGGTGGTGATCAGTCCATGCGAACTCCGGGAGGGCTTATCCCCCGTGTTCATCAGCAGGAAGCAGCCGGTTCCATAGGTGTTTTTCATCATGCCGGATTTGAAGCAGCCCTGGCCGAACAGCGCGCTGTGCTGGTCGCCGGCAATGGCCGCCACCGGAATCTCACAGCCAAGAATGGTGGGATCCAGCATGCCGATGACCCCGGATGAATCCACCACACGGGGCAGAATGGCTTTGGGAATATCCAGTGCCTCAAGCAGGGTTTCATCCCATTCATTTTTCTGAATATCAAAGAGCATGGTCCGGGCCGCGTTGGTGGCATCCGTCACATGCGGACGTCCCTTGACAATGTTCCAGGTCAGGAAGGAATCCACGGTGCCAAAGCAGAGTTCCCCGTTTTTGGCGCGCTCACGCAGATTTTCATGATCCAGAATCCATTTCAGCTTGGTTCCCGAAAAATAGGCATCCGGTACCAGACCCGTCACCTCACGGATATGCGGTTCCAGTCCCTGATCCACCAGCTGCTGAACCAGGCCGGCGGTTCTTCTGCACTGCCAGACGATGGCATTGTAGACCGGCATTCCGGTTTTCCGGTCCCAGACAATGGTCGTTTCCCGCTGGTTGGTGATGCCGATGGCGGCAATCTGTTCCGGCTGAATGCCGCTCATCCTGACCACTTCCCGCAGCGCATCGATCTGCGAATCCAGAATCGCCTCAGGATCATGCTCGACCCAGCCCGGCTGCGGATAGATCTGTTCAAACTCATAGCTTTTCATGGCCACAATCCGCGCATGTTCATCAAACAGAACTGCACGGGAGCTGGTCGTTCCCTGATCAAGAGCAATCAAATAAGTACCCATAGTTGCCTCCCAATTGCTTTTTTCTAAAAAAGCCGTTGCAACCGCAACGGCTTTTCATTTACTTGATATCCAGGAAGTACAGGGCTCCACCGGTCGTTCCGACGACTATACGGTTGCCGTAGATGGCCGGAGAGGCCTGAATGGCAGTCTGCAGATTGACAATATGCATGGTATTTCCGTTATAGCCATCCATCAGGCGCAGATTTCCGTTGTCATCACCAACGACGATGTAACTGGTTCCCGTCTCCGTGTAGACAGCTACCGGTGAGGAGACCGATTCAGCATCGAGAATCTCCGTCCATTCCGGCTTGCCGGTTTCCTTGTTCAGGGCGTACAGGATCGCGCTGTTGGTCTTATCCGTCACCTGGAGACGGTTGACGTTGAAGATGACCAGGTCGCTGATATCTCCCTGACCGACGATCGGTGAGGCCATCAGGCCGGCAAACATCCGATTCTCGGCAGCCTTGGATTCATACTTTCCTTTATATTCCGTCTGGTACTGCCAGATCACACTGCCGGTCAGCGCATCCAGTTTGTACAGAGAAACAACAGCACTCTTGCCAAACTTGTTGACCACGTTTCCGGTATAGAGATAGACGCCGTTGTCCGTTTCCTCAATGGAAATGGAGGCCATTACGGAATCGCCCACATCTCTGGCCCATACGCACTGCATGGTATTCATGTCAATGCACTGGACAGAACCGGCAATATCACCGAAATAGGCGTAATTTCCGTAGACGGATACACCGGCCGGAATGCCCTGCTTGGCGTTCTTGAGCTTGGTCACATAGCCGTATCCGGCATCCGAGGGGTTCAGGGTAATGTTGCCGGTATTCGGATCGAACTGGGTTCCCATGCCGATGGTATACAGCATGCCGTTTTCATCGGTATAGATCAGTGTATCCGAATCGGTCTCCACCAGCGCAGAGGAACGGACACCATGATCACTGCCCTCGGCAACCGTATTCAGACTGGTCATGAACGTGAGCAGTTTCTGGTCGATCAGGCTGTAAATGCGCATGCCGGCATTGACCTCATAGTCCTCCACCTTCTCGGCAGACTGTCCGACATAGAGAATCGGATAGCCGTACGGGTTGACGGAGGCGGTGACGGAAAGCGGGACGCCGACATTCAGTGCCGGACGGGTCGCTTCCATCGAATCAAGGTCAAGGAAATAAACCTTTCCGTCTGTGGACGGGGCGATAACCTCCTTGAGGCCTGACTTTCCGATCAATTCCTTATCAATGTTCATCATCTGACGAACATCCTTGTACCACTTGACGATAGTCGGCTGAGCGCCGAATCCAAAACCGGTCAGTGTTTCATCATCCTCGCCCAGGCGGGATGTACGGATGACTTTCAGCGGCTGCAGCTGTCCCTCTGTCACTTCCACAAAGCTGGCTGCCGCATTCTGCCTGAAGGGGCCGCCGCGGAACGTGAGAACACCGTTCATTTCTGAATACTCATTCGGGTCACCCATGGAGACCGTGCCAGAGCGGGAGAACGTTTCCGCAATCTGATTGTTCTGCGAAGTGAAGCTGCTCTTCAGCACATTTTCCGGTGCCGCTTCCGGACCGGCAGAAGCCGTTTTCGGAACGTAGGACGACGTCTTCTTGGTGGATGCCGCATTTGTACCTGACCCGGAGGTCGAGGCCGATGTACCGTTCATCCCTGAAGAGGAGGAACCCGTCCCATACGGATCATAGGCTCCGGTTGAGGAACCCGTTCCATTCGGATTATAGGTTCCGTTGGAAGAACCCGTTCCATTCGGATCATATGCTGTGTTCGAGGAGCCCGTTCCATACGGATCCTCATCCCCGGTCAGGTCCGTCCCATACGGGTCATAACCTGAGTTCGATGAGGCGGTTCCATACGGATCATAGCCCGAGTTCGAAGAAGCGGTTCCATACGGATCATAACCCGAGTTTGAGGTCTGTGAACCATACGGCATGGGACTCGTGGTCGCTGTCCGTGCCCCATTCGGCGTGGACATCGGCGAACGTGTCGAGGTAGACCAGGGGTCCGCTGTTGCTGCACCGGCATTCGGTTCGGGCGATGTGCCTGCCTGATTCTGGAAAAGACCAAACATGGCCAGACCGCCGTTCTGCTCCGCAGCAGCTGCAGTAGGCGTGGGCGTCGGCGTTGTTCTTGCCGTTGTCCCATTCGTTGAATTGGACTGATTCTGGAAAAGCCCCAGCAGAGCCATCACACCGTTCTGTTCGGGTGTCGGCGTCGGTGTGGGCGTCGGCGTCGGGGTTGCCCTGGCCGTACTGCCCGTTCCTGCCCCGTTCTGCAGCAGACCCAGCAGTGCCAGAGCACCGTTCTGTTCAGGAGCTGCAGTAGGCGTCCTGGTAGGCTTCACCGTAGGCGTCGGAGTCGGAGTCGGGGTTGGCGTCGGCGTCGCAGTGGGCCTCGGCGTCGGTGTGGGCGTCGGCGCGTAGGTCGGCGTCGGGGTCGGAGTCGGCGTTGGCGTCGGTGTGGGCGTCGGCGTCGGTGTGGGCGTCGGAGTCGCCGTAGGCGTCGGCGTCGGCGTCGGCGAGGGCGTCGGTGTCTCCGTCGGAACCGGTGTCGGTTCAATCGTTGGCGTCGGAGAAGCTGTCGGCGTTGCCGTCGGCATGAACCGTCCCAGCAGTTCCTCTCTCTGCTTCGGGAAGACTACCCAGCCAAGAATAACCACCGCCATGGCCAGAACAAGAATCACAATAATGGTGACCAGAAGGCCAACATGACTCTTTTTCTTTTTTCTCCGTCTGTTGTCCTCATAGTCATCATCGTAGTCATCCTCAAATCTGCGAACGGAAGACGTACGAACATTGCGGCTCTCATACGCTTCCCGTCTGGCGGCCGCCTGTCTTTCTTCAATTTCTCGGTTATTCGTCGTCTGCTGCTGGATTACCGGCTCAGACGGCTCCTGTCTTCTTCTTCTTCTCGGAGACTCGGAATATTTTCCCTGGTCGTCCAATATGAACACCCCATTTCAGATACTTCATTGTCTGCCATTATACATGATTTCATGGTAATTCTCAACAATATTTTTTCATTTCCTCTTTTCTGATGTTCCGGGGTGATCTTTCGCCTTGGCCGCTCGCAAAAAACCGCCCATTCCGGGCGAAGAGGGAAAAAAGTCATCGGCTGAACCGATGACCTATCTGACAAACCGGTGCTTTTTGTCACGCTTTATGAAACCCAGTCCTGTACCTGCCAGTCCCCCACTACATAAAGTTCCCCTTCGTAGTGGCTCTCCCGCGATGACTGAAAACGGCCGAAGGCGCGAATCAGATCCCAGTGACCTGTGAGGCGCATGAAGGAGGCCTCCTCTAGCATGCACGTCCTTTCCTCTTCCGCGGTTCCCCGGATCAGAATCAGGCGGTTAACCGTTCCCGCGTAGGAGTTATAGAGGATCGTATCCTCTCCGTCCCGGAGGGCCAGAATCAGTCTGCCATAGCGGAAGAGACAGATTCCATCCAGCTTGAGGCCGGAAATGGCCTGCAGGGTATCCCGAAGCCGAACGGCGGTGCTTGGCTCGGTACATTCAAGACCGATGACCGCGCCGGGAACCTCTGCCGCTGCACACCGGCCAATCGCGCCGACCCAGTCCGCTCCCTTCCCAAAGACGGCCGAATAGGCCATGGGAAACAGATGATCCGCAAAAGGCTGAAAATCCTGATAATTCTGTCCGTAATGCAGTTCACTCACCTCATGTCCCGTTTCCAGGCCCTCCGGCATCATCGCCACGGACAGTTCCGCCCCGGGAAGTGCCTGACGGAGATTTTCCGAAACGGTTTTCAGCCAGCCGCGGATCACCGAACGTCTCGCCAACACGAAGGCATTCAGCATCGGATCCCCCGCTTCCAGACGGGAAAACAGCGGCATGAGACTTTGAAACGGCTTTTCCGGGTTATACAGGGAGGCAATTTCCTGCCTCAGGGCCGGCACATCGACGCCAAAGGACGCATAGATTGTCTCCTCTTCGGGACTCCACCCGTACCCGATGGTTCCGTACCGCAGGAAGTCCAGCTGGATGCCGTCAAGGGAAAATGTCCTGTACGCATCCTGCATGGCCTCAAGCAGCCACTGCTGATACGCCCGGTTCACATGGCTGATCCGGGTGTCAGACCGTGCGCCGCTGCGCAAAATGTCCCCTTCTTCCGGATGCTCCTGAAGCCGGTCAACGGCCTCACTGCAGATGAACACGCCATGGGTCCGAATCTGCAGATTCCGTGCCTGACGGCAAATCAGGTCCACCCGTTCACGGAGCTCCGGGACTTCCCATACATTTTTCCACGTCCCTTTCATCAGGATATAAAAATCCGTGAAGCCAAAGCGTTTCAGGATTTCCAGATGATCATGCGGCCGTTTTCGGGCATAATCATCCCCATGGTTAAACCAGATTCCAAGCATTATGACACCTCCAGCCATTGCCTCAGGATCCGGGTCATTTTATCTGCGCCCAGATCATTTAAATGGTCAGGATCCACAAAGTCACGAATGCTGTCAAAGCGGTCATCCTCAACCAAATTCAGAACAGCCGCATCCTTTGAAAGGCAGTGCCGCCGCTGTTCCTCAAACGCCTCTCCCAGACGCGGTTCAAGAAAATGACGGTAGTACCGGTTGGAGGGGAACACCACCATCCGGAATGCCACATGTCTGTTCCGGCACATCTGCTCGATTCCGAACAGAAGGACACTGTTTTCCTCATACGTTTCCCGGTGTTTCAGCAGACGGTTATGAAAATCCGTGCGCTGCCGGGCTGCCTCAAACCGCGCTTCCTCTGACATGGCTGGCCAGTCGAAGTCCGAAAGGCTCCGGCGGCTTCTCTCTCCATTAAAATAGTCCGCTTTCCGCGCCTCATACAGTTCGGACATCACCCGATCATCCCAGATGACGCGGTCGGGTTCTGCAGCGGCCATGGATGGATCCATGTGATGAACATCGCCAAAGTACCTTCCATACCCCCGGGTGATCCGGGCCAGTATTGCCTCTACCTCCTGACAAAGAACGATGCTACCCACACAGCGCATGCTGTTGCCCTCTGAGAACGTATCCCTCCCAGTCATATTGGCTGAGAGGGATTTTTCTTATCAGAGCTTATCCATATCACCCTGAGACACTTTCTCCCGCCACTCATGGGAATCGCGTCTCTTCTCGTTGAACATGTCGTTCACGGAGCCTATCGTCAGCAGGTCGAGATCACCTATATTCAGTCCCAGTTCCACGCATCTGAGCATGAACAGAGCGGTTGTCATTGGCCGTTCTGTGCTCTTTGCCACTTATTGACCATCCTGAAGCAAAAAAAGGCCAGTCAGGCACTTTGCCCGACTGGCCTTTTTCAGTTTTCTGCTGCCGTAATCGCTGACTCATCGTCTTAAGAAATAAGACTTGAGCAGGGACTCAATGAGCTGCTGCATATTCTGCCGCTTTTTCGCCTGCAATGCGGCCGAAAACAACAAAGTCACATACTGCATTTCCGCCAATCCGGTTTCCGCCATGGACACCGCCGGTGGTTTCGCCCGCCGCGTAGAGTCCGGGGATCGGATTGCCCTGTGTGCTGATGACCTCCGTATCCGGATTGATCTTGATGCCGCCCATGGTATGATGGATACCCGGGGCAATCTGAATCGCATAGAAAGGCGCCATGCTGAGGTCATCGTCCATTCCGTTGTTCCGTCCGAACTCCTCATCTTTTCCGTCCGCAACAGCCTTGTTCCATGTATTCATGGTTTCCACAAAAGCCGCAACCGCGTCGCCGGCAAGTCCCATGTTTTTCGCCAGTTCCTCGTAAGTGTCCCCTGTTGCCGCCATGCCCTTGGCAATGTACTCAGCAGCAGATTTGTTGTGATCCACCAGGTTCTGATCAAAGATGATATAGGCATATCCGCCGGTCTGCTGGAGTTCCGCCGCTGACACGGCATCTCTCGTTGCGAGATCGTTGGTAAAGCGCTTTCCTTCCTGGTTGACCAGAATCGCACCGAGGCTGCGCATTTTCTCAGATACCAGCATGGAGGTTGCCTGATAGACCGTGGGATGCAGCTGAATCTGCTCCATGTCCACTGTTGCCGCACCGACAGCCTCTGCCATCTGAATGCCATCTCCGGTTGCGCCCGGATGATTCGTGGTCACCGCGTTGGCAAGACTCGGATCATAACTGGTCATCATTTCAAAATTGGCTCCGAATCCGCCGGTCGCCAGAATCACCGCTTTTGCCTTTACCGTGTAAAGATGCTCATCGCTTTCCGCCTTTACACCCACTGCAGCTCCGTTTTCCATGAGAATCTCTGTGGCCTTTGTGTTGAGCATGATCTCGATTCCCAGTTTTTCCGCCTGTTCATTGAGCTTGGCCACCAGATAGGCACCCACCGGACTTCCGTCCTCCGGAGAATGCAGATACTTATGCGTCGTTCCGCCCGTCGCCGCCACTTTCGGCAGCGGCGCCCCGATGGAGGCAAGCCAGTCAACCGCATCCGCGCTGTTTTCCGCCATGGTCCTGACCAGAGCCGGATCATTGAGCTGATGGCCGCCGTTCATCGTATCCTCGATAAAGGCTTCCACGCCGCTGTCTGTGATCCCCTGATCTGCCTGGAATTTCGTTCCGGCACAGTTCATCCCGCCGGATGCCTTCAGGCTGTTTCCGCCGACCATCTGCATTTTCTCAAGGACAAGAACATTTGCACCGGCCTGATTCGCACTAACGGCCGCCGTCAGTCCGGCACCGCCGGCACCCACAATGACCACATCACAGGTCAGTTCGACCTCGGTTTTCTCTCCTGCTTCCGGCTTCTCCACTGCCTTTTCAAATTTGGCCGGATCAAGTCCTGCCTCTGTCAGTGCCTCACGCACCGCTGTAGTAATCGCGACACTCGTAACCGTCGCACCGGAAACGCTGTCCACCAGCAGACTGTTTGTCTCCTCAATCGCCTCCGGGATCTTCTCTGCCGCAACAGAGCCGATTCCGGGCGTCTCATTCTGCTCAACCACCTCGACAGAATAGATCTTTTCCGCATCCGCCTCAACCTTGACGACGACATCGCCGTTGATTCCCTGTCCGCGGCCGGTTGCAGTTACCTTTTCACCCTCTGCCCATGCACCGGTACAGAGCAGCATCAGAATCATCCACACAGCAAACCATTTTTTCATGATCCGTTTTCTCCTCCTCATGCCTCAGCGTTTTGTCATTTGCCGGAGCTGCCAGATTTTGAATCCGAACTTCGCCGTCCTCTCCGCAGCTCCCTTTATCCCAAACAGAGGAATATTATCAGAAATCAGCATAAAACAGAAATTCATGCTTTTCATGATTTTCATTCCCTGTTAGAATAGTTACTCAGAAGCGGCCCGATTGACGCTGCGGTCAGTTAAATCCGGGCCCCGTGCGATGCCGACCCGGCAAATGACCAGAGTTGAGGAGAACATGCAATCATGGACTTTCGTGAGCTGAACTATGTGCTTGCCATTGCCAAATACCAGAATATCACCCGGGCGGCCAATGTGCTCTTTGTCGGACAGCCCACCCTCAGCAAGTTCCTTTCCGGACTTGAGAAGGATCTGGGTCTGCGTCTTTTTAACCGTCTGGGAAGGAAGTATGTTCCGACCTACGCCGGCCTGCGTTACATCGAAAAGGCCGAGCAGATCCTCCTGCTGAAAGAGGATCTGGATACCGAGATGCGGGACATTCTCCGGCATGATGAAGGGGTCCTGAACGTTGCCTTTGCCAGTATGCGCTGTTCCGTTCTTCTGCCCCGCGTTCTGCCGCAGTTTGAGCGGTTCCATCCCAACATCAAGGTCAATATTCAGGAAGGCAACTCAACGGAAAATGATCAGCGCCTCCTCTCCGGAGAAACGGATGTCGCCTTTTACACGCAGACAGATACACATGAACAGATTGATTATCATCCGCTCTCGGAGGAGCAACTCCTCATCTGCACCTGTCACGCTCATCCCATCCGGGCAAAAGCGCAGATAATCCCTGGAGAGACGTATCCCTGTCTCAGTCTCTCCTACCTCGCCGGGGAACGGGTTCTCCTGATGCATCCCACGCAGCGCACCCGCCAGATTGTCGACCATCTTCTTGACAGTGCCGGCATCACCCTAGAAAATACCCTCTGTATCTCCAGCATGTCGGCCATTATCGGTCTGGTTTCAGCCGGATATGGCATTTCCCTCCTGCTTGATTCACATCTCATGCATTCCCCGGAATTCGCTTCGCTGGACTGTTACAGCATCGACTCCCCTCAATCCAGCTGCCGGTTTGTCGCCGCCACCCGAAAAGGCAGCTATGTTTCTGCCTCAGCCCGGGATTTCATTGAGCTCGTCCGGAACTCCCTGTAGAGATCCGTCCCGCATTCAGGCAGTACAACGCATCTGCGCGGAGTTCTGCCCGGGATACGCCGGAAGTCATCTTACGTTCCGCACGGTTCCTCTTGCCAATTTGACGAAAGCGTCCTATAATACCGGTCTGACGCAACAAAGCATGAACAATGCTTTCAAAGGAAATGCCGCTCTTTTCCTGCACAACACCCTGGAGGTACAATCGTGAAACGACTAATCGCTTTTCTACTCCTGCTCTGCACCCTCGCCGTCCTTGCTGTCGGATCGGCAGAAGACTATGGCAGCGATATCTGCATGCAGGTTTTCATGCAGAATGCCGTCAATGGCATTCCGACCATTCTCTATACCGGAATTACCAAAACAGGCCTGTCCATGCGCAGCCAGCCGGATCGTGAAAGTGAGCCGAAAGGCGTCCTGAACGAACATGCCACTGTACAGATCTTCGGTTTTGATCAGACCTGGCTTTACTGCTGGGATGATAACGTCGGCGTGTACTATCTCATCCGGCAGACCGTGGATGAGATTACAAAGGTCCGGGCGGATGCCCCCGCGTACGGCGTGATTCCCAATCACTACGTGGCAACCATGGCCGTCGATACAGCCCTGTATGCCGAGCCCAATAAGGACTCCGAGGCCATCTTTGAGTGTGCCGCCGGTTCCAGAATCTCTTTCTGGCTGATTCGCGACGGATGGGCCGTTGTCCCCTATCGCCGCCTGATCGGCTATGTCTTTCTGGGCGATCTGGCCAACCTTGAACCGGTGGCCCCGTCCGTCGAGTATGCCAAACCCGGCGACATCATTTCCGTCTTTACCACCTTCTATTCGGTGAAGGATACTGAACTGAATATTGGCCGCATGGAGAACATTCGCGTCGGCTGTTCCTACATTAACAACGTCTATCAGCCGGGGCAGGAATTCAATTTCAACCAGATTGCCGGGCCCTATCGCCGCAACCGTGGATACATGCCCAGTCCCGTTCTGGTCGACGGGGATACGGTTGCCGGTTACGGCGGCGGAACCTGCCAGGTAAGCACCACCCTTTATAATGCCCTTCTGCAGCTTGGCAGCGGCATCAATATTATCTGGCGCCGTCCTCACGGTCCCAGCGGTGCCTCCTATGCCCCTCACGGTGTGGATGCCGCAGTGGGTGCGCAGAATCTGAATCTGATTTTCCAGGACGCCTTTGATTTCCCGATTGAAATCGATTCAACCGCGATGAACGGTGCTCTGTGCATCTGCATCCGGAAAGCAGCTGCCCTCAATTAACTGAATACGCATAAAACTGTCTGCTGTCGGCGTTGCCGGCAGCAGACAGTTTTTGCTTATACGACAGAGACGGCCCAGTTTTCAGTTTTGGGTCTGCTCCAATTCAGCCATTTTCCCTCACATTTGTTCCCTCTTTTCACCGAATCCGGTATAATAAAGACGAATACGTGAGGTATGGAAGATCTGCCTGGCATTTGGCCAATCCACGCCAGGCTGTTGCTGCTCAGGCAGGTGAAACGTGGAGCAGGAGGAGGAGAACATCGATGGTTCATCTGGAAAAGGTTTCCGGAAAGAATGTGTGGGAAATCCTGAAATTGCGTGTCCGGGAAGATCAGCGGGAATTTGTCGCCTCCAATGAGACCAGCATCATCGAGGCGTACATTGCCCAGAATGAACACGGTCATGCGTTCCCCTTCGGCATCTACGACGATGAAACGCCGGTTGGTTTCTGTATGGTCGGGTACGGCACGGATGATTCATGGACAGATGCCCCCGCCGTGGCAGCGAACAGCTATAACCTCTGGCGGCTCATGATCGATGAGCGGTATCAGGGCAAAGGCTATGGAAAAGCCGCCATGCAGCAGATTCTCGCTTTCATCCGTACCATGCCGGTTCAGGAATCCGACCTCTGCTGGCTGTCCTATGAACCGGAGAATCTGGCAGCCCGCTCCCTCTATCAGTCCTTTGGCTTTCGGGAAACCGGCGAACGGGACGGAGAGGAAGTCATTGCCATTCTGAATCTGAATGAATCTCCCGAGGTCAGCGTCCAGCCCGACGAATCGGCCTCTGCACCTGCTGCGAGCCTGCTGGATCTGCTCCGGTCTGTCGACAAATCCAGTCCGTTGGAGGAGAAGATTCAGCTGTATATGGATCTCTTCCATGGCCGGGAGGACGTTTATGCCAGGCGCTGGGAAAACACGACAAAAGGAACCTCCGGCTATTCGCCGGCATGTAACAACGAGTGGATCCGGGGAATCTGTCAGAAGCCCTGCAAAACCTGTCACAATGCCGACTACATTCCGTTCACGGCAAAAGCCGTACAAAGTCACCTTTCCAGAACTGACCCGGCCGTTCTGGGGATCTACGCCCTTCAGCCGGATGAAACCTGCTGGTTTCTGGCCATTGATCTGGATGAAAGCACCTGGCAGGAGGATGTCAGGGCGCTGCGAAATACCTGCCGGCAGGAACAGATCCCCGTGGCCGTCGAGAAATCCAGAAGCGGAAACGGTGCACACCTGTGGTTTTTCTTCAGTGAGAAAATTCCGGCCTCAATGGCCAGACGGTTCGGCACCTCCCTGATTTCTGCTGCCATGAAATCGGATGCAAAGCTGTCCTTCCGTTCCTATGACCGGATGTTTCCCAATCAGGACAGCATGCCAAAAGGCGGCTTC
Source organism: Christensenella sp. UBA4263 (assembly GCA_002395225.1). Classification (GTDB taxonomy): domain Bacteria; phylum Bacillota; class Clostridia; order Christensenellales; family Aristaeellaceae; genus Ventricola. Next base: position 16,165 of record DGWH01000146.1, read on the forward strand.
GGCAACCTGATCGCCCTCCCCCTCCAGCCGGAGGCCGCCCGTGCCTGCGGCGGCAGTCTGTTCATTGATGAACAGGGCATTGCCTATGCGGATCAGTGGCACTTTCTGTCTGAGATGCAGAAACTGTCCAGGATCGATCTGGAGGCCATTTTGTCCCGTATCGGTTCAAACCCGCTTGGGCCGCTGGTCGAAACCGAGGAGGAAAAAAAGCCGTGGGAGCGGAGCAGTGAAAGCCGAATTCCGGAAGATGATCCCACAACCACCCTTGACTGCACCATTGCCGACCGGATTTACATTTCCACCGAAAATGTATCCAACGCCGTCCTTAATCAGCTGAAACGGCTGGCAGCTTTCCGGAATCCGGCATTCTACCAGATGCAGGCCATGCGGATGCCCGTATGGAACACGCCCCGGGTTATCTCCTGCGCATCCTATGAAGACTCCTACCTCTGTCTGCCCCGCGGCTGTGAGGAAGCCGTGAATGCCCTGGCCAAAGCTCACCAGATTTCCATCCGCTGGCAGGACCATCAGGCCGACGGCAGGCCCATCTCCCTCTCCTTCAACGGTTCCCTGTATCCGGAACAGCAGATCGCCTTCGATGTTCTGAGTCAGCATGACAAAGGAGTCCTTTCCGCCACAACCGCCTTCGGCAAAACCGTCATCGGGGCGGCGCTGATTGCCCAGAAAGGGACCAGTACGCTGATTCTGGTTCACCGGACCCAGCTGATGGAGCAGTGGAAGGAACGGCTTGAGGATTTTCTGGACATCCACGAAACCTTGCCGGAAGCACCCAAAAACCGTGGGCGGAAAAAGGTCATGTCGCTCATCGGCACATACGGTTCCGGGAAAAACAGCCGCAGCGGAATCATTGATATTGCCATGATGCAGTCCATTGAACGAAAAGGGGTTATCCCGGACTGGATCGGTGAATACGGTCTTGTCATCGTCGATGAATGTCACCACCTTCCGGCGGTCAGCTTTGAGAGCATCCTGAAAAAGGTCCGGGCCAGATACACCTACGGTCTCACCGCCACGCCAAGGCGGAAAGACGGACACGATCCCATCATCACCATGTACCTGGGTCCCATCCGTTACAAGGTAGATGCCCGGGAGCAGGCCCAGCTGCGGCCCTTCACCCATGTGATGGTTCCCCGCTTTACCGGGATGACCTTCCCTGCCGAGCCCGGGAATGAACCGATGCAGATCGGGAATTACTACAATGCCATTGCGGATGATGACCTTCGCAACGGCATGATCGTCGATGATGTCTTTTCCTGTCTGGATGAGGGCAGAAACTGTCTGGTTCTCAGTGAACGGGTCCGGCATGTCCGGAAGCTTGCCGAACTGATCGGGGCACGGGGCCAGACCGTCTTTACGCTGGTCGGCGGACTTTCTGCCGCCGAATCCGCGGAACAGCTGCAAAAGCTGCGTGCCTGGCCGCATGACCAGCCGGTGGTGGTCTGTGCCACCGGAAAATACATCGGGGAGGGATTCGATGAGTCCCGGCTGGACACCCTGTTTCTGACCATGCCCATTTCCTGGGAGGGCATTCTGGCCCAGTATGCCGGACGGCTGCATCGGCTGTATCAGGGCAAAACCGAGGTTCGTGTATACGATTATATCGATGATCAGGCAGCCATGCTGGAACGGATGTACCATAAGCGGCTCAAAACCTATTCCGCCCTGGGCTATCAGGTCTGCGGCGACCGGGCAGATGCCTACCTGACCCGGGATGTCATCTATGACCAGAATACCTTCGTCGAGCCCTTCCTGGCAGATATACGGGAAGCCCGCCGGTCCCTTATCATTGTCAGCCCCTTTATCCGGAAACAGCGGATCACCTGGATTTACAAGGCTATCGGGGAAAATCCCCGTCCGCTCAAGGTCACCGTCATCACCCGGCCCTCTGAGGCGTTCAGCGGACAGGCCAGTTCGGAGGTTTATGAGGCCATTCAGGCTCTTGAGCAGCTGGGGTGCGAGGTCATCTTCCGGAAAGGCATCCATCAGAAATTCGCCGTCATTGACCGGAGAGTCGTCTGGTACGGGAGCATCAACCTGCTCTCCTTCGGCACGGCTCAGGAAAGCATCATCCGGATCATTACCGGAACCGTCGCGGAAACGCTGCTCAAAACCGTCCGGCCAAAACCGTATCAGAATGCCCCATCCTGAAAACGCAAAGGGGAGACAGCATCTGTCTCCCCTTTTGGTTATTTCAGCATGGACTTTTCCCAGTTGTCATAGCCTTTGATGCCCAGCAGCTGCGCCACTGTCGGTGCAACGTTGGCAAGGCCATAGGCGCTTTCCGTATCCAGCTCATGCCGTGCGTCCTTGTCATGGATGATGAAGGGAACGGGATTCACGCTGTGCGCCGTCCGGGCCGTGATTTCCCCTTTCTTGTTGACCTCCAGCATCTTCTCGCAGTTGCCGTGATCGGCGGTGACCACCAGAATGCAGCCGTTTTCATCGCATGCCTTGAGAATCCGGCCGAGGCACAGATCGACGGTCTCCACCGCAATCTCCGTGGCCTCCAGATTGCCGGTATGACCCACCATGTCCCCGTTAGCCAGGTTGCAGCGAATGAATCCATACTTGCCGGAAGCGATCGCCGCGATGACCCGGTCCGTAATCTCCGCCGCCTTCATCCAGGGCGCCTCCTCATAAGGCCGGACATCGGAGGGCACCTCTTCCCAAGTTTCCAGTTCCTCGGAAAACTTCTCGGATCTGTTTCCGTTCCAGAAATAGGTCACATGGCCAAACTTCTGGGTTTCGGAACAGGCATATTCATTGACGCCGTTTTCCACCAGCAGTTCGGTCAGCGTATGCGAAAACTGCGGCGGATTGACCAGGTAGTTCTTCGGGATATGCTCATCCCTCTCATATTCCAGCATGCCGGCATATCTGACCTTCGGCACCTGTCCGCGGTCAAACTTGTCAAATGAGGCGTCCCCGTCAAAGGCCATGGACAGTTCCAGGGCCCGGTCTCCCCTGAAGTTGAAGAGGATGACGCTGTCCCCGTCGGCCATGGCGCCCACCGGCTTTCCATCCTCCGCGATGACAAAACCGGGCAGATTCTGATCAATGATATCCGGCGTCTCGTTCCGGAAGGTTTCAATGGCTTCCCGGGCGGAGGCAAACTGCCGGCCCTGTCCATGTACATGCAGATTCCAGCCCTCGCGGACCATCTCCCAGTTGGCCTGATACCTGTCCATGGTGACCACCATCCGGCCGCCGCCCGAGGCAATGCGCCCGTCAAAAGAATCATCATTGAGAGCGGTCAGGGTCTCCTCCAGCTGATCCACATACTCAAGTGCTGAGGTAGCGGGCACATCCCGGCCATCCAGCAGGATATGGACCCGGACCCGCTCAACGCCCTCCGCTTTTGCCTCCTTCAGCATGGCCAGCAGATGGGAAATATGGCTGTGCACGTTTCCGTCGCTCAGAAGACCAATAAAGTGGAGCGTTCCCCGGGCATCCTTGACGCCGGAAACCAGGTCTTTCCAGGTATCCGAGGTATAGATCCGTCCGTTCTCGATGGACTCGTTCACCAGTCTGGCACCCTGGGCATAGATCTGCCCGCAGCCCAGCGCATTGTGACCCACCTCACTGTTGCCCATGTCCTCATCCGTGGGCATTCCGACCGCCGTCCCGTGCGCCCTGAGGGTCCGGTACGGGTCGTTTGCCTTCAGCATATCCAGGGTTGGCGTCGAGGCCTTCATCACCATGTTGCCAAGTTCATCGGATGATTCCCCCACACCGTCCATAACTACCAGCACAACGGGCTTTTTCGCCGCGTTCGTGCTTTCCGCTTTTGCTATAACCGGGTTCAGTCCTGATATTGGCGCGGCCATCAGGACCAGCGCAGACAGACAGGCGCTGAGCCACTTTCCAAATTTCTGAATTCTCATTCTGTTTCCTTTCCCGGGAATAAAGGATTTGCCTTTTCCCGTCCCATTTTCCGGGCTCTGCATCCGTTTCACTCCTGATCGTGCAAAATAGGATTGTTAACAGAATGACAATCCTGCTTTTGCGCAGTGCCCAGAGGTCTGGGGATCATTATAGGCCAGACGGTCTCATCTTTCAACGTTTTCTTTCCCCATACCGTAGGGAATGGACAAAACCAGGCTTACACCCAAAACAGAGCAAAACCAGAGGAAGCATTTACGCTTTCTCCGATCGAACGTTCTAAGCTTCGTCTACAGCCTCTCAAGGAAGGATGTTATCTTATCAAACGCATCGGTCAATCGAATACCGAGCCAGTTGGATCTTCTGGACCTTGTAATGTTCTGCCTATACAGCCGGTCTGAGAAAGTACGGTTTACTCTTTTCAGGACCGCTTTCATGTCATTTTCAAACATACCTGAATCATTAAAAATATAAGTGTCCAAGCACCCTTGTAAACGTTTCTTCTCAACATGATCCGTAAGATAGCAAAGATCAAAAATATCCTTGTATCTTGTTGACAGGGGACCAAATTTCAATAGTGATCTCAGTTTCTCCGCAAATATCTGCTCCTTTGAGTTGATCAGGAGACTTGCACCAACATCATCCAAACATACATCAAAGCAGTATTCATCCTGCTCGATTTGAACCTGCTTGTGTACACCGAGGTCAATCTTACTCTTAAGAGAGTGTCCAGTATCATCCTCAATGATCACCATGACACGCTTCCCGTTGTATTCCTGCTGTGATAGCTCCGTAATATCTCCGTCTATGCGGATGGTAATTCCATCCAGACAGTTCAGTTTATCAATGAATGTACGGATAGACTCATCTGAAAGTGAGTATCGGATAAAGTCCAAATCCATATCCTGCGTTGCCCGGCGAGAGTCACCAGTTATACTCCTCATGACCACACCGCCCTTAACTGTAACGTTTCGGTTCAGGCTCCCCTGTGAAATCGCCTTAAGCACGATATCTTGGCAGACTCTTGCCTCCGAATTAACCTCAGAATAACCATCATTCCTGACTTCTGCTGCGAGCTCTTCTAGGTTTGCCATCACATTACCTCCGTTTGCAGTCTCTCCATGATTTTTCCACTTCTCGGAGCGTCATATGCGTAATCTTGAATCATCTGAATGTTAAGCCCTGGCATAATCTTCCTGTAATTCAGGATCACTTCCTTGTAGTAATCATAAGGCAACTTACTTTTGTATCTCAACAGCTCAATCAGCATTCGCTCCTTACTGTACATGCGCACCGGATATCCTTTGTAATTAACAGTCTCAGCTCCCTGCTCAAAAAAACCGGACGGAGAAAAATACTGCCGTACCCGCTTATCCCGGATCTTTGCCGCATCCCGGTCTGTCGCAAGGTCATACTCATCCGGAATAACGTCTGTGAGTCCGTGATAGAAAAATGCATTGTGCATTGTTACAATGGCATTGGGAAATTGATGAGACAAAACCGCAAGTTCCGGTACATGTTCCTTTTCCGAATAAGTTGCTTTCCCAACTTTGAAAAGCTCTCCAGCGTTCACTTTCTGTTGGATCATGTAGTCTGATCCATATTCCGCCAGACACTCAGCACGACTTTTCATACCTATGCACCCTTCTGATATTTAGATATTTATCCGCAATTCTTGTAATTTTGCGGATGTTTATCTAAAATTACAGCATAAAAGAGGAAAAGTCAAGTAGCAATTTAGATTTTTATCCGCAAATTCTTAAATTTTGCGGAGCTTTTTATTGAAAACTACATGGAAAAATCAGCCTGTTCTAAAATTTCCGACACTGAGTCCAAGAATAAACGACACCTGTTCTGAAAGAAAGATGGTCCAAATTGGATATAGTTCTTGAAAAGCCCCACTTGAACTTTATTTTTCAACATGTTCTCGATCGTTTTCTCTTTCTCGTCAGACTCTTCAATCTCCTACCTAAACACAAACTCTACCGCGCACTCATTTTCCCCGCCTTCTTCATTTTTTGAAGTATCGTTTAAAAATGAAGGCCTGCTCTGCAGGCCTTCACTCCGTTAATTCGCCAATCCGAACCAGGCTTCCGCTTCCTTGCGGAACTGTGCCCGTGACCCTTCCTCAAGGTAGATCATATGTCCGGAGGGATAATACGTAAACATCAGGTTTTCAAGGGACTTTTCATTCAGGCTGGTGTGGTCATACACCCATTCAGCGGCATGGAACGGTGTCGCACCGTCATAATATCCGCACAGGACCCAGACCTTCAGGAACGGGTTCTCCCCCATTATCTGGGAAATGATTTCCTCCTGGTTCAGATATCCCATCCGCGGAGTAGTGTATTTCCAGCTGGGTTCGATCACATTAGAAAGCACTTCGTAAGGACGGTCTGTCTGATAATTCAGTTCTTCCGTCAAATACTGGCTGACCGCGTTACCGAACCCGAGATTGGTCCCTGTCACGGACGGGTCCGGCTGCTCCATTTCCCCGCTTGCTGCCGTTGCAGGGCCTGTAATCCGGCCATCCATCCGGCCAACAATCTGTTTGCGGTCCGCAAGAAGTTCAGAAAGGAAGGTATCCAGATCAATCCGCAGATCTTTCTTCAGAATGAAGTCCTTTGACACTCCGATGTACCCGGAGAGCTGCTCCGCCACCTTTTCCCGCTCGGCATCCGAAAGGCTTCTCCCTTTAAAAAGCGCAGGCGCATAAGTCCCGGCGACGAATTTGCGCACCTCCGCCATGTAATCCTCAAGCGTCATTTCCTGATATCGGACATCCGTCAGCTTATGATACCAGGCATCGGCCGCATAGGTCGGAATATACAGTTCATACGGCAGATCATTGATGCCCTCGAACTCCAGAGTAGAGAAATCGTTCGCCGAGGAAATCAGTACAATCCCGTTCAGGTACATCTTATGCTGCTGAGCCAGATAATTGCAGACATTGACGGCACGAACCGTTCCGTAGGATTCGCCAATCAGGTACTTCGGGGATGACCAGCGCTTATTCTGATTGACATACTGCCGGATAAAATCACCAACCGAGACCGTGTCCCCCTCGTCGGTATAAAAAGCATCCACTTCGGTTCCTTCCAGCACTCTGGAATAACCGGTTCCGACAGGATCAATGAACACCAGATCGGTCATATCCAGAAGGGAGATCTCATTATCCACCAGCTCCGCCGGAAGTTTTGTGACATTGCCCGTCGCATCCAGTGAAATCCGCCGCGGGCCCAGGAAGCCCATGTGCAGATAAACGCTGCTGGCACCGGGTCCGCCGTTGAAACAGAAGGTGATGGGCCGGGGCTTGTCATACTCCGCATCGCTGGTGACATAAGCCGTATAGAATATTTCATACCGGCCCATTGCCGTATCCATCAACATGGTCCCGGCGGTGGCGGTATACGCAATGTACTTCCCGTTGATCATCGCCGTCTGATCGGTGACCACCACATGATCCGTTTTCGTTTCAGGCACTGCCAGTTCTTCCTCCGCTGCGCCAAAGGCACACAGCAGGAGCAGCGTCACGAATAAAACCAGAAAAACCCGTTTTTTCATTTCCCGAAAACCCCTTTCTGTTTCGTTCACCCTTCCGTTTTGATTTCCCCGGAAGCAATCCCGTCGACCCGGGCCCGAAGCTCCGCTTTCCGGCGTTCCGCATCGCTGAGCATCTGTCCGGCATGATGGATGCTGCTCTCACTGGTGAAATCCGCGCCTCCCACCATCCGGGCCAGTTCGGTGATCCGCTGCTCTCTGGTCAGTTTGCTGACCTCCGTGTGGGTCACGCCGTCGGTGTCAAATTTCCGGACAAGGAACTGTTCATCTGCCATGGCCGCAATCTGCGGCAGGTGAGAGACACAGATCACCTGATGATGATCCCCGATCTCCGACATCTTCTCCGCCACCACCTGCGCCATGCGGCCGCTGATGCCGGTATCGATTTCATCAAAGACCATGCTCCGGGGGATGCCCGGCTTCTGTGCCGACAGATTTTTGAGTGCCAGCATGATTCGGGAGAGTTCACCGCCGGAGGCGACCTTGGCCAGCGGTTTCATGGGCTGCCCCAGATTGGCACAGAACATCATTTCCCCCTGATCATACCCGCTGGCGGTAAACCGCTGCTCAATCCGCTCCCCTTCCTTCAGTTCCGCGAAACTGAAGGTGATTCGGGCATTTTTCATGCCCAGATCATGCAGCTGCGCTTCCATCTGCGTTTCAAACAGCCGGGCGGCCTCGTGCCGCCGGGCGGAGAGGCGTTTGGAGCAGGCCATCAGCTGCTTTCCATAGGCCCTGTATGCTTTTTCCAGCGAATCGATCTGCTCATTGGCGCTTTCCAGTTCGGAAAGCTCCTGGCTGATCTGTTCCTGGTAGGCAAGCATTTCCGCCGTGGTGGCCCCATATTTGCGGGAAAGTTTGCGGATCTGGTCAATTCGGGCCTCCACCGCCTCTGCCTCCCCGGCATCAAAGACCGATTCATCCCGGAAATGATCCAGTTCCCCTGCCGCATCCTCCAGCTCATAGCAGAGCTCATTCAGCCGGTTATAGACACGCTCGTATTCCTCACTGAGCCCGACCACGGGTGTCAGGGAACGCAGGGCTTCCTTGAGGAGGTCCAGCGCCGTGTTCCCGCCCTCCGGGTTCACACTGAGCAGATAACAGGCCTCATCCAGGGCTGCCTGAATCTTGCCTGAATTCCGGAAAAAGATCCGTTTCTGTTCCAGTCCTTCCTCCTCGCCCGGAACCAGTTTGGCGTGCTCCAGTTCATCCAGCTGAAACCGCAGCATGTCTTTGCGCTGTTCCCGCTCCGAAACGGTCCGGCGGTACTTGGCCAGACGAAGGGCCGCCCCGTGCCAGTTGTCAAAGGCTTCCTTTGTTTCCCTGAGCAGCGGATCAATGTCATCTGCCGCAAAATGATCCAGGTAGGACAGATGATTAGCCTCATCCATCAGGAGCTGGTGCTGATGCTGTCCGTGAATATCCAGCAGCTGATCTGAAATCCGCCTCAGCGTCTGGAGCGGAACAATGACCCCGTTCACCCGGCAGATATTCCGCCCGGTGCTCATCAGCTCCCGGGATACGGACAGCATCCCGTCCTCATACGAAATTTCAATTTCAGCCAGTGCTTTCTGTACCGCCAGATTCTCGGCAATATCAAAAACGGCCTCCACAACCGCCTTGTTTTTCCCGTTGGCGATCAAATCCCGGTCTGCCCGTTCGCCCAGAACCAGGTTGACCGCATCGACCACGATTGATTTTCCGGCTCCGGTTTCACCTGTCAGAACATTCATTCCTCCGGAAAATTCAATCAGTACCTCGTCAATCAGTGCCAAATTGTGAATTCCCAGTTGAATCAGCATACTGTTACCTCTTTATGCACCTCTGCAAAAAAAGTTCGGGAGAAAGACCGGTATGCTGCCTTTCCCCGTCATGATTATTCCGGATCTGTCTCATCCATTTCCTCGGCGATGCCGGTCATCGTCTCAATGCGTCTCAGGAAGACCTTCACCGCTTCATTCGACCGCGTAATCACCAGGATGGTATTGTCGCCGGCAATCGTTCCCAGAACTTCCTTCCATTCGAAATTATCCAGGACCTCCGCCACGACATGCGCACTGCCGGCCAGTGTCCGGATCACCACCTGGTTATTGGCGTGAGCAATGCCGATAATCCCGTCCTTCAGCATCCGGATAAAGCGGCCCTGCGTATTGAGCCCTTCCTCCTCCGGAATGATGGCATACTGATATTTCCCGCTTTTGGAAAGGGTTTTCACCAGCTGCATTTCCTTGATATCCCTGCAGATGGTAGCCTGGGTGACATTTACCCCTTCCCTCTGGACAGCCCGGGTCAGTTCTACCTGTGTCCCGATGGTCTGTGTTTCAATAATCTGCTTGATTAATGCCTGTCTCTCTTCTTTATTCATCCTGCTGCGGCAATTTGCCGTTCCCGCCTTCCTGGACAGGCCGTGCCTGTCAACATTTACAAATACCAGATACTCCGGGCACCAGGCCGGTTCACAGTGTCCTCACGGACAGTTTGTCTTTCATCAGCGAAAAGAAATTCTCATCCCTGCGGAAACGAACCAGCTGGGCCGAGGATTCCGCGCGGAGGACCGTGATTCTGTCTCCGTTTTCAAGGGAACAGATCGTTTCGCCGTCCACCGAGAGAATGCTCCCCTTCCGTTCCTCCCGCATATTGAGAATGACCTCGACCGTCTTATCTTTGGAGAGGATGATCGGGCGCGAGGTCAGGGTATGCGGACAGATCGGGTTGATCAGGATGCATTCCACATCCGGCATGATAATGGGCCCGCCGGCCGCCAGTGAATAGGCCGTGGAGCCTGTCGGAGTGGACAGGATCACGCCGTCGGCAATATAGTGCTCCACAACCTGATGATCGCACAGCACATCCATGGCAATCATCCGCTGCGACATGCCGCGGCTGATGGAAACCTCATTCATGGCCAGAACGGACTTTCTCTGTTCCTCCCCGATCAACAGCTGCAGCATCATCCGCTTTTCAATCTCATAGTGATTGAGCACAATCGCCTCAAGCGCCGGCTCCGCACGGTCCGCATCCGCCTCAAGCAGGAATCCCATCCGGCCCAGATTGACTCCAAGAAACGGGCATCCAAGCCCGGCATAGTTGTCCAGTGCCCGGATCATGGTGCCATCCCCGCCGAACGTCAGGACCAGGTCAATCTCACCGGCTGCCGGAACATCGGTAACCCTGACCGCCTGCGAAAGGGTCACCTGCGCCTGGTCACTTTGAAGAAATACCGGCTGGATCCCCAGACCAATGGCCGCCCGTACCCAGAGCAAAACGGTTTCTTCGACATGTTCCTTTTCCCAGTTGACGTAAAACAGTGCGTTCAAGGTAATCCTCCACTTCGGTCAGCCGCCGTTTTTTCCGGTTCATTCCTTTTCCAGATCCAGGTGTGCCTCCCGGACCACCCGGGAAATGCAGGCCTCCCTGTCCGGAATTCCGCCTTCCTTCCCGGGCAGCAGATGGGCCAGAAATTCGATATTCCCCTCGGGTCCCCGGATCGGCGAATATGTCAGGTCACGGCAGTGCCAGTCCGTGGACTGGTCGATAAAGTTCAGGATTTCCTGAATCACCGCCTCATGAACCGCAGGATCCCGTACCACGCCTTTCTTGCCTACCCGGTCCCGTCCGGCCTCAAACTGCGGCTTGATCAGGGTAATAAACTGCCCCTCAGGCCCCAGTATATCCATGGCCGCCGGGAGAATTTTGGTGATGGAGATAAAGGAAACATCCATCACCGCCAGCGTCGGATGAAGCGGGAGATCCGCCGGTTTCAGATACCGGGCATTGGTCCGTTCCATCACCGTCACCCGAAGATCATTCCGGATCTTCCAGTCCAGCTGTCCGTATCCCACATCAATGGAATACACATGGGCGGCACCGGCCTGAAGCAGCACATCGGTAAAGCCGCCGGTAGAGGCACCCAGGTCCATGGCCACGCAGCCCCGGGGATCCACCCCGAATACCTGCAGGGCTTTCTGCAGTTTCAGCGCCCCGCGGCTGACAAAGGCGATCTTCGGCTGACGTACGGTGAGTTCCGCACCTTCCTCTACCGGAAAAGACGCTTTCCGTATCTGAACCTCACCCAGATAGACATCCCCTGCCATAATCATGGCCTGCGCCTTTTCACGGCTTGCGGCCAGTCCCCTGGCAACCAGTGCCATATCCGCACGCATTTTCTGCTTGTCCGGCATGCTTTCATCCTTTCCGTATGCCTGTCTGATCCGATTTATCCATGCAAAAGATCCGTCACTCTGTCGGCAATCTGCTGAGGCATCAGCCCGCATTCCTCAAGCAGGCAGGACATGGCCCCGTGGGTCACAAAGTGATCCCCGATGCCTATCATCAGCTTCGGCGCAGGCAGCCCTTTCTCGTCCAGGAGACGGGCGATTTCACTGCCCATTCCCCCTTCCAGCTGCCCCTCCTCAACGGTCACCAGAGGCAAACCGCGTGCTCCCAGGTCAAAGAGGAGATCGGTGTCCATGGGCTTAAGAGAACAGCAGTCCACCACCGCTGCATGAATGCCTTTCTTGTCAAGGATTTCAGCGGCTTTCACGGCATGCATGGTCATCCGGCCGACGGCCAGGATCACGGTGTCACTGCCCTCTGCAAGGATCTGCCACCGTCCGATTTCAAAGGACCGGCCTTCTATATCCGCCGCATACGGTTCGATCTGTTCCTTGGGATACGCAATGACCGACGGCGAGTCTGCCCTGAGCACGGCCCGCATGGCCAGTTCCATTTCCTTGCTGTCTCTGGGTGCCAGCAGCAGCAGATTCGGCATAGAGAGACACATGGGAATCACAAAAACCCCATGATGCGTTTTCCCGTCATCCCCGACCAGACCGGCATGATCTGCCAGAATACAGACCGGAAGGTTCTGCAGACAGACATCATGAATCATCTGGTCATAGGCCCTCTGGAAAAAGGTGGCATACACGGCAAAGAACGGGCGGAATCCCCCGCGGGCCAGACCGGCGCAGAGCGTCACCGCATGCTGCTCCGCAATGCCCACATCAAAGAACCGCTGCGGAAAATACTGGGCAAACTCACTGAGACCGGTTCCCGAGCGCATGGCGGCCGTGACCGCCAGAACCCGGTTATCCTCCGTGGCAAGCCTTACCAGAATCTCGCCTGCACAGACGGCGGCGCTTTTTGAGCTGGACAGCCCGCGCTTGAGGCCCGTTTCCACACGGAACGGAGCGGTTCCATGAAACCGCTCCGGCTGCCGCTCCGCCAGATCATATCCATATCCCTTTTTCGTGACGATATGGATCAGGACAGGCATATCCGGAATCGCTTTCGCTTCCTCAAAGACGCGGCTCATTTCCTCAATGTTTTTCCCGTCAAAGGGACCCAGATACCGGAAACCGAGAGCCTCAAACAGTTCACCGCCGGTGGTCACCGACTTGACCATGTTCATGATGTTCTCACTGATTCTGGCAAGCGGTTTTCCGATCAGCGGGATCCGGGTAATTCTGGCTTTCAGCCGCTTCTTCCCTCCGTACCAGGAGGCGCTGGCACGGATTTTCTTGAAATATTCGGACAGGGCGCCGACATTTTTGGAAATCGACATCTCATTGTCATTGAGAATGACGATGAGTCGGGTCGGTCCCTGCCCCGCATCATTCATTGCCTCGTAACATTCGCCGCCGGTCAGGGCACCGTCCCCGACAACCGCCACCACATGATGGTTTTCCCCTTTCAGGTCCCGGGCCCTTGCCAGGCCCAGCGCCATGGAAATGGACGTGGAGGAATGACCGGTATCAAACAGGTCATGTTCACTTTCCGCGCGGGAGGGAAAACCGCTCATTCCATGATACGAGCGCAGTGTTTTAAAGATCTCCTGACGTCCGGTCAGCAGCTTGTGCGCATACACCTGGTGTCCGACGTCAAAGACAATCTGGTCTTTCGGGCTGTCAAAGGACCGGTGGAGTGCAATGGTCAGATCCACAATTCCCAGATTGGAGGCCAGATGCCCTCCCTGCTGGGAAACGGTATCGATAATGCACTGACGAACCTCGCTTGAAAGCTGCTCGCATTCCTTCAGCGACAGTTTTTTAACGTCTTCAGGTCCGGATATGGTTGGAAGGATTCTCACAAGGTTCACCTCCTTTTATTCGGATCATCTGCCGATGCGGCCTTGGCATTTACGGGTTCTGCAGGTCAGACGGGAACACTGACGGTTCCGAACAGTGTCCCGATGATGAGTCCCAGAATCGCACCTGCCGCTACCTGCAGCGGGGTATGTCCGACCAGTTCCTTCAGCCGTTCCTCGTCGGAAATCATGCCCTCGCCGCTGAGGACATCCAGCAGCTGGTTCAGTGTCGCCGCATTTTTTCCCGTGGACTGCCGTACACCGGCCGCATCATACATGACAATACAGGCAAAACAGAATGCAACCGCAAATACCGCCGAATCAAATCCGGTCCGAAATCCGATGGTCGTCATCAGTGCCACCGACATGGATGAATGCGAACTCGGCATCCCGCCTGAGCCCAAAATGCGCGACTTGTCAAATCGTTTGCTGATCACAAGTGTCAGAATCACTTTAAGCAGCTGTGCCACTCCCCAGGCGACGATCGCAGAGAGAATATATCGACTGAAAAAGATGCCGAGGAAATTTCTCACTACATTTATCCTCCCACTGCATTCTTATTGTGATTGGTCCGGGATTCCGGACTGGCCGGATCCTGAATCCTTTGCGACTTTTCGTTTGTTTTCAGTATTTACGCCGGGACAATGAATCGGCAAATTCACGAAGGAACCAGGCATCCTCCCCAAACAGAGACAGTGCTTCTCTGGCCCTGTCCCACAGTTCCTTTGATTCCTTCCGCGCTTCCTCTACCCCGGCCATGGACGGCCAGGTCATCTTCCCCATTTTGGCATCCATCCCGGTTGCCTTTCCCAGAAGCGCCGCATCCCCCTCGATGTCAAGGAGATCATCGTCGATCTGGAAGGCGATGCCGATGTTCTGTCCGAATGTCTCAAGCGCTTTCATCTGCTCATCATCTGCCCCGCACAGATAACCCGCCGCTAACAGGGGAGCCGTCAGCAGATCCGCGGTCTTGTGCCAGTCGATATAGCGCAGCCGCTCAAAATCCGGTTCCATGTTCTCACTGACCAGGTCAATGCACTGTCCGGCAATCATCCCCGTCACGCCTGCACGGACGGCGATTTCATGAATCGCCCGCAGGTGACGAACGGCATGATCCGGATAGCGAAGCGCATTGTCCGTCATCCATTCATAGGCCATATTCAGCAGCCCGTCCCCGGCCAGAATTGCCTGTCCGACGCCGTATACCTTGTGATTCGTGGGCCTGCCGCGCCGAAGATCATCATCATCCATTCCGGGCAGATCATCGTGGATCAGCGAATAGGTATGAATCATCTCCAGTGCCGCTGCCATGCGAAGCGCTTCCTCTGCGGATCCGCCCAGCATCTCCACCGTAGCCAGGAGCAGCACGGGGCGAATCCGTTTCCCGCCGGCCAGGAGACTGTAGCGCATGGCCTCTGCCAGGAGCGCCGGTACATGTCCGTTTTGAAACGTCTCCGGTCTCTCCGGGATCATATTCCGCATAGCCTGCTCGATTTTCTGTTTATAGACATCATACGCCTGTGTGTATCGCTCAGACATTATCTGCACCTTCTGTCTCTTTTTCCTCCATGGGGCCGATGGCGCAGGTCTTGATGTCAATCTGTTCAAGCCTTGCCTCAAGTGCCGTCAGGTCTTTTGCCAGCTTGTCCGCCAGCTTCATTCCTTCCTCATAGACCCGCATGGATTCCTCCAGCGTCAGTTCCCCGCTGCTCAGGCGCTCAGTCATGGACCCCAGCGCGCCCATTTCCTGTTCGAAGGACTTACATTTTTTCGTTGCTGCCATCTTTATTCTCCTCGCCTGGTTACCGAAAGAATGGATGCACCGGCCTCGCCGTCCGCAAACAGCATCCGGACCTCCTGGCCCGCTTCCAGTTCTGCCGTCGCGGCAACCGGCCTGCCCTCCGTATTTTCCACAATGACATACCCGCGTTTCAGGACCGCATACGGACTCAGCAGGTTCAGTTCCCGCTGCTGATGCACGATCCGGTCCTGTTCAAGCCGGATGCGCCGGTGCATTTCCCGCCGCATCTGGACCGCCCGCTGCGCGAGACGCCACCTCGCCTCGGAAATCCGTTTCCCCGGGTGCTGCTGGCGCAGTGTGGTAAAGCGCAGTTCCAGCATCCCCTTCTCCTTTTCAATTCGGAGCCGGATCGCCCGTTCCAGATTCTGCCGTTCTTTGGCAAGCGCGGCATGCCGCTCCCGCATCTTCTCCCGGGGATTCAGCAGGCGCAACCGCTCCGTGGCCACCATGAGCCGGTGCCGTTCCTCGGCGATGCGGTCCTGCATTTCCCGGACCAGCAGCTGCCTGAGCTGCTCTACCCGGCCCTCCAGAACATCCAGCCGGGGCACCGCCAGTTCCGCTGCCGCCGAAGGCGTTGGGGCACGAACGTCGCTGGCCAGATCACACAGCGTGTTATCCGTCTCATGCCCGATGGCCGAGACGATGGGCGTCTGGCAGCGGGCACAGGCCCGGGCCACGACTTCCTCATTAAATGCCCAGAGATCCTCAATGGATCCGCCGCCGCGGGCCACAATGATGACGCTGACCCGCTCAAGGCGGTCAAGCAGATCAATGGCCCCCGCAATTTCCTCCGCCGCGCCATTGCCCTGAACCCGGACCGGGCACAGCAGAATCTGTGTATGCGGATTCCTCCGCATGGATACATTGATGATATCGTGGATGACCGCTCCGGTGGGCGAGGTCACCACGCCCAGCGTATCAATATACTCCGGAAGCGGCTTTTTCCGTTCCTGGGCAAACAAGCCTTCTCTTGAGAGTTTTTCCGTCAGAATCTGCAGACGCTCATAGAGAACCCCAAGTCCGTCTGCCCGTATGGACCTGGCGTTAAGCCGGTACTGTCCGCTCTTCACATACAGGGAGATGGCCCCGGTCACCGTGGCACGCATACCCTCAAAGGGACGCGAGCGAAGCCGGGCGACATCTGCCTGGAACATCATGCAGGACAAGGCCGCCTGCTCATCTTTCAGTGTAAAAAACAGCAGCCCGGACTGATGAAACTTGAGATTGCTGATCTCCCCGCGCACCTCCACCTGCGAAAGGATGGGGTCCATCTGCAGGGATTTGCGCACATACTCATTAATCTGAGCAACCGAAAAAACCATATCAGCCTCGCTGCATCTCCGCAAGATCCAGGGTATTGCTCAGCAGCATGGCAACCGTCATGGGGCCTACGCCGCCGGGAACCGGTGTCAGCCAGCCGGCCTTGTCCGCCACATCCGCGGCGACATCGCCATACAGTTTCCCCTCAAACCGGTTAATGCCCACGTCAATCACCACGGCCCCCTCACGGACCATGGACGCATCGACGGTATTCCGGTGACCCGTGGCCACCACCAAAATGTCCGCCTGCCGGGTAATCTCCCCCAGGTTTGGCGTTCTGGTATTGCAGACCGTGACGGTCGCATGGGCGTTGATCATCAGCAGGGCCATGGGCCGACCCACAATCCGGCTCCGGCCGACAATAACCACATGGCTGCCGGGAATCTCGATGTCATACTCGCTGAGAAGCACCATAATTCCGGCCGGTGTACAGGGAACGGACGCCGGGAGATCCAGGGCCAGTTTCCCCATGTTGATCGGATGGAAGCCATCCACATCCTTCATAGGATCAATGGCCTCAATCACCTGATCCGCATTCAGATGCATCGGAAGCGGCAGCTGGACCAGAATGCCGTGGACACTTTTGTCCGCATTCAGTTCCTGAATTTTCTCAATCAGCGTTTCCTGAGCGGTATCCCCCGGCAGGCGGATGACCGTGGAGCGAATGCCTGCATTCATGCAGGCTCTTTCCTTGCTCCCCACATACGTCTGGCTTGCCGGATCATCTCCCACCAGAATCACCGCCAGATGCGGCTCAATTCCCTGTGCGCGAAGGCGCTGCGCCCGCTCACGGGACAGGGCATTCATTTTTGCAGTAACGGCTTTTCCGTCCATTTTAATTGCGCTCATTTTTTCCTCCATACCTGGTCCGACACCAGACACTCTCAACTGTTCTTGCTTTCCGCCCGAAGCCGCTCAGCGCCGAGCAACGCAATGCCAACCGCATTGTCCCCTGAAAGGTCCGGCCGGGCAAACTGAATAAACGCATCCAGCCTTTTCCGCTCGCACCGCTCCGCCAGGCCTTTCCGCAGGATGGCCGAGCCGGCCACCCCGCCGGCCACCAGCACCTGCCGGATTCCGGTTTCGGTGCACGCCTGTTCAATCATCCGGAAAATGGTCCGGATCAGAAAATCATAGATCTCCGCCGCAATCTGTTCCTTTGAAAAAGCTCCCGAGTCAATCATCCGGTTGACGGCTGTTTCCGCGCCGGACAGTGAGCATCGTCCGTTCCGGAAGGCCGTGTGAAGGAGATGCTGCGGGACCATGCCAGTGGCCAGCTGTTCCATGGCCGGACCGCAGGGAAACGGCAGGCCGAGACGGACCCCCGTCCTGTCGACCAGCTGGCCTGCATGCAGGTCCATGCTCCCGCCGATGCAGGTGATCTGCCCCTGCTCACAGCGGAGAACCTCCGTGGTTCCGCCGGACAGATGCAGCGCCAGCAGCGGTCTGGACAGGTCAATTTCTGTCTCATAGGCGGCCGCCCTGACATGCCCCTCCTGGTGTGAAAAAGGATAAAAAGGCACGCGCAGCAGCCGTGCTGCCGTGCGTGCCTGGCTCTCACCTGCACGAAAGGCAGGCATATACGAATCATCCGCCGGCCTGGGCCGCGTCGACGCGCTGACCGCTGCGATCTGCACCTCTGGCTCAGCCGTCACTGCAGCGATCCGTTCCGGAAGTGCCTGCACATGCTGAAAAACCATTTCCGACTGCATCAGGCCCCGTTTTCCCTCCGGTACACGCAAAAGACGCCGGTCCGCCCTCAACAGTTCACCGTCCAGGCTGACCAGTGCCGCTGAGGTCGTATAGCAGCTGGTATCAAGACCCAGAACCGCGATCATTCCTTGTCCTGCCTTCTGCTGATCGTTCCAAGAACGCCGTTGACAAACCGGGTTGATTCCTCGGCGGAATATTTCCTGACCAGCTCCAGCGCCTCATTGATGGCGATGGAAGCCGGAAGCCCGGTATACCGGAATTCATAGATCGCAAGCCGCATAATCGCCCGGTCGACCCGTGAAATCCGCTCCAGGGTCCATCCGCGCAGACAGGACGCAATGTCCGCGTCCAGTTCCGCCGCGTGTTCCGCCACGCCGCCGACGACCTCATCGATGTATTTCTGATCAGCGGCATCCGGCTGATATTCAATCAGGTTGACCAGTGTATCCGCTTCGGCATCCGGTCCCGCACCAAAGAGCTGCTCAAAAACCAGCTGCATTGCAGCCTCTCTCGCCTGACTTCTGCTCAAGAGAAATCCCTCCATAATCTGTAATCTGAAAGAGTGGCTCTGCCGCGCCGCGACAGAAAGTCATATCCAGGTCTCCTATCGCTGTGAGACCTGAAAAAAGGAGGCATTCCTGCTCAGGATCAAACCTGTCAGGACTGGACCCGCTTCCTCAATACTGATCCTCATCCTTGTGGAAATGCAGGATCAGGCGGCGGATGAACTCAGGCTTGTTCCTGACGCCGCCCACAAAACCGCCGATCAGACAGAACACGCCGATCAGAAGGGCACGTCCTACCCCGATCGTCAGACACAGGATCGCGAAAACCAGACCAACCAGGACGCCAAAAATCGTACACGGCACCGTTCCCGGGGTAAACATCTGACTCGTAAATGTCTTAAAATCCATCATGTTTCTCACTGACTTTCTGACTTAGTCCTGTCTCTCCGCCTGCTCATCCGCCTCCATCGTGACATCCGAGAAAAGCGGTGCATCCTCCATCATTCCGTCGCCGGTTTCATTTTCGGTCATCTGTCCGGCGTTGCTCTGTTCCTCTGCCGGAACAGCGTCCTCCCCGGCCGGGGCAACCTCTGCCGGTTCCGGCTCGCTCTCTCCGGCATTATCCGCTGCCGGCTCGCTGTGCTCTGTCAGCTGCTCCGTCTCCCGCTGCGTCTGTCCGGGCTGCGGAAGCTGATCCTTGCCCAGCAGCACGGCAGGAATGGCATACGGTGAATTGGCTGCCTCATTCGTTGCCGGTGTCGTGTTGTCCACATACACCCGGACCTCCTGAACCATGACGCCGGAACAGGATTCGATGTATTTCTTAATCTGTTTCTGCAGGGCTGAAATGGCCAGAGGCATGCTGATATCGGACTGCATGGTGACATGCAGGTCAACCCGGACACTCTCCTCATCGCTGTGCATGGAAGAGGTAACCACTTTCAGCTCCGCATGCTCATCCAGGACTTTCTGAACCAGAGCTTCAAGTGCCTTGACGGAAATGCGGACCATTCCGTTCTCATTATGCTGAATGGCATAATTGCTGGAGCGTTTGCGTTTTCCCGGCAGCGTAATGCCCACAAGCAGAATTCCCAGAATGAACAGCACCAGTGCGCACAGAATCAGCCCGCACCGCTGCAGCCAGGAATTCACATCCACCCGTCCCAGGAAAGCAATGATGCTGTCCATGGAAAGATACCCAAAGAGCAGAAGAACAATGCCTGCCGTACCGGCAAAGGCCACCACTGCACAAAGCAGAATCAGTATACGATCCAATACGGGATGCTTCATTACTCTTCCTCCTTACACGAGCCGCAGCCTGGTCTTTCGGCATTGCTGCGGTCTCCGTACTCAGCCTCAGGTAAACCGGCGCTCTGGCGCCGGGCATGCTCCTTCAGAGCTGCTGCTCATTTCCTCAGTTTCTGTCAGAACTCAGGCCCGGCTTTACTCCTCTGCCGGCAGCTCGCTGTTTCCGTTCTCTGAATCGCGGGCTTCGTCGCCGTCCAGTTCATCCTCATACATGTCGGGATCCGTCGAGGACTCCTCGCTGTACTCCACCTTCACCTGTTCATCCTGCCGGATGGCCTGCTGTTCCTCTTCCGTCTCAAGGGTCATCGCCAGTTTCTGGCTCTTCTGCATTTCCTTGTTTTCTTTCTCGAAACTGACGCCAATGACATGTACATCGACTTTTTCCACATGGAGGCCGGTCATGGATTCAATGGATTTGCGGACATTTTCCTGACAGTTCCGGCCGACTTTCTGAATCGGCATCCCATAATCGACGGTTACGCTGATATCCACCTGGACCGCTTCGCCGTTCACCACGACTTTGACCCCCCGCGGCACTTTGTTCCGGCCGATAATGCCGGTCATTGCCCCGTTGGAACCGTATATCCCTGAGATGCCTTCCACCTCAGTTGTCGCAACAGAGACGATGGTTGAGATAACGGAATTGGCATAGTTAATCTTCCCTTCGTCCTGCGGATTTTCTGTATTCATAGTATCCAGATATTCACTCATCTGAAGAACCCTCCTAACCGTGATGAGACAGTATATCAGATTTTGTTTACTTTCTCAATTGGTGATTCCGTTTTACATCCGGACAGCACGCTGTCCCCTGGACTGATTTTCTGATACAGATAATGCACTGTCTCTGAAACATGAAAATCAGCCGGACAGATAATAACACAACAGGAATGAAAGTTCAACAATCCGCGCGCGGTTTCCTGTGCCCTCGCCGCTGCCGCGGCGGACAGCGGCGAGGGCAGCGGCCGGCCTTTCAGCTGTTCCGGCAATCAGATCTGGGACTCGCCCGGGTTGATCCGGACACATTCGGTTCCGGAGATGGCCCGCTTAATCAGGGCCTCCCGGTCCAGCACGCTTTCGCTTTCCTCAATCTGTCTGGGAATCGGATGGGTCGTCGGATGTTTCGGCGTAAAGATGGTGCAGCAGTCCTCATAAGGCAGTGAGGAGGTGGCAAAGGTGCCGATCTTCTCCGCCCGTTCAATGATCTCACTCTTGTCCATGCCGATCAGCGGCCTGAAAACCGGCATGCTGACCACCTGGTCCGTACAGACCAGTGCATCCATGGTCTGACTGGCCACCTGCCCGATCGATTCCCCGGTCACCAGTGCCGTTGCCCCTTCCTGTTTGGCAATCGCCTCCGCGATGCGCATCATGTAACGCCGCATGATCAGCGTCGTGTTGTTATCCGGGCATTTGGCATGAATCTCCATCTGAATCTCGGTAAAGGGAACCACATAGACCCGGATGGGACCGCAGTAGTCACTCAGTTCACGGGCCAGCTCCAGCACCTTTTCCCTGGCGCGCTCACTGGTATACGGGAAGGAATGATAATGCACGCAGCAGATCTCCACCCCGCGCTTGGCAATCATATACCCTGCCACCGGACTGTCAATGCCGCCGGAAAGAAGCAGACAGGCCCGGCCATTGGTTCCCATGGGCATGCCGCCCTGTCCCGGGTACCGCAGGACGCTCAGATAGGCCTTTTCCCGGATTTCAATCATCATCTCATGTTCCGGATGATGCACATCCACCGTCAGCCCTTTGGTATGGGTCAGAATATATCCGCCCGCCTGCTTCGTGATTTCCGGAGAGGCCAGCGGATAATGCTTGTCGGACCTTCTGGCCAGAACCTTAAACGTCCCCGTCAGGCCGGACATCATCTCAGCCGCCTTCCGGCAGATCAGGGTGAAATCCTCTTTCTCCACTTCCACCGCCGGACTGACGGAATGAATGCCGAACACCTTCGTCACCCGCCGGATGCATTCCTCCATGTCCGTAAACTCCGCCACGTAAATGCGGCCCTCGCCCAGCCAGGCCTTTCCCTGTACCGGGGCCACTGCCTCCTTTACATGATCCAGAAGCTTTTTCATAAAATAAGGCCGGTTCGTTCCTTTCAGGAATACCTCTCCGTACCGGACCAGCAGAACATCTCTCATCCTTAACGCCTCCTGAACTGCCTCAGCAGTTTCGCCTGTTCAATCATGCTTTCCGCCGCCTGTTCCATCTCCTCCGGCGTATTCATCAGGCCAATGCTGACCCGGATGGTTCCATCTGCCTGCTCGGTGCTCAGGCCCATGGCACGAAGGGCGGAACTGACTTTCTGCTTATGGGAACCGCAGGCAGAACCGGTGGATACCAGAATATTTCCGGCCTCAAGCGCATTGCGCATCACCTCTCCGCGGACCCCTTCAAAACGGACACTGAGGATATGCGGAGCACTCTTTTCCGCGCACAGCGGATCCGGTCCGTTAAAGAAGATCCCCTCCTGTCCGGAGAGGCACTTAACCAGACGGGCCTTGAGCCCCATGAGCCGCTCCGGCACATTCCCCTCTTCGCATTCCTCAATGGCTTTTCCAAACCCGCGGATTCCGGGGGAATTCAGCGTTCCGGAGCGCAGCCCCGCTTCCTGTCCTCCCCCTGTCACCTGCGGAACCAGACGGAGTTCAGATCTGACTGCCAGCGCTCCCACGCCTTTCGGGCCGTGAATCTTGTGCGCGCTGACCGCATACATGTCGGTGCCGGTGTCCTGCATGTTCATCGGCACGCGCAGATATCCCTGCACCCCGTCGCTCAGGGTCACTACCCGGGAATTAATTGCTTTTGCCCCGCGGAACAGTTCCCGAAGCGGCTGAATGGCGCCGGTTTCATTATTGACGTGCATGCACAGAATCATCACCGTTTCCTGGTCAACCAGGTTCAGTGCTTCCTGCACATTGACCCGGCCATCCGGACCAACCGGGAGAAACCTGATTGTATGCCCCAACCGCTGCACCCGGTTCAGCGTCTCCAGCACGGCCGGATGCTCCATCGGGCTGACCAGAAAAGTGCCCGGTGCATGCAGCGTTTCGGCAAAGCCCATGATGGCCAGATTGTCGCTCTCCGATCCGCCGCCGGTCATCACGGCCCTGCCGCCCGTCAGACCAACCGATCTGAGAAACCGGTTTCTGACCCGGGTAATCTCCTTCTCTGCCAGCATTGCCGGCGCATAGGCGGCGGAGACATTATAATAGCTCTCCCGCATGCACCGGTTCATCTCCTCAATCACCGACTCAAACGGCCGCGTGGTTGCACTGTTGTCCAAATAGATCATTCTTTGTCCTTCCGTCCTCCATCATACGAAAAAAGGCACGCTCTCAAACGTGCCATATTGCCAACTCAGCCCTGGAAAACTCCCGGTTCGACACACTTACGGATCATCTCGACCATTTCCTCGCTGGGCTCGATAATGATCATATGCTTTTTATTGTCCTTTACATAGTAGAAATAGAACAGATTGCCGTCCCGGTTCAGAAACCAGTTTTTCTTTTCCACGTCCTTCATGGACAGATAACGCTGAAAGCTCTCGTGCGCCACATGTCCGCAGGCCGTCACATTCCGGACATTCATGCTGCCCAGTTCCTGCCGCTTGACGGCCCTGAACACCCGGGCAAAATCCAGCGTTCCGTTGGTAAAGGTGTACTCATATTCCACCTTGACGCGGTCCTTATAGATAAACACCAGAACCGCCACGGCGGCCGTCACAAGGAACAGCAGCAGCGCCGGGAAGGAGAACTGGACTGTCACCACCTGAAGCATCAGGAACGCATAGACGCCAAAGACGATGATAACCACCCAGCAGAGTATATATAAAACATTCTGAAAAACTGCAGAACGAGGGGTTACAATATCCTCTTTAAAATGATCGCCGAATCCGTTTCCAAACTTTTCCATCCGAATCATTCCTCCTCTCTTAATCCCGCACATTTTAGCACAGAGTCTATCCGGATAACAAGTCTATTTTTCTGACCCGCTCCGGATCTGAGACCCGAACTGGGTCCTGATCAGTTCCTGCGGGATCCCGCTGATATAGCGGCTCTGACTGAGCGGCCACACTCCGGCCCTGTTTTCTTTCTGCGTGACAGAGGTCATGATCAGCGTACGCCTTGCCCTGGAGATAGCCACATAGAAGACGCGCTTTTCCTCCTCCTCGGTATGATGGATCTTCGCCTGGAAGGTCGGAAAATTGTCATCATCCGCCCCTGCCAGAATCACCGTATCAAACTCGCATCCCTTGGACTGGTGAACGGTGATGATCGGGATCTTGCCAAGCTTTCGGATCAGCAGATCCATCTGGCTGCCTGACAGGGCCGCATCCACCAGCAAATCGGAGAGGAAGGA
The DNA here is from genome assembly GCA_002395225.1 of Christensenella sp. UBA4263. Taxonomy (GTDB): domain Bacteria; phylum Bacillota; class Clostridia; order Christensenellales; family Aristaeellaceae; genus Ventricola. The sequence continues at coordinate 40,736 of DGWH01000146.1, forward strand.
CTCGGCATCCTCCGTTTTCACCGGCCGGAGGGAGAAAAGGAAGTCATCCAGCGTGCGCCGGGGCATGGTTCCCTTGTACCGCGTCCGCAGGTCCAGCGTATGGATGATCTTCTCCGTCAGGCCGTACACATCGTTCTTCTCCACATAGTCCCGCCGAAGCTCCGCCAGGAAGCCGTAAATTTTCCGGAATTTCGGTCCCCATTCCTGAAGGAAACTGACACGCTCCCCTGTTTGGGGGATGATGAACTGTTCAAGGAGACAGGCCAGCACTTTGCCCGTGGCCGTGATATCCCCCAGTGCATCATGCGCCGCTTCATTGACGATGCCAAACTTGTCACAAAGCGTGCCCAGCTTGTAGTTGAACGATTTGGGCAGGAACTGCTGCGCAATGGGCAGCGTATCATACTCCGCCGCGATCTTAGGCATGGGAAGCCCGTTTTCACGGAGCTGCCGGCGAATCAGCGGGGCATCAAAGCGGAGGCTGTTGTGTCCCACCAGAACGGCGCCCTGACAGAAAGCCAGAAAGCGCTCAAGAGCCGACTTAATATCGGTTCCGCCCCGCCGGACAATCTCATCCATCGTCTGGTGGTGGGTGGCCCTGGCTCCGGCACTGATGGCAACGGTGGGGATGACCATCTGGTCAAGGGTGTCCGTGTCCTGTCCATCCGGCCCCAGACGAATGGCGGAAATCTGGATGATCTGATCCCGATGGAGATCCAGTCCCGTGGTTTCCGTGTCATAGATGACCACATTGCCCGCCCGGAACGCATCGATCAATGCCCTGTACGGATCTCCGTCACGGTACAGCTTTTCATCCGCAAAGGACGCCAGCGAAAGCCCCAGCGTGCTCATTTCCCGGATCAGCTGAATGCTTTTTTCGCCGACGCCGGAGACGTATTTCCTGACCACCCGCTCAAAGCCGATGGCGTCCGTCGGGTTGACCAGAATCCGGTAAAAGGAAAGGATATCCCGGATCACCTCCCGGCGGAAGAACTTGGCATCCTTATCCACTGAGAAAAAGCGCAGTTCATGACCATTCGCCCTGTCCGCGCTGATCTTCGCCAGCTCATCATACAGTCTGGCAATATACGGATTGGACCGGGCCATGATGCAGACCCTGGTCACATCCTCCGGACGGTGCTGTTCAAAATACCGGTAGATAAACCGTGCCTCTTCCTGCAGCGAAGAGACCCGGACATTCAGGATGGGCGTTCCTTCCAGCGGACTTCTGGGAATGACATTCGGCGGGCAGTACCTGCCCATCAGGTCCGGATACATCCGCTGGAGATAACCAAAGCTGGCCGCCGTCAGCACCCGCGTGGACCGATAGTTCTCCGCAAACATAAACGTTCTGGCCTGATAATCCCGAATGAAGGTATTCAGGACCTGCTCAGGGTTGGAGCCCCGCCACTGGTAGATGGTCTGAAAGAAATCCCCGCACATCATCACGTTGACGTTTCCGAAGAGGTTCCGGAGCGTATCAAACTCCAGCACACTGGTATCCTGCATTTCATCAATGGTGATATAGCGGTAGCGTCCCTGCCACCGGGCAAGCGCTTCCGGATTTCGGAAAAGCCTGTGAGTCAGGCAGATCAGGTCATCAAAATCCAGCAGGTCACTCTCCCGGAGCGCCTGATTATACCGATGCAGAAACTCTCCCACAGAGGAATTCATCAGTTTGTTGAATTCAGCATCCTGAATCTCTCGTCTCTGGTCATAATCATAGAACATCAGCATCCGGTCAAGCCGCTGCGGATCCTTTTCCCTGATCTGCCGGTAAACCTGTTCAAAATCCGCCGTCTCATCTGCCCCGTACAGATCAAGGATCTCTCTTTCGTGCTTGAGTGCGCTGAGGAGAGCGGTCAGGGCATGCGTGCTTTTCAGAATCGGAGCGGTTTCAGAGAGACCCGTCTCAACGGCCATTTTGCGAAGAAGCTCTGCTGTCTCCACTTCATCGCAGACCCGGGGAGAACCATAAAACTCCGAATCAAGAACGCTCTCCTCTTTCAGCACATGATAGGCAAAGCTGTGAATGGTGCGGGTCTCAACCGAATTCCCGGCCTCCCCGACATACTGCAGGATGTCCTCTTTCATTTCATTGGCTGCCTTGATGGTAAACGTCAGGCATAAAATCTCCTCGGGCCTGGCTCTCTCCGTTTCGATGACCTTTCTGACCCGATGGGCCACCGTGAATGTCTTGCCGGTTCCGGCACTGGCAAAAAGAATCAGATTGTGATCCAGTTCATTGATCACGGACATCTGAGCCTCATTGGGCTGTCGCATCTCCATGGCTCGGTTCCTCTCATCGCTGTGCAGACAGATTGGTATCATGATACAATTCTGATTCGATTTTATCACATCGCCGAATTGATGGAAAGAACGATTTAAACCATCAGAGCAGGTCTGGTGATCTTCTTTCGGAAATTGATCTTCTTTCATTGCCCGTTCTTTCATGATATAATGCCATCGGACCCGGCATATGGCCGGTGTCCGCTAAGAATGCAAAAGATCACGGAGGAATTGAATGAAGTGTCCTAAATGTGGCGCTTGGAATCAGGCTTTTCTGCCAAAGTGTACACGCTGCGGCGCGGATCTGACATCCAATGTCCCACAGACCGCTGACTGGGAAGCGGACATGCATAAAAAGAAGCCTTCCCTGAAAATTACCAGTTATGACCAGAAAGATACCATGGAAGCCGTTCCGGAACCGCCTCATCCGGCAGAGGATGACAAGCCGTATGATCCTGAATATCTGGACAATGCCGCGCTGACGGATGAAATGGAAGAGCTGAAACGCCGGCGGGAACGCGGCAAGCAGCGGATTGAGCAGATGCGCAAGCGCGCGGAAAGCATCCAGCGGCAGATCGAGACGGCAGAGGTGATCCGTCCCGTTCCGGAGGTCGGCGACAGCAGCTATCCGGCAGATCCGGAATCCATCCGGGTCCGGCAGGAAAACCGGACCCGGGATTACACCGGCGGTCCCGAACATCAGGACAGTTTCCGCCGCGACAGTTCCGGGCGTCTCATCAGCTTTGTCTCCGATGAACACGCGGATGTGCCGTATTATTATGACGGATATGAGTCAAACCAGGAGGAGGATATCATCTACGACGTCCATCCGGACCTGCCTCAGAATCCAAAGTCGGATGCGCAGATTTATCAAAAGGAAGAAAGTCCGCGAAAACATATATTCCGCCGGGTATTGAGCGTTGTCCTGACCATCGTCCTTTGCGCCGGGGTGGCCGTGGGCGGCGTGCTCCTCGCCAGGTACTACGTGACACGGCGCGGCATCCAGGTGCGTCAGGATAACGACACGACCTACACGGTGGAGGCCACGGAGCAGGACGGATTCCCGGCCCACTGCATCACGTTCTACGGCCGTGAAAATGCCAGCATCTACCTGCAGGAAACGCAGACCTCCTATGTCATCGCAGATGGAAAGATCGCCGTCACGATTCCGGATTACATGTGGTACGATACGGAATCCTCCACCTATGCGCATGAGGCCGATTCAGATACCATGAATGTCCATATCACGCCGACCGTACGCTATCAGGCGGAAGGAACGCAGTACCATCTGGACCCCATCGAATTTACCATTGAATGTCCCCTTTCCCCGATTTACCTGATCAACCCGCCCACCGCCTATGCCGAGGTCGGTGTATCCGTGTATGAGGTCCGGATCAACGTGCAGAAAGGCTCCCGGGTCCTGATCGACGGAACCAACGTCTCCACCCTGATCCGTGATACCGGAAACGTCTCCAAAAACGTACAGGTGCTCCCCATCGGTGAGAATACCATCTCGATTTCCGTCAAGAGCAAATACTGCCGCGAACATGTCACGGAGATTAAACTGTACCGGGCCCCGCAGGACATTCCGCTGGAACTGAACCCGACGGTCATTGTCGAATGGAACTACGAGCCGGACAACGAACAGTATCAGGCCAGCATTTCCGGCACCACCCTGCCGGGGGCATCCATCACCGTCGAATCCCCGCATGAAAATCTTGAGGTGAACCCCACCACGGGTGATTTCAAGTTCAAGCCCCTTTTTGATAAACTGGGTGACAACCAGGTCGTGATCCGCGCCTCCTATGAAGGGCGAAACGATTCCGTCATTACCCATACCGTTTATTTCATGCCGACCGCCGACGTCTACACCCGGAAAGCCTGGGATCTGGATGCCCAGTACAGCGACCTCGTCAATTACATCAACATGCGGATTGGCACCATCTATGTCGGCATCGGGACGATCAAGCGAATCATCTCCTCCGCCCCGCAGCTTGCCATCATGGACATCGGCACTTCCGGCTTTGAAAAAGAGGTTCTCCTTGAGAACAGTTCAAAAACCACCTGGGTCGTCGGTCAGAAGTACCGGGTCTACGGGGAGGCCTATGGTCTCTACGGCTCCATGCCGCGTCTGACGGTCCGCTATACCTATCTGACCGAATAATTCCCCGCCGGACAATATCACCCGCTGCCGGCCCAATCGGCAGCTGACAAGAATGAGGAGGATCTCATGACGCTTGAGGAAGGAATGCATTTTCTGGTTCACGAATCCAGAATGCTGTCCGGTCTCTCGGTTACCTACGGGACCGCCGATCATTTTGAGACCCGCTTTACCGGAAATGCCCGCGAAATTCTCCGCCTGGATGATCCTGCCGAATCCCCCGTTCCCCTTACGCAGTCAAGCATTTTCGATCTGGCTTCGCTGACCAAATGCTTCACGTCTGTCCTTGCCATGCTGCTGCTCCGGGAACACCGGCTGGATCCGGAGGCCTCACCCGTCCGGTATGAACCCCGGTTTGTCCATCTCTCCGGCATCCCCATCCGGGATATCCTGACGTTCAATACCGGTCTTGCGACCCCCGGACGAATCGATGAGGCCCCGAGCCCCGAGGAAGGGCTCTGCCGTCTGTACCAGACGGCCCCTGCCCCGCTGCCCCGCATCCGGCTCTACTCCGACATGCACGCCATGATCATCGCAAGAATTCTCGAATCCGTTTCCGGCATGTCCTATATGTCTCTTCTCCGTGAACGGATTCTGAAACCGCTGGGGATGCATGAAACGACCAGTCTCCCGGATCCCGCCCGCTGTGTGGACTATCGGTTTGAGCACCGGCTGGTGGAGGGACAGCTCCGCATCTCAGATGGACAGCCGGGCGTTGTCCACGATCCCAAGGCCGCTCTTCTGCAGCCCGCCTGCCTTGACTGCTGCGGTCATGCCGGACTGTTCAGCACACAGCAGGACATGCTGCGCTTTGCCCAGGCCATGCTGGGCGGTGAGCTGCTCACGCCGGATGAACTCCGTCAGATGGGAACGAACCGTACCGGCATCGCCTACCCGGACGGCCAGTTCCGGCAGTTCCTCGGCTGTCTGTGTTTCAGCAAACATCCCAACCAGCGCCTCTCCGAGCTCCCTGCCTGGATGAGTCATCACACCGTCGGCCTTTCCGGTTTCACCGGAAATCATATGGCTATTGATCCGGATACAGGCACCTTCATTCTCTATCTGGGCAACCGGGTACACCGCCGTCTGACCCGGATTCTGCCTCTTCAGGAGGATTCCTTTACCTCCGCCGGTCTGGCGCCGGACGGAACCGGATTCCTCCGCACGGACAGTCCGCTCCCGGTCCCCTCCTCCGTCCGCTTTGTCTATTTTAAAGACCAGTGCCTCGGTGATCCCATCGGAGAGCGGATGCGCACCCTTGGCTGGCTGTGACGGCCGGCACCATTCCTGAACAGTGCAATACGTAAAAGAGGCAGGTTTCCCGGCCTCTTTTCTTATGGTCTCCATGTGGATCATTCTTTTCGAATCAGACATTCCTTTCCTCTGAAAGCAAGTCCGTATTTCAGAATACGTTCAGCAGGTATGCCGCGGCTCAGCAAATCCGTATCATAGTGCCTCTCTTCAATCTGTTTCAGGGCATTTTCGGCAGTGTCATGGAGGTTTTTTTCATCATCCAGTCTGTCAAAAACCTTGAATTCCAGAATGACGGCCATTCTGAGCGGATCTTTCGGCTCCATGACAACATCATACCGTCCAAATCCGCTTTCCCGGTTAGACCGGAGGAGATAATCCTTTGACAACGTTCTCCTCTTTTCATCACAGCCGCGGTTCCGCCCGCCCTGATGCATCATTCAAGTCTGTCTATTCCATATTCACACACAAGGTTCTTTCCTTTTTCCTTGGCCAGGTACAGCATTCGATCTGCCTGCCGGATCCAGTCATCCACCCGTTCCGGATTGTCTTTCTGAATCCGGGTAAAGCCAATGCTCACCGAAATGGGCATGCCCTGTTTCCGGGCAGATTCCGCAATCATCTCCCGGATCTGTTCGATCCGGTTTCCTCTTCTTCTGCCATTTCCGATAAAGGCGAACACAAACTCATCGCCGCCCCAGCGGCAGGCAATGCCATTCTCGCTCATGCAGGTGCCCAAAACCTCGCCAACCAGCCGCAGCGCTTTGTCTCCCGCGAGATGACCATACCGGTCATTGACCTGCTTGAAATCATCCACATCCATAAACCCGATGACCAGTTCTTCACCGCTCTTCAGAAAATGCTTTCCGTTGATCAGCCAGGCTGTCAGTGTACCACGCTTCGGAAGATCGGTCAGCGCATCATGGCTGGAATAGCTCATTTCTTTCCAGAAGCCAATCCGGTTGTCCGAAAGCGCCGCTATCAGATGAATATGGGAATGCCGGTTGTCACTGAACGTGGGAATTCGCAGTTCATCCCCGTCCCGGAGGCTGACTTCCTCCCCCGGCCGCAGAAAGCGGTCCGCATAGAGTGTGCCGTTTGTCGTCTTATTGGCCACAAACCGCACGCGGCCATCCGCCGTGAAAAATCTTCCGTGCTCTTTTGAAACATATTCGTTAATGATGGGGAGATCAGGTGTCGACTGGCCTGTCGGCCGTCCGATCATCTGTTCCCCATCCAGATCATACATAAAAATATCGGTTCCGCAGCAGACAAACAGTTTTGGATTGTTCCGTCTGGTCTTTTTGCGTCCCGGTCCATTTCCTGAAAGAACCGCCGTCTTCTCAAGTTCCTTAGTAGGGGTATTCATTCGCCACTCCTTCGTTCTCGCAGTTGTCCTTTGTTTAAGGTTTTCCTAAGGACATCCGTAGAATTATACGAAAAATCCGGTCCAATGAAAAGGCCTTGTTCCAATACGGAAAACACGCCTGTGCCGGCGGGAACTTGGACGCCAAATCTCCGCCGCTCCGGGAAATGACAAAGCAGCACCTGCCTGGCAGGTGCTGCTTTCTGTTTCTTTCGGAACTTAACGGCTGGTGTAGATGGAGAGACGATGTCCGGCCACGATGTAGTCCGGATCGGAAATGCCGTTCCACTGGCACAGGTTGGCAACGGAGACGCCGTAGCGGTTGGCGATCTTGATCAGGGTGTCGCCGCGCTTGATGGTGTACTGAATCCAGCGAGCCTGGCCGGCGCC
>DGWH01000146.1:48253-48385 GCA_002395225.1 Christensenella sp. UBA4263
CAGCGAGCCTGGCCGGCGCCGCCGGTGGCCTCGTTCAGTTCATTATCGCTAAGAGCCTGCACGTTCTTGAGTTCCTCGTTCATGGTGAACCTCCTGTAATTTCTTTATTCGTCTGTTTATACGAAGTGAAAA
>DGWH01000171.1:0-33238 GCA_002395225.1 Christensenella sp. UBA4263
CCTCATGCTGAATAATCCTTCCTGTCGAGCGCCGGATGGCTTTTACTTTATCCCGCTTAATTACAACACACAAAAGCAGCCCCCCTGTGTTCTGCAACAGGGAATCAACGTGTTTCAAACCAAAGCCCATCATGCCACCGGAAAATGGACAATGCCTGTGTCTGCGGATAAAGAGACAATATAATAGTCCTTTGAATTATATCATATATGCACCATATAGTCAATAAAAATCCCGGGCCTTTCGACCTGGGATTGTGGGATTGTGGGATTGTGGTTGTGGTCAGACAAATAGTTTCTAAAGAAGCTTTGGCGTATTTTCAAAAAAGAATAGAAAAAAACAGAATGGGCAAAATGAAAAGAGAAATGAGCAGTCTGAAAACACAATTGTTCAAGCCTCAAATGACCGTGCAGAGGGAAAAGAGCAGTTTAAGATGAAGCAATCGGAGATTGACGCAATAAAAAAGATTGAAACCGAGCAGTTAATGAAGAAACAGGCGGAAGCTGAAAGACAAAAGAGACAACGTCAATCGGACTTGCAGAACGAGCAATCACACCTCCAGCAGGAATTGAAATCATTAAAGGGGTTGTTTACCGGCAAACGTCGCCAGGAAATTGAGTCTCGTCTGATGCAAATAGAAAAGGAATTGAGAAACCTGTAATACCACACGTTGTACACGGTATATTAATTGGCGAGATATGCTTAGTATATCTCGCCACCTACTATTGAATATCATCACATAAAAAGAGAAGCCCTCGTATTTGGGCTTCTCCATATGGTGGTCGCAACAGGACTCGAACCTGTGACCCCATCGATGTGAACGATGTGCTCTACCAACTGAGCCATGCGACCTTATTCCGAACTTTTTAGCCTTTTCCACTGAAATCGTTCGGATATTTCAGCTTCCTGCGCAAGTCGGTCTTGTCTACCAGTGGGCCGGTCACTTGAGATACTCATGAACCGGCAGTTTGATAACTTAACCAGTGGGTTCTACCAACTGAGCCATGCGACCTTTTCTATTTAATTACCGAATTATCCGGCATTGATAAGAACAAGACAGAGGGAACGAAGTATCCCTGACTAGAAGGAACAAACGTTCCCTCTGTCCTGATAGTGGAAGAATCATCCCAGAGAAATACTCAGAAATCAAGCCACTGATTTGGCTTATTTCTTCTCAGCCGCACGGAGTTTCTCGCGAGCCTGAGCAACCATCTCTTCCTGAACCTTCTTGGCTGTCTCGACTTCCTTGGCGATAACCTCGGCATCATAACGAATGACGACGGTGTTATACTTCACCAGCATGTGGTCAAGAATCTCTTCTTTTGCCTCTTCAACGACAGCGATCAGCGCCATATCGCCCTCTTCGAGCTTCTGAGCTGCCTGCTCAATCAGGGTCTTGCTGTCAGACTTGTTGTCAGCATCCACTGCATTGCCCAACAGACCGCCGGCAGCGCCACCAAGCAAAACACCCAGAGGTCCGCCCAGAATACCAATCAGGCCGCCGAGCAAGCCGCCCTTAACGGTCTCATTTGATTTGAGCTGCTCAGAGGTGAAGTTGTCGCAAAGCTTCAGTTCACCGTTAACGCGCTTTACCAGAGACATCTGATAAATTGTGGTTCCATTGATCGAAGGGGTCTTGGCCAGAGCAGCCATCGCCTCTCGCGCTTCAGTCTCCTGAGCGAACATTGCGCCTACGATATTGTTCATGTTACATACTTCCTTTCACAAGATAATCGTAATAGTATTTCAGTATAACAAGGATGCATCTAAATGATCAATGAGGATTCGGGGCATCAATGTCCTACTCATCTTTACGCGGATAAACCGCTGACTTTCTCTACACTGCTGCCCCTGCAATGCTGTCTAAGCATTTGTCCGTTTACGGTACAGACCTTCAAGTGGTCGCAACAGGACTCGAACCTGTGACCCCATCGATGTGAACGATGTGCTCTACCAACTGAGCCATGCGACCATCTATCGTAAAAACAGAGAGGAATAATTTTCGACAGAGCTTTCTTCAACGTTTGGAATTATAGCAGTTCATCTATTAATTGTCAACTACTATTTTGTTCCACAAAAGCAGTCTCATCTCATCTCACCTTCAGATCCAACTCCGGATGGTTTCGAAACCAGCTGATGAAATGACAGTTCCTGCGAGTGAAATTCTCATCAAGTCCGTTATTGCATCTTATTCCGCTGTGTTTCATTTGACTCATTGGAACACCTCCTCTTTTTACACAGCCGTCACCGGACCTGTCAGCCATATCGTATTATTTCTGACCATGGTTTGCATGAAAAGCAGTGATTGGGGGACTGACGGATCGCTCAAACTCGTATGAATCCAGGCAATACCGCCCCTTCCGTTCGATGAAACACTTTGAAACACTTTGAATCCTGTCTGTGTACATTCATGACTTTTCTTTTGATCTTACCCATGCTATACTCGTACACAGTTAATCACACTGTGCCTTTCATTGTTCACAAAATCACACATTCACGAAAGGAGTACTCCTAATGAAAAAGCAATTTCTTATTCTGATCACCCTTCTCTCTTTGTTCTGCTTTGGACTGGCTTTTGCCGAATCACTGAAGAATCTCCCTCCCTATACCTATACAGGGGATGATCCGGTTCTCGCTGCCGTTTGCGCAGAAACTGTGGAAAATGGCAAGACGTTCCTGCTTGAGGACAATTCCGTCACCGTTCCCTGCCCGATTGTTCTCAAAACAGAAACCGTAGATGATACACACATGCGCGTAATCGGTTCCTTCTGGGTATTCAATTACGCCCCCAGAGGTGAGGATGTGCTTGAACTGATTTCAGGCGGCGAACGTCCTGCCATTATGGACCTCGAGAAGAAAGATGACGCATGGACCGTTGTTAAGGTCGATGAAGCTGACAGCGGAGACGAGTATATAAAAGATATTCAGCGTTTCTGCAACGGTGACGAGGATCTTGAAAAAGCGTTCGCCGAAGCAGGCGATGGCTCCTCCACCCGGTTTAAGGAAGTGCATCTCAAGTTCCTCCAGGATTACGTAAAAACCAATAATCTGCCCGTGAAATACTGGAAAGAATACGGCACTGATCCGCTTCCGCTTTTTTAAGAAAACCTGACCTCTAACTGCCCATTCCCAGGAGGTATCCGGCTGTGATTCTTTACCATTCCGGTCTCACTGAAATTCAAAATCCCGACATCTACCACGGCAGGAAAAATGCCGATTTCGGTCAGGGATTCTACATGACACCGGATCATGCCTTTGCCAGGCGCTGGACACTTTCATCCAAAGATACCACCCCTGTGATCGATGTATACCGTTTAAACACCGACCATCTTGAGGTGGTTCGGTTTACAAGAGATACCGAGTGGTTTTCCTATATCTTCAACAACCGGCGCGGATATCCCGATTCCCTCTCCGCGGATGTCATCATCGGGCCAATTGCCAATGACACCATCTTCGATACCCTTGGCATCCTCACCAGCGGATTGCTCTCCGATGAGGAAGCCCTTCACCTGCTCATGGTCGGTCCCGCATACACCCAGGTCGTCATTAAAACGCCCCGCGGAAGAGCGCAGCTTGAATGGGTTGAATCCAGTCCGTTCAAGCCGGATGCTGCTGCTGAGGAAGCATTCCGCGCCGAACAGAATGCCTATCTCACCGATCTTGGCAAAGCCTTCCGGAATTAACGATTCCATCAAATCCTCTGTCAACCCCGGTTTCAGGGCAGAGCATTTGTCCGACATTAAAGAGCCTCTTCACGATTCAGTTCGTGAAGAGGCTCTTCTTTATGAACACGTCTCAGACACAGATGGTCTGAATCAGTTCTGCTGCCAGCTCAATCTGCTTCGGAAGGCTGTCAAGGAACGCCGTTTCATCCGTCCGGTGCATTCCGGTGCCGATCAGGCCGAGGCCATCCAGTACACCAATGCCTGCCTGTCCGGCAATCGAAATATCCCCTGCCCCGCCTGTCTTCTCATGATGCAGCGAACGTCCCTGCTTCTCTGCAATGGAAAGGGCCAGATCCAAAAGTTCCCGGCTCTTCTCATTCAGATCAATTGCCGGATGACTTGCGCCAAACGCAATGGATGTGCTGACGCCGGGAACCGGCTCTTTCGCGCAGATTTCCCGGATTCGTTCCATCAGCGGCGCTTTCAGAGACTCGTCAAAGTAGCGGAACTCACAGGCACATTCCGCCTCAGCTGCCACCACATTTTCCGCGGTTCCCCCGCGAATGATGCCGGCATTGAACGAGATTTCCCTGGCATCATCCCGCAGCGTATACAGCTCGGTAATCAGGGCACACAGCGCCTGAATCGCACTGGCGCATTCCAGATACTTTGCCCCCGAGTGTCCCGGAATTCCCTTGCAGGTGACCCGGACGGATGTCACGCCCTTGCGTGCACACGTCAGCCGTCCGTTTTCACCGCAGGGTTCAAAGGACAGGGCGGCAAACGATTGTTTTGCCGTTTCCAGGATCAGGTCATGACTCTCCGGTGAACCGATCTCCTCATCCGGATTCAGCAGTGCGCAGATCCGGTATTTGCTGAGATCCAGTTTCGGCAGGACCTGCTTAAGGGCATAGAGCATGACGACATCTCCGCCCTTCATATCAATGATGCCGCTGCCCATCGCCTTTCCGTTTCCAATATCCTTAAACGGCACACAGATATCATGCGGAAAAACCGTATCCATGTGTCCCATCAGCATCAGCTGACAATTTCCCGAACCAATCGTTGCACGAAGCTTCGGGCCGTATTTCTCTCCGGGAATCAATTCGGCGTTAAAGCCGAGAGACCTGAAATCCTCCGCGACCATCTCCGCAAATTGCTGTACATCCTCGCGGTCCAATGTGCCGCTGGGCTGATTCACATACGCCTCAAGCGTTTTTATCGGTGTATCCAGCATCGTTTTTCCTCCTCAGCTCCGGTCCTGCCGAAGCTGAGCTGCCGCTGCCCGGCATGTCCTTTCTCTGTTTTCAAAAATCCCGGGGACTGTCTGGAAGGCCCCGGGCGCTCCGTTTTCTGTCTGTCCGGATTCAGCCAAATCTACAGCACTTTCTCGAGGAAATTTCTCGTGCGCACCTGCTGCGGGGCATCAAAAATCCGGTCCGGCCGGTCTGCCTCAACGATCTGTCCCTCATCAATGAACAGCACATAGTCTGCCACCTGCCGGGCAAAACGCATCTCATGGGTGACGACCATCATGGTCATTCCATCTGCTGCCAGACGTTTCATAACATCCAGAACCTCACCGACCATCTCCGGATCCAGTGCACTGGTGGGTTCATCGAACAGCATCACATCCGGATCCATGGCCAGGGCACGGACGATGGCCACGCGCTGTTTCTGACCGCCGGAGAGTCTCGCGGGATATTCATTCCATTTATCCAGCAGGCCGACCCGTCCCAGCAAATCCTTTGCTTTTTTCTCTGCCGTGGCCGCATCCATTCCGCGGACTTTCCGCATGCTGATGGTTATATTGTCCCCCACCTTCAAGTGCGGAAAGAGATTAAACTGCTGAAACACCATTCCCATGCGCTGACGCATCTGACAGAGTTCATTCTTTCCTGCCTTGGTCAGATCTTTTCCTTCAAAAATCACCTGACCTGCCGTCGGGGTTTCAAGGAGATTCACCGAACGGAGCAGTGTCGACTTTCCGCTTCCGCTGGGCCCGATCAGCACCAGCACATCTCCCCTGTGCACATTCAGATTGATTCCCCGCAACACTTCCAGTTTCCCGAAGTTTTTCCGGAGATCACGCAGTTCCATCAGGATTTCCGTCTGTGAGCCGGAATCCACCGTTTTTTTAGTCAATGGCTCGTTCACTTCGACGCATCCTCCCCTCAAGCAGTGCCAGCAGTTTGCTCATGGCATAAGTCAGGACAAAATAGATCAGAGCAGCCACAATCAGCGTCTCCAGGTAGCGATAGTTGACGGAGGCCAGTTTATTGGCCTGATAGGTCAGCTCATACACACCCACCGCATACAGGACAGAGGACTCTTTGATAATGGCAATGAATTCATTTCCAACGGCCGGCAGCGTCACCTTGATCGCCTGCGGCAAAATGACATAGAGCATTTTCTGGCTGGATGACATGCCAAGAGAATCCGCCGCCTCAGACTGTCCGATATCCACGGACTGAAGACCGGCCCGGATCAGTTCTGCCATATAGGCACCCGAATTGATCACCAGAGCAATGATACAAAGCGTCATTCTGGGCAGACGCAGTCCCAGCTGCGGGAGGCCGTAGACGATCATCAGGACCTGCACCAGCAGCGGCGTTCCGCGGATGAATGCCACATACATGTTCATGATGATTCGTACAGGCAAAAAACGGATTCTGCGCAGAATAGCCACAATCAGGCCCAGGAGTGACCCCAGCAGAACCGTGAAAAAGGCCAGTTCCAGCGTCACACCAACGCCCTGCATAAAAACCGGAAACTTCGTCGTAAAGATCTCCCAGATCTTGGCGAAGCTGAGCATAAAATCCCTCCTTTTTTGGGCCCTGCCGCCGTATGGCAGGGCCGCTTTATGGAAAAAGCTGAAGTTCCGTCCTGCGACGGAGCTTCAGCCAGTCTGATCAGAAGATCGTTTTATTCCGCTTTCTGAAGCAGTGAAGCAGACTGATCAACAGAGGTATCGACCCAGCCATCGAAGGTTCCATCTGCTTTCACTTTCGCGATATATGCATTGATGACCTCAAGCAGGGAAGCATTGTCCCCTTTCTGAACAGCCACACCGATTCCGGCCGTGCTGTCATAGTCAACCGGCACCTCGGAAATCTGCATGGTATCCGGATAAGCCACCATGTACTGCTTGGCAACGAGATCGGTGATCAGCCATCCGTCGATATTTCCCTGTACCAGATCCAGAGCGAGGACAGCAGGACTTTCAATGATGTATTCCTCAGACTCGGCAAACTGCTCGGACAGAATGCCCGCCTGCAGAGAGCCCGTCTGCGCGCCGATCTTTTTTCCCTTCATATCCGCAACGGTCTTGTACTTGTCAAAATCTTCCTTGCGGACCAGCAGAATCTGTTCGCCGGAGAAGTACGGATCTGAGAAATCAACAACCTCAAGCCGCTCAGGCTTAATGGCCATGCCGGAGATGATGCAGTCCAGTTCACCCACGCTCAGGGCGGTAATCAGACCGGAAAAAGCCTGATCGGCAATCTCACACTCAACCCCCAGTTCCTCGGCAATGCCGCGGGCCAGCATCATGTCAAAACCAGCAATTTCCTCTGCACCGGTTTCGGGATTGGTCCAGTAGAATTCATACGGCGGAAACGTGATATTCGCACCGACAACCAGTTTTCCTTTTTCCTTGATCTCAGCAAGTTTGTCTGCAGAAGCGACGCAGCAGATGCCCACAAGCATTACAGCCAGAACCAATGCGATAATCTTCTTCATTTTAATTCCTCCTGACAGCCACACGGCTGCGATCTGATTTACTCGTTCGAGCAGCAGTATGATATCACTTTAACGTGGTGAAGTCAACGGGAAATTTTTTTCTTTCTTACTCAGCAGTTTCCGGGATAGACATGACGCAGGTGCTGCCTGGCCGCATGAGCCAGCCAGTAAATGCTCTCCACCTCTGTGGGCTTCAGGAGTTTAAAATGATAGCGGGGAAAGAAACGGGTAACATGCAGCGGAATATCCTTCCCTGTTCCGCCGCCATAAATCACCGGCTGAGAAGCCACCCAGCTGGCAAGCTCAACCATTTCCCGCCGCGAGTCATTGAATCCGGGAACGATCAGCGTCGTCAGTTCCACATGGCAGATTTTAACGGCCTCCGCAATGAATTCCATCGTCATCTGCCTTGAGCCGCCAAGCACCTCGTTATAATAGTCGTCGGTAAACCCTTTCAGATCGATGTTCATCGCATCAATGTACGGCGCAATTTCCTCAAGCACCTGAAGGTTTGCCGTTCCGTTTGTGACCAGGACATTGACCATTCCGCGTTTGCGAACTTCTCTGGCACAGTCTCTGACATATTCATACCCCACCAGAGGCTCATTATACGTAAAGGCCAGACCGATATTTCCCTGATCCCGCAGCCGCTGCGCCGTATGGGCCAGTTCATCCGGGGAAATCGATTCTGCCCGGCACGCAAAACGATCCCCCTCCGCCGGTTTTGCTATCCGGTGATTCTGACAGAACGGGCAGTGCAGATTACACCCGAGACTGCCCACGGACAGGATCTGACTGCCCGGATGGAAATGTCTGAGAGGCTTTTTCTCCACCGGATCCAGCGCAAGAGCAGAAACCTCCCCGTACCAGGCGGGAATCACTTTTCCCTCACGGCAGACCCGGGCATGACAGAAGCCCATCTGTCCCTCGCTTAAATGGCATTGCCGGAAACAGACATTACAGATCATGCTCCTGTTCCTCCTTTGCCCCGGCCGGGTCATGACGAATGACTTCAAACCGTTCAAGCGCAATCTTTTCCCGCGGACCGATTCCCGCTTTCTCCCGGGCAATCCGGATCTGCTGTTCCACGGTATCCACGCCCTCCAGATCCGGCAGAAGCAGACCGCGCCGCATGCCGTTTGTCACGATCACGCCATACCGCCGGACATCCAGCTGTTCCGGACCAGAAATGCGTTCAGGGGGCATCAGGACATCCACCTTATAGGTCAGCTGCGTCAGTTCCTCTTCCCTTACCGGTTCAAAGCGCGGATCCTGCGTGGCTGCCTTTACGGCATTTGACCTGATTTCCTCTCCGATGTTCGCGTGAACCGGGCTGATGGTCCCGATGCATCCCCGCAGCTGTCCCTCTTTGTGGATAGAGACAAACACACCTGCCCGTGCCTTTCTGAGTTCCTCCGGAGTCTGCCTGCTTTCTGTACCGGCCTCATTCTGGCCAGATGACCATGCTGCTTTGTTCCGGTCCGTATTGCTGTATCTGCCTTTTCGAACGACGTTCTCTACCGTCTCCCTGGCCAGACGGACATAGGCATCCTCCCGCTTTCGGATCTCCTCCATCTGTCGCTTTTCTTTTGCAAGCTCCGCCTCCAGATAGCACCTGGAATCATCCGGCTTCCCGGGATGAAACGTGCAGATCCCATAGCCGACCCCCGTTACATCCTCATGGGACAGGGCCTGTGCCTCAACGGCAAGTCCATCCAGCGCGCCTGCCATAATGACAAAGGAGCGATGGCCGCATTCCGCCGCCTTCCTGCAAAACGTCTCCGTAAAGCCAAACAGTTCCGAAAATCGCCCGGCCCCGCAGAACTCCATGATCCTTCTGTCGTATTCAGGTCCCTCCGGTGCAAACCCGTACGGTCCCTCCGCTCTCAGTTTGTGGGAAAGGTCTCCGCTGGCCACAAAAACGGCCTTTCGCCCCAGTGCGTTGACAGCATCCCGGATAATCATCCCCAGACGATAATGTTCCCTCAGCGGCAGTCCGGAAAGACCGATCCGGACAATTTTCGCATTTCCGGGATGTTTCCGGATAAAATAGAGCGGAACCAGAACACCATGATCCAGCTCCGGATCACGCTCCCCCAGTACACCCGCAGGAACCCCTCTGTCCTCCGCAAGTGCGGCAATTTTCCTCACCAGTTCCTGATCATAGGTCTCTGAAAAAGCCGTCTTCGGATCTCCGAAACGCGCAAAGCTGCCATGCGCACCTTTTCCCGGTGAAAGGTGGAAATAGTCCGCATACATCACGGCGTGCGGGCTGGTAATGACAATCGTCTCAGGCTGAAGAGCTGAGATTTCCTTTGCCACCTGCTCATACGCCCGAATCGTCTCCTGAATGTCTGTCTCCCGTCCGCGTCCAACGCCCGGCACAATCATCGGCGGATGCGGAACCATATACGCCGCCAGAATTCCCATCTTCTCCCTCCTCTTTCATGACCTCCATGCAGGAAATTCCCCGAAGCTGCTCTTTCAATCTGCTGCAGCCAGACGGGAAAATCCCCGCTGCTTCCGGTTCCTTTTACATCGGTTTTCAATCAGGCAGTGATATCTGTCATCCACTGAAGAAGGTCCCCCATCACCTCGTCCTTATTCAGTTCATTCAGGATCTCATGCCGCGCATTTTCATACAGTTTCACGGTCACGTTTGTATGACCGGTCTCTCTGAGACCCGCTTCCACCGCACGGATTCCCCTGGAATAGTCGCCCACAGGGTCCATGGCGCCGCTGGTCAGCAGAATCGGCAGGGTTTTGGGCACTGTCTCAAACCATTCCTTCGTATTGCACGTTCCATTCGCCTCAATCAGGTCGTGCATCCCCTGCACGGTAAACAGATAGCCGCACAGAGGATCCGCAATGTACCGGTCCACAATGGCATTGTCCCTTGTCAGCCAGTCAAACGGCGTTCTGCCTTCAAATGCCTTGTTATAACTGCCGAAGGCCAGCTTGTTCAGCGTTTCACTCTTGTGTTTCCTTCCCTTGATCAGGGCGATCAGGGAAGCGGCCATTTTTCCCGCGGCGCCTGCCGGATTGGGTCCGCCGGTTCCCATGTAAATGGCCCCGCGGATTCCATCCTCCCTGTACTCGGCGGTATACAGCCGGCAGATAAACGAGCCCATGGAATGCCCCATCACCAGCACCTGCGCCTCCGGATTTTCCGTTCTGGCCCGCATGACGTTGGTGTGAAAATCCTGAACCAGTTTCCTGTATCCCTCTTTCTCCCCAAACCATCCGGTGGGTGTATCTCCGATGGAGTGCCCGTGGCTGGCCATATCATGCATGTAAACGGCCACGCCATGGTTCGTCAGGAAATCAATAAACGGTTCATATCGGGATCTGTGTTCCGCCATTCCATGATGAATCACCAGGATGCGTTCGGCTTTCCCCTCATCCGGAAAGTACTTTTCCGCATTGATTGTACAGATCCCTGTTGCCGAGGGAAATGAATACTCCGTTCGTTTCATGTGGTTGTTTCCTCCGTTTGATTTAATCACGACAGGACCACCGCGGCGGCTGGTTCTGTCTTTCCGCTTGCCTGTATTGTAACGAACCCTCTGCCAGAAAACAAGTGCATTGGCCATCCGGGAGCGATCCGGACGAATAGCCTTTTCCATTCGGATTTGACGCCTGTACACTGAAAGTCTATAATGAGCTCAATCGTTTTTCCGCTCTGCAGAATCAATTGTCCCCTGCGGTTGTTCCCTTCATCCGGCTCCGCGGACTTTGCATCAGGGCACAGGCGTATTCATCATGTTGATTGGAGAGGTGAAAGAGATGCATCCTTACCCAGAAGCCTATTTAGATGAGGTTGTCGAAAACCAGGGAAGACTGTTTGATTTAGTTGCATACACAAACCCGGATAAGGACACCAGGGACTTTATTATTGCGTTTATGTCAGGGAAAACCCGGAAATACATGGATCAGGGACAGGCGTATGTAAATACCATGGATGAGGAAAGACTGTGGGACTTTTTTACCACAACAGATCATTACACGCTGAAATCCGGCCCCGCCCTCAAGGGGTTTATGCCGGAGTGGATAGGCGAATTCTATGCCTATTATCAATGGGTTTATAACATCCCCAGTGCAGAGGTGATAAAAAGGGTCCCTGTCGACTTCCTGATGAAAGCCTATCATGGACTGCATGACCTTGATCTGGAACTCACTGTAAAAAAGGTTGGTGAAAATCAGTGATTATCGGATTCCATAACCCGGATGAGGAAAACGGTTACCTCAGCAACTGGGCTCTCTCTCATTTTACATTGGAAACAAAGTCCTTTTCCTCCATGGAACAGTTCATGATGGTTCAGAAAGCAGTCTGTTTCAACGATCTTGACACCGCCGCTCAAATCATGAATACGACGGATGTCCGGCAGATCAAACAGCTCGGCCGGCTGGTCTCCGGCTATGATGACCGGGTCTGGAACGGCGTCAGGCAGATCATTGTCTTTGAAGGACTGATGGCCAAGTTTTCCCAGAATGAAGAGCTGAAGGAAAAGCTTCTGTCCACCGGTGAAAGTGTGCTGGCGGAATGCGCTGTCAATGACCGGATCTGGGGAATCGGGTTATCCATGCACGACCCGGACCGCCACGAGATGAGCAAATGGAAAGGACAGAATCTGCTCGGTTTTGCCCTGATGATGGTCAGACGCAGACTATCCTGTCCGTAAGCCGGAAATAATCCCAGGCAATAAATGAAGCAGGAGGCAAAGCGGGAATGTACAATGTCGGTATTGATCTGGGCGGAACGAACATCGCCACGGGAATCATCACGGAAACCGGTGAAATGATCTGCTCACGTTCCAGTTTCACCCAGTCCGGACAGAGCTACGAAACGATCCTTCACCAGATTGCCGGCGAGGTTTCCGCCCTCCTCCGGGATGCCGGTCTTGATCCTTCGGCCATTTCCTCTGTTGGCATCGGCATCCCGGGCGTTGTCAATGCCAAAGCCGGAACGGTCATTCAATGTACCAACCTCAGGTGGTACAAAAAGCCTGTCCAGTCAGACCTCGAGTCCCTGATTCATCTGCCTGTCCGGATCGAAAACGATGCCAATCTGGCCGCCCTGGCCGAATATATGGCCGGTGCCGCCCGGGGCGTCAGCAGCTGTATTCTGCTGACCCTGGGCACGGGTATCGGCGGGGCCATCATTGAAAACGGGCATATTCTCACCGGCAAATCCGGGCAGGCAGGCGAATTCGGTCATATGACCCTTGTGGCAGACGGCATTCCCTGTGCCTGCGGACGGTTTGGCTGTATGGAGCAGTACTGCTCCGCAACCGCCCTGATCCGAATGGCCCGCCAGATCCTGGGGCAGCGTCCGGACAGCACGCTGGTCACCCTGACTCGGGGCGATCTCACCGCGCTGACCGCCAAAATGATCATCGATGCCGCCAGAGACGGGGACAGCGCTGCCCGCACCACATTTGATCGGTTCACCCATTATCTGGCCATTGTCCTCGATTCCCTCACCAACCTGCTGGATCCCGAAATGATTCTGCTGGGCGGCGGCATATCCAGCGCAGGCTCCTTCCTTCTTGACGCCGTTCTCCGGGAATTCCCCCGGTTTGAACACGGCAGTCCGCGACCCGTCCCCCGCATCGCGCTGGCCAGTTTACGCAATCACGCCGGCATAATCGGCGCCGGTCTGCTTAGCGCTCAGGGGTGTTCTTTCGCCTGAGCCGCTGCCCATTTCCCGGATTTCCTCCGTGTCGCGGCACAGCAGGGTCATTCCTCTGCCGGCCTCACGTTGTCATGTGCCGGAGCAGCATTGCACGAAGCACGAATCAGGCTGGTGTCGCGGTGCGGCAGAGCCGCTCCTTCCCGCCTCCCGAACCGCAATCCGCGCATTTTGCCAGTCATGTTTACTTTCAAAGCGCCCTGCAGCTATTCCTGCAGGGCGCTTTCATCCATGTCCGTTTATTCGAAGGGTCGGACCAGTTTCCCGTCTGCCGCCCCGGGATCACGCCCCTCAAGGAGAATCGCCTTCATCTGTTTCTGAAGCTGTGTCCCCTCCGGCAGCGACGAGACATCCATATTCTTCTGCTGTTCCTTTGTCAGATGGAATACCCACTGGATGGCTTCGCGGCTTGACAGGTCCGCTGATTCGATTTCAAAAGCGTTCTGGAACCGGACAATTCGTGCCGTGTCCGGCAGCATCTCCCTCACGACGGGGGACAGCAGCCAGCTCTCGCAGCGCATCGGCACATCGGCATAGTCCGGCAAATAGGTCCGGAAGAACGTCTTTGCCGCTTCCACCGACTGATTGAGCGCCGCCGCGCTGAGATCCGCGTCAGATGGGATATGCAGGCGAATTACCTTTCCGTCCTGTTCTTTCGTCATTTCATATTCAAGCGTCCCGATCCGGAACAGTCTGGCATTGATCTGACGGGTTGTCCAGAAGCCGCGGTCAAACCCATCATATCCATAGCATTCCCGGTATTCCCGGATGAAGCGGCCGAAGCATTTCATGGTCTCGATCCAGATTTCCTCCGGATAGCGCTGCCACACACCCTCCTGCCGGTTCCTGACCGCGATGAGCAGCTGCTCAATCAGGGTGCCCGCCCCATCATCCTCTGTCACAAAATGCCCATGATACAGCTTTGTCAGGATGCGGTCCCCCGCCCGCTCCGCAAAGGCCTTGGGAACACCAATCGCCTCCATGAGCTTTTCGGCCTGCTCAAGGAGCATCAGCTGACGCTCGAAATTGACATACGGCATGATGGACGGTGTCCGCGTCTGCCTGTCATGGAGCTGCCGGTTTTCCGCTTTCTGTTCCGGCGTCATAGCCCAGAATTCCTCGGGTGCGCCCTTGAGGCCGAGTTCCTCGATCTGTTTCTGCTTTTCGGCGACTTTTGCACGGAACGGCTCCCATTCGGTATCCGCCTCGCCCGCCGCCTTCATTCCCACGCCGATCATCCGCGGGAACAGCATGAAAGCGGCCCGGTCGATGCTGGTCACATACTCCGTCCACAGCGGGCTTTCCAGTCCGAGGATGCCGGATTCATAGCCCTCCGCATAGGACGGAATCCGCGGATACTGCCAGACATCATGGAGGTCCGTGACCCCGTACGGATAGTCCAGATAATAACACTGGGTATCCGAAACGATGACTTTCCCGCCGGAGGCCAGGTGGGCATGGGTCGCCTCCGATTCCCCCAGCCACTGCTGCACCACAAAGTAATCCGGAAGCGGACCGCCGGCCAGCACATCACACCAGACCACCGTCTTCTTTCCCCGGGAGTGAAGATATCGGCCAACCTCAAGCACCAGCCAGCGCTGGAGCTCTTCCTCGGTTTCAATCCCCAGGTCCTTCATCCTTGCCTGGCAGTCCGGGCAGCGGCGCCACCTCAGCTTGATCGCCTCGTCGCCGCCGATATGCACCATCTCATACGGGAACAGGTCAATTACCTCATCCAGAATGTTCCGGATGAACTGCAGGGACTGATCCTTTCCGGCACAGAGAAGGTCCGGATAAATGCCGGCGGATACCTCTACCTGACTGCGGTACGGATGATCGATCACCTTTTCCCCGTCACGGCTGTACACGGTCCGCCGGCAGCCCATTTCGGGATAGGAGGCCAGCATGGCCCCGGCGTGGCCCGGCAGCTCGATTTCCGGGATAATCTCAATCCCGCGTTCCTGTGCGTACTGAACGATTTCCCGGATCTCCCGGTGCGTATAGAAACCGTCATTGTTTTCGATTCCGGAGAAAACACCGAAATAGGACTGTCCCCGATGTGCACCCACACCGGTCAGCAACGGGTATTGTTCAATCTGGATCCGCCACCCCTGATCATCGGTCAGATGCCAGTGCATCCGGTTCATCCCGCAGATCTGAGCAGCGTCAAGCAGCCGCTTGATATTCCGGACGGACATATAGTGACGACAGACATCCAGCATAAATCCGCGATGCTCAAAGCTCTTTTCTGTCATATGGTGCACCTCTTTCCTGGTTCTGATTTTCGGTTCTCCCTGTGCCCTGCTTTTCCTGTCAGGACTGAAACGTCATCTGCTTTAGCTAAAGCAGCCTGTCTATTCTCTGTAAGAATTGTACATCATTTTTCAACTGTTTACAATCATTCTGGTCAATATCTGCCGGTGTTTTTTCTCCAAAACAAATAATACCCGCCCATCGGGCGGGTATTGATTATTTGGCTTTGATATAGGGTTTGCCGTTTGCAGAGGGAACATGGGATTTTCCGACGAACAGCACCAGAATGAGAACGGTCACCACATAGGGGATCATGGAAAGGAGCTGCATGTTGACGCCGGAAGAGGCACCGAGCACGACCTTCAGACCGGAACAGAAGCCAAACAGAAGACAGCCAAGGAGTGCCCCCTGCGGACGGAATTTGCCGAAAATAACGGCCGCAATGGCAATGAAGCCCTGACCGACGATGGAGATGGGTCTGAACTGGGTCGAAATGGCCATGGTCACGCACGCACCGCCCAGGCCGGAAAAGAACCCGGAGATGACGACACACAGGAAGCGCATGGAGATGACGTTGATGCCCAGCGTTTCGCATGCCTGAGGATGTTCGCCGCAGGCACGCAGCCGCAGACCGAACCGCGTTTTATAGAAGACGAACCAGACCACCAGGGTAAGGATAAAGACCAGATACGTGGAAGCATACGTTGCAAAAACGTAGTCCATGAAGCGCCCGAACACGGTCGTGGGTTCAAAGACACCCATGAACAGTTTCGGGATTTTCTGCTTCACGGAAAGCGGAATGGTTTCTGTCGAGGAAAAGAGCACCTTGCAGATGATGGTCGCGGTGCTGATTCCCAGCATGGTAATGGCTGCGCCGGTGATGGTCTGGTCTGCGCCAAGACGCACCGCGGCCAGTGCATGCAGCAGGCCGAGGAATGCACCGGCAAGCCCGCCGCAGAGAAACCCCATCCAGGGATTTCCGGTAAAATACGCAACGCATGTACCGGTAAAGGCGCCGGCTGTCATCATGCCCTCAATGCCGATGTTGACCACGCCGGAGACCTCGGAGAAACAGGACCCTAGTGCTGCATAGAGGAGCGGCGTTGTATAGGCCAGTGTCACATACAGAATAAATCCAAGGCTGTTCATAAAGTCAGTCACCCGTTCTCCCCTCCTATTCAGTATGAACCCTGCGGTGTTTGAAAATCCTTTTCAGGCTGAAGAGAAAGAAGGTCTGAATGGGAATAAACCGATTTTCAGCAGATTCTTTTGATTGCTGCTATCTGGTTCCCTTATCGTAGGGGATGCCCTCAGCCTTTGGAGGTGCGCTGTTCTTTGAGAAGAAGATCAGCACGACCAGGGAGATGATGTATGGCAGCATATTATAGACCGTGCTCGGCAAATTCAAAGCTGCCAACAGGTCAAAGCCGGTATACACATTGCTCAGCGCACGGAAGAAGCCGAACAGCACGGCCGCCAAGGCAATACGGAAGGGCTTCCAGCCTCCGAAGATCATGACGGCCAGGGCCAGGAAACCAAAGCCCGCCACGCCGTTTTCAAACTTCCATTCGGACACGCCTGCGGTGATATACACTAATCCGCCCAAGCCGCCCAGCAGACCGGAGATCATCACGCCCGCATAACGCATCTTGTACACATTAATGCCCACGGAGGCCGCCGCCTGAGGATGCTCGCCGCAGCTCATGAGACGCAGACCGAAGCGGGTCTTGTAGAGAATCACATAGGAAAGAATCAGCAGGCACAGGGCCAGAGGCATGAACCAGTTGAACTCATAGCCGTCCACCAGCAGAAATGCCTTCTTGGCCTGGATGTATTGCAAGGTGGAGGAAGGGTTGTTGGGATTGGCGCTGGTGTTGATCGCCTTCACGATAACCGTGGAAGCCGCCGTACCCAGCAGATTCATGGCTGTACCCACCAGCGTCTGGTCCGCCTTAAAGTTGATGGCAGCCACCGCCAGCAGCAGGGAATACAGGATGCCCATCAACATGGCGGCCAAAATGGACAGAATGATGATGATCAGGGCACTGGTGCCGGCAGGCACAGCGCTCATAACCAGGGCGCCGCCAAGGGCGCCGAACACCATGATGCCCTCAAGACCGATGTTGATCACGCCGCTGTGCTCAGAAAAGCATCCGCCCAAGGCCACCAACATCAGCACCGAGGAAAAGACTAAGGTATACTGGATCAGCAGGATCATTTCGCACTCCCTCCTTTCGCAGCGTTCTTCTTTTCATTACGACCATTCAGCCACTTGGTCAAAGTGAGCTTGAAGAACAGCACAAAGCCGCAGAAGTAAATGATCAGGGAAGAAATCAGGTTACTGATCTCAGAAGGATACACCTGCTTGTTCAGCTGTGCGCCGCCGTCGGTGATATGCTGGATAAAGAAACTGGAGAAAATGGCACCCAATGGATGGAGGCCCCCCAGGAAAGCCGCAGCAATGCCGTTGAAGCCCATAGCAGGCACAGAGGACTGGGTACAGCTCCATTCTTCAAAGCCGGTCAGATACAGCATAGCCGCGCCTATACCGGCCAGGCCGCCGGCAATGGCCATTGTGAGGACAATGTTGGAACGATCCTGCATGCCGCAGTATTTGGCAGCATACATGTTGAGACCCGTGGCCCGCAGTTCATAGCCCAGCTTGGTCTTGGTCAGCAGCACCCAGATGCCTACCGCCAGCAGAATCGCCAGAGGAATAGCCAGGCCAACATACTTGTTGTTGTTGAACAGTCCGTTAATGCCCAGCTGAGGCAGAACCGCTCCGGGATGGGCAACCGTGGTCATCGCGCCATTTTCCATGACCACCTTTTTGGTGATCTCATAGGTATAGGGGCTGGTTGGATTTTTAACCTGGCTCAGGATCGTATTGACCAGGTAAAGAGAGATCCAGTTAAGCATGATGCAGCTGATGACCTCATTCACGTTGCGGTAGGCTTTCAAAGCACCAGACAGTGCACCGACCAGTGCACCCGCAAGCACTGCCATAATCATGCAGGGCAGCCAGCTCCATCCAAGACCCACGGCACAGTAGATACAGGCGCCCGCTCCGGCCACATACTGACCCGCCGCGCCGATGTTAAACAGACCCACCTTATAGGCGAACAGCACACTAAGACTGCACATCAGCAGAGGCGCTGTCTTAACAAGGGTATTGCCCATGTTTTTGAGTCGAGTGGCAGGCTTGCTGTAATTGAGGAAGTTCTTGATAATATCCATGATGGCCTCGCCCGCGCCTGCCGGATTGATGATCAGCAGAACAACGAATCCCACCAACAAACCCAGCAGGATGCACAGCAGGGAGGTCAAAAGCGACTGAACTGCAGGTTTGCGCAGAATAGAATCTTTATTACGCATGCCTTACGCCTCCTTCCGTTTCGCGCCTGCCATGTACAGGCCCATTTCTTCGGGGGTGGTTTTCTTGGGATCCAATTCGCCCACAATCTCACCCTCGTACATTACCAGGATTCGGTCCGATACATCCAGTACCTCGTCCATTTCCAGGCTGACCAGGAGCACCGCCTTGCCAGCGTCGCGCTCAGCCACGATCTGCTTATGGATATATTCAATAGCGCCGACATCCAATCCGCGGGTAGGCTGTACAGCCACCAGCAGCTTGGGATCACGGTCAATCTCACGGGCCACGATGGCCTTTTGCTGATTGCCGCCGGACATGGCGCGAGAGATAGTGACGGCACCCTGACCGCTGCGAATGTCATATTGTTCGATCAGCCGATCTGCATACTCGCGAATATTCTTTTTATTCAAGAAGCCGAATTTGTTGAAGTCTCCCTCGAAATAGCGCTGCAATACGATATTGTTTTCCAAACTGTAATCCAGCACCAGACCATGCTTGTGCCGATCCTCGGGAATATGGCTCAACCCCATGATGTTGCGTTTGCGGATGGGCATTTTTGTGATGTCCTTCCCCAACAGTTCAACCTTCCCGGAAACCAGGGGCTCCAAGCCTGTAAGTCCATAAACCAGTTCCGACTGACCGTTTCCGTCGATACCGGCGATACAGACAATCTCGCCAGCCCGCACCTCAAAGGACACGTTCTTGACGGCATTGTTGTGGTGAACATGGGATGCCACCGTCATCCCTTCCACCTTCAGGATCACGTCGCCCACATGCTGAGGCTTCTTTTCCACGTGGAAATTGACATTGCGCCCCACCATCATGGCGGAGAGCTGCTCCATGGTCACGTCCTTGGTATTGACGGTTCCGATGTATTTGCCCTTGCGCAGTACGCTGCAGCGATCCGCCACGGCCATGATCTCAGCCAGCTTGTGGCTGATGAACAGGATGCTCTTGCCTTCCGCTGCCAGGTTCCGCATGATCTGCATCAGTTCGTCAATCTCCTGAGGCGTCAGCACGGCGGTAGGCTCATCAAAGATCAGTATTTCGTTATCGCGGTACAGCATCTTGAGGATCTCGGTACGTTGCTGCATGCCAACCGTGATGTCACTGATTTTGGCGTCCGGGTCCACCTGCAGGCCGTATTTTTCGCTTAGTTCTATGACGCGCTTGCGGGCCTCCGCCTTTTGCAGCAGGCCGAACTTGCCCACAGGCTCCACGCCCAGGATGATATTATCCAGTACCGTAAAGCATTCCACCAGCTTGAAGTGCTGGTGCACCATGCCGATGCCCAGAGCGTTTGCGTCATTGGGATCGTTGATCTTGACTACCTTGCCGTCCTTCTTGATGATTCCCTCCTCCGGCTGATAGAGGCCGAAGAGTACACTCATCAGTGTCGATTTACCTGCACCGTTTTCGCCAAGCAATGCGTGGATCTCGCCCTTACGCAACTGCAAAGTGATGTCATCGTTGGCGATGATGCCGGGGAAACGCTTCGTAATATGCAGCATTTCAATGGCATATTCTTCGCCGGGCTGCCGCGTTTGATCATTTCCCATAGTCGCATACCTCCCGTTCACACTATTTAAAAAAAGATGAAGCGCAATCTTTCTCTTTCTGAAAAAACCCCCGTGGTAACGGGGGTTTTTTCAAAAATCCAGGAGCGTTGTTAAACGCCCCTGGACAGGTGATCTTACTTCACGGTACCCAGATCGTTCACGGTGATGGCGACAGTCGGCATGGCCTCAATAGAGTTGGAGACAGTCACGTCACCAGCAAACATCTTGGCAACCAGTGCAGCATAATCGTCAACAGTGAAGGAATCGGAGAACTGGGTAGAGGGAGCGATCTGCACGTAGTTCGAGGCAGGATCGTTGCCGACCAGACCCAGATTGTCGATTTTACCAGCGTAGTCAGCCCACTTGCCGTCCTTGATGGCAGTCAGCAGGGTATCAACGGTAGCAGCCAGGCCCTTCATGGCGCTGGTTACGGTCAGGCCTTCGCCATACAGAGCGTCGATGGTGGCAGCCTGGTCAACGTCAACACCAATGACCTTAGCGCCGGAAACCTTGGCAGCCGCTTCGCCGGCAGAGGTGAAGATACCGCCGCCGCAGGCAAACACGACTTCCACGCCCAGGGTCTGATACCAGTTGTCCATATAAGCGGTGATATCGGCGTCGCCATAGAACTGGTTGCCGTACACATATTCCACAGTCACATCTTTTGCGATACCCAGCTCGTTGGCGGCATCATTGGCGCCCTGTACGAAGCCGTAGCCATAGCGAACGACAGCGGGGACAGCCATGCCACCCAGGAATCCAAGGTGCTTATAGCCCAGCTTCACTGTGGCATAACCGGCCATATAGCCGCAAAGCTCTTCCTGGTACACAGCACAGTATACGTTTTCGCCCACTTCAGCGCCGCCCAGGTCGCCAGCACTCACGTCAAGCGCCACGAACTTCACATCAGGATATTCTCCCTGCACTTCAGCAATGGTGCCGCCGAAAGCATAGCCAGGCATGACAATAACGTTGTAACCTTCGTCGTCAGCCTTTTCCACCATGGCAACACGCTCGGCAGTGCTGTCACCGGCGGGCTTGTAGTAGGTGAATTCAACGCCGTTGGCATCACACCAAGCCTTGGCAGCCTCATATGTGGTCTGGTTGAAAGACTGGTCGGTGATGTCGCCATAGTCAGTAATCATCGCGACACGCATGTCCTCAGCGGAAGCAAACGCGACAACGACCATGAGCATCATGGTGGCCAACAGAAGAGCAACAAACTTCTTCATTCTAAAGTCCTCCTTCAGATTTTTCGCGACCTTGTCGGGCGCACTTTATCCGGTATCAATTCTTCAATACCTGTATACATTATAACAGAACCGACAATGTTTGAAAAGGTAATTTGCATAAACTTTTTGTCACTCAACTATCTCAACTATCTCAATCATCTCAAGTATCGTGCATAGATCGTGTTTCGCGCGGTTATTCATCCTGCTGCTGCACCACTGAGAATACCTGGTTCAAACGCATTCCTCCATCGGGTTGTTTTCCCAAGCTCGTGCATACACTTTATGCTACTGTTGCAAAAGCTGTAATCCGGCTCAATCAGGTTCTTCTGAAAACAATCCAGGTTTATGTTTGCCTCTCCAGGCAGATGATTATCCAGAAGCGTTTTACTGAACTGAGTCCACCACTCTCCTCCATGGTTCAATTATCTGTTCTTATCCCTGATGATCTTTCTATCAGCCGAAATATTTCTGCATAAGACTATCAAACAATAGTCTCGATTCATCCAACGCTTTCTGAACGACAACTTTTGATTTGTCGATCTGGATTTTAAATGAAACGAATTCTTTTTGTCGTTCAATTGGCGGTATATACAATCCGATTCCTTGCATTTCTTGAGCATTAATGTTCGCTTGACCGGATGCCTTTCCGGGACTTCCTTCATTCCGTGCAGGCCAATCTGCAGCATTTCTTTTGGATCCGTCTTTTCCACTTCTCTCTCCAGGATCCGCTTATACAGAATCGGCTGACTCCCGGCATAGCGGCTGGCCATCTGAAGTGCCGTCTCTTTATTCTGGAGCATTTCCTGCGCTTCCAGCAGCAGCGTACCTGCTGCATTTCCCGGTCTCTTCGCCAGGGCTTCGATCCAGGACGGAAGAAAAGAGGAGAGATCAATTTCCTTTGTCCCCGTCTGCAGAATCTCATCAAGACTGATCAAATCCTCTCTGAAGTTCTGCAGCACTGCTGCCATCGCCTCCGCACGCTCTGCGAGCGGTATGCCCATACATGTCAGATACACGGCTTTCTTTACTGTCTTTTTCAGATTAATCTTAAGGAGATCCTTTGCGACAAGATCAGGAAGGGTCATCGTATCCTCATAATCTCCTGTGACCAGAACGAACAGTTCTGACAGAGCCTGTGCCAGTTCCGCGCCTTTGTCAAACAGTTCCTGATCCAGGCACTGATGCATGACATGGATTGCCTCTTCAATGTCATCCAGGATGCCATCAGGATCCGAAAAAACAAATACGTCGCCCTCTCCCTGCCAGTCATCCCATTCCTCGTTGTACTCGCTCTCCAGTGCCCGCTCTTCCTGAATTTCCTCAAGCGTTTCAAGCACCTAGTCAGCCTGATCACAAAGCTCCTCGTTCTTCTCTGTTTCGGTTTTCTTCTTCTCCTCCGGACAGGCGGAAGCGCTTTTCAGCACCTCCAGAAAACGTAACCGTTCGGTTTCCGAATGGTTCGTGCCAGTTCACGAACGAATGCTCTCAGTGCCTCCGCATCAAGGGCAGCGCTCATTCGATCCACTTCACTCAGAAATGTGGGATAATTCATTTCGTCCCTTTCTTTCGTCTCAGTTCGAACGTTCTGGCACAGCCGGCCTGGGGCAGCTGAACATGCAAAATTCCATCCCGGATGGTAAAGTCACACGCCGCCTGATCGGGATACAGCACGCGGACATCCGTAAACTCCGGTACATGATCAAGCGGAATTTCCGCATGATCCGTATAGGGAGCAAAGACCGAGAGATATGCGCCGTTCTCATCCCTGAGGCCATATGCCAGTACCGGGGATTTGAACGTCGTAAAGCCCAGCGGGAAGAACGGGGTCATCCGGCAGGTACGGCTGCGAATCGATTTGTATACCTCCATCCCTTCCCTGTACAGTGCCCAGTTTTCCGGTGACAAAATCCAGGGTTTTCCGCTGCAGTAGGGACGCAGAAGCAGGCCGTTGACCACATTGTAAATGACATGTTCCCGGTCATCCTCATAGGGATACACCCAGGTACCCGCCTGTTCCGGCGTCAGCGCAGAGGCCACGTTGGCCGCAATGAACGAATGATACAGGTAATCGGTCTGGTCACTGATCGACTGCAGGCTGAACAGCTGAAGCATCCCGTAATCCATCCGCTGACCGCCGGAGCCGCAGGTTTCAATGATCAGGTCGGGATAGGTTCTGAAGATGTCCCGGTACCAGTCATACAGCGCCCGGTAGTGTTCCAGCATCGCATCCCCGAAACTGTCCGAATGCAGATCGCTCCCGATTCCGGTCGTGACATTGTAATCCACCTTGAAATACGTACAGCCGTAATCCCGGATCAGCCGGTCCACCACGGAGCGGCAGTAGTTCCGTACATCCGGATTTCTGAAATCCAGCACGTATCGCTTGTTGTTGATCACCCTTTTCCCATGCCGGCAGAAAAACCAGTCATCCGGCAGCGTCTGCGCCAGTTTGCAGGCAATGCCCATATTCTCAATTTCAAGCCACATGCCCATTTTAAGACCTTTGGACCGGGCGTATTCATACAGCGCCTTCAGTCCATTTGGAAATCGTTCCGGCGATTCCTTCCATTCCCCGATGCTGTCCCACCAGAATCCGGCATCATACCAGCCGGCGTCCATGCAGTAATATTCACAGCCGAGACGCGCCGCCTCATCAATGCATTTCCGCTCGTTTTCCTCTGTCAGATCCCCCAGCAGGCAGTTCATATAATCGTTGAAAATCAGCGCTGTCCGTTCGCTTTCCGGGACAGGCCGGCAGATCCGGCGCCGATACCGGGTCATTTCCCGTACCGCGTCGCTTTCATCGCCGATCAGGACGCCAATGGCTGCCGGTACGGTGGTAAAGGATTCCCCCGGTTTCAGGCACTTCCACCACTGATGCTCATCATTGGGGCCCATCAGCGCCAGGTACATCGTGGTATCCATGGAGGAGCCGATTTCAATCTCCCAGGAGCCGGAATGGTCGATTTCAAAGAACAGCATTTCCCCCGTCTCAGGGTCCCGGATCATCCCCATGGGCATGTACTCACAGGTTGACCAGGATCCCGCATTTCCGTAGTGAAAGCGGTTATTGGACGTTCCGTACAGGCCATGTCCTGCCACACCCATCCGGGAGAGTCCGGCATCGGTAGCATCGATGGTGTGCCACTGGGCCTCATTGTTCCAGTTGCTCCTTGGAACCAGAAACTCCGCCTTGTCAAAGCACAGCTTCTGTCCGTTCTTACACACTCCCTCGTAGTAAAATGAGGTCACATACTGAACCCCGATCGGCTCCGTCCCGGTATTTTCCAGTGTTCCCCAGGTTCTGACCATGCGGATTCCTTCATAAAAGCGCATGAAATACCGAACCCGGAGCCCTTTCGGCGTTTCCAGAATCATCTCAAGCAGCTTTCCGTCTGAACAGGGGAAAACTGAATGGCTCTGATAGAGCAGTTTCCCGTTTTCACTGCCTGCATTATGCTTGTATGCATTCATGCCGTTGCTGGATTCCCCGTCGATCTGGACGGATATCAGCCCGTGAACATCCCGGTATCCAAAGATAAACGGAGGAATGGGTCTCAGTTCCTGACTGCCGCTTACGGCAGAAAAGTCCGTCAGTTCCACCGTTTTGTCATCGTTTACCCGAAAACAGATGTGCATTCCCATTTCATCAAAAACGATTCTCTCCATTGCGAACTCCTTTCCCTTTTCCGATTGAATCGAACAAACTGATCCGCTGTGCGCTCCCTGCCAGAAGGCCTGAAATCAAAAGAAAAGCCTCTTGTTCTGCCGGCACATTTCCAGTAAAATGAAGTCAGCAGGAAAGCGTTTTCTTTCCGATTAAATCAAACAGGAGGATGAACATGCCAAAGATTACCTTTATGGGTGCAGGTTCCACGGTCTTTGCCAAGAACGTGCTGGGCGACAGTATGATGACCCCTGCACTGGAAGAGAGTACCATTGCCCTGTATGACATTGATGCGGCGCGGCTGAATGAATCCAGGACCATGCTGGAAGCCATTAACCGGAACAACGGCAGCAAGGCACATATTGAGGCATATCTGGGCGTCGATCAGCGCAAAGAGGCGCTTCGGGGTGCCCATTATGTGGTCAATGCCATTCAGGTCGGCGGATATGATCCCTGCACAATCACTGATTTTGAAATTCCCAAGAAATATGGTCTGCGCCAGACCATTGCGGATACCCTGGGTGTTGGCGGTGTATTCCGGGCCCTTCGGACCATCCCCGTCATGCTGGATTTTGCCCGGGACATGGAAGAGGTCTGCCCGAATGCCTGGTTTCTCAATTATACCAACCCCATGGCCATGCTGACCGGTGCCATGCTGCGCATGACCGGCATCAAAACCGTCGGCCTCTGTCACAGCGTACAGGTCTGTGCCTCTACCCTTCTCAAGGAACTGGGCATGGACTATGATGACTCTGTTCAGTGGAAAATCGCCGGCATCAACCATCAGGCATGGCTCCTTGAATGTACCAGAGACGGTGTGGACCTTTACCCGGAGATCAAGCGGCGCGCGCTCCTGTATAACGAGGGAAAACTGGATATCGGTACCCTTGAGGAGCGGATCGCCCATCTGACCCGGGGCGAGGATCTCAACGAATTCTGGCTGAAGCGGCTTGAAGAGGACTACAACACCTACAAAACCACCGGCAAGCACAGCGACATGGTCCGGCTGGAACTGATGCGCCGCTTCGGCTACTACATTACCGAGTCCAGTGAGCACAATTCCGAATATACCCCATGGTTCATCAAGGACCGTTATCCGGAGCTCATTGACCGCTTCAATATTCCGCTGGATGAGTATCCGCGCCGCTGCATCCATCAGATTCAGGACTGGGAAGCCCGCGGCCATGAACTCACAAAGAATCCGCTTCTCAGCCACAAGAGAACCCACGAATATGCCAGCTATATCATGGAAGCCATGGAAACCAACGTGCCCACAAAGATCGGCGGAAACGTCCTCAACCACGGCCTGATCACCAATCTGCCGGCAAATGCCTGCGTCGAGGTGCCCTGCCTGGTCGACAGCAGCGGCATCCAGCCCACGGTCATCGGGGATCTCCCCGAGCAGTGCGCCGCACTGAACCGGACCAATATCAACGTCCAGCTTCTGACCATTGAGGCGGCCCGCACGCTGAGAAAAGAGTACATCTATCAGGCGGTCATGATGGACCCGCACGCCGGTTCCGAGCTCTCCATTGATGACATCGTCCATATGTGCGATGACCTGATCGAGGCACACGGCCATTGGCTGCCCGAATTCCACTGACTATTCCCGCGCAGTGTCGCAATGCTCCTTTTTGAGCAGTAAAGACAGAGCGGTCTCAGATGTCTTACGCCATTTGAGCCGCTCTGTCTTTTTATTCGGTTTTCCTGTTCCTGTGTGAGGAACGTGGTGAGACAATCAGCCCTTGACGCTGCCCATGACAAGACCCGTGGTAAAGTATTTCTGGACAAAGGGATAGACAACCAGGATCGGAACCAGACCGAGGAACAGCTGTGCTGCACGGCCGGTCTGCTCGTTCATGCGGGAGAGCAGCGAATAGTAGTCCGATCCGGACTGCCGCAGAATATCACGGAAATTGGTCAGAAGGGTCTGGAGGTACGTCTGCAGCGGATAATTGTTGGGATTGTTCATGAAAAGCGCACCCTGGAACCAGTCATTCCAGTGATAGACGAAGGAGAACAGGCCGACGGTGGCCAGTGAGGGCTTGAGAACCGGAAGCAGGATGGAGACCAGAATCCGGAAATAGCCGGCGCCGTCGATCATGGCTGCCTCCTCAATCTCCGGCGGCAGATTGCGCATGAAGTTCATCAGGATGACCATGTTGGACACCGGAACAGACAGCGGGAGCACCAGCGCCCAGATGCTGTTGAGGAGGTGCAGGTTGTTCATCAGGATGTACCAGGGAACCAGACCGCCGCCAAAGAGCATGGTAAACGCATAGAACGCCATGAAGAAATTTCTCGCGGCAAACTGTTTTTTCGTCTTTGAAAGCGGGTACGCCGTGGTGATCATCATGAACAGGTTAATCGACACACCCAGGACGCAGCGTTCAATGGCTACCAGAAACGCCCTCAGGAATTTGCCGTTGTTAATGGCAAACTCATAGGACTGGGTTGTAAAGCCTTTCGGCAGGAAGTATACCTGTCCGGATGCCACATAAGAAGGGGCACTGAAGGAAATTGCCAGTGTATTGAGAAGAGGCAGGAAACAGGTAAGACATACCAGAATGACGAGAATATAGTTGATGACATTAAATACTCTCTGACCTGTGCTTTTATACTTCATACTTTGCCTCCTTTCTCAGAACACCTTGTAATTGGCGGTCTTATAGGCAATGATCAGTGACGTGGAAATCAGAACCGTTGAGACCACTGACTTGAACAGGCCGACAGCCGTACCGATCGCGTACTTGCCGTTCTGCAGACCGAGACGGTAAACATATGTATCAATGATATCACCCGTCGGATAGACAACCGGTGAATACAGGTTATATACCTGGTCAAAACCGGCGCTGAGCACATTGCCAAGGGCAAGCACGGTCATCAGGATGATAATCGGCACCAGCATCGGCAGTGTAATGTACAGTGTCTGCTTCCATCTTCCGGCACCGTCAATAATGGCAGATTCATACAGTTCCGGATCAATGGAGGTCATCGTCGCCAGATACACAACCGTACCAAAGCCGAATGTCTTCCACATGTCCGTAAAGATAAGGGTCCACGGAAATACTTTCCGGTTGGAAATAAACTGTACCGGCTTGGCACCAAAGACTTTCAGCATCTGGTTGACAATGCCATCCGTGGCCAGCAGGTTCAGCAGAATGCCCGCCATGATAACCCAGGAAACAAAGTTTGGAATGTACACGATGGTCTGGAACAGACGCTTGGCGCCGTTGTTGCGAATCTCATTCAGCTGAAGAGCAAAAACAACGGAGGCAAGGGTCTGAAAGATGATCTTCATGATCGAAATGAAGAAGGTATTGTAGATGGTGTTCAGGAACTGTGCCTGCTTGAAAATCAGTCTGAAATTATCCAGCCCGACCCATTTGGACCCGGCAAAGCCCAGGCCAGGGTTGAAATCCTGGAACGCCATGATAATGCCGTACAGGGGACCATAGGAAAAAATGGCCGTCAATATAACACCGGGGAGCAGCATGAGCAGAAAAGGCCAGTCCCTTTTCAGCGTCTTTTTAAACTTGTTAAGCAATCGGCATCCCTCCTCTTAGGGCCTAACTGTTGTCGTGTGCCGGAGCGGCATTGCACGAGGCCCGGATTCGACTGACTGTCGCGCGCGACAGGGCCGCTCCTTGTCTGTGCAGTGAAATGTCCTGCCGACTGAATGTCATCTGTTAAAGGAAAGAGGCTTGCAGGATACTGCAAGCTAGCAGTTTGCAAGCCTCTTATGCTTTTATTCGGAGGATTATCGTTCTTTGAATGAGAACACGCAGTGCTTACTTATTGTATTCTTCATTCACAGCGTCTTCCATGATCTGACCGCCGGCTGCATACCAGTCAGCCAGGATCTGGTCATAATCTTCCACAGGACGGATGCCCATGACGATTTCGGAAACACCGGTGGAGATGATATCCATGGTATTGACGGTCTCGTCGAAAGCCTCAGGCGTCGGTCCCCACATGTCCGTCCGCTTGACATAGTCGTTGTCAAGGAGATACTTGGCCAGGTCATAGGAGCAGCCATCGAAGCCCTGCTGGCAGAACGCGCCAAGGCCGCCGGTGTTCTTCTCGTTGATCCAGCTGATGGAGTCGGAATATTTCTTCTTCATGCCGGAGGTGAACAGTTCGCTGGTATCGCCGGTCTTGATGGCCTTGAGAACATGCTCAAACTGAATCATATCCGCCTGCGGGTCAAGGATTTCAAAGGCGCCCGGAACATGCTCGCGCTGTCCGTCGGTGAAGCCCTTGAACTGCTCATCGGTCAGAACCGTGTTGGGGTCAAACATGATATAGTCGGTATAGCTCAGAAGCTTCATGGCTGCCGCAGGGTTCTTGCAGTCCTTGCTGACAACAATCACATCGGCGTTCGGGAAACCGACCTGTCCCAGAACCTGAGAGCCATCAACGGTCGGGAACTGGAGCGGAATCATGTAAGCGTCATTGCTGTTCTGAGCGGCAACCAGGTTCGGTCCGTTCAGCCAGCCCTGCCACTGATAGAAAGGCTGGAAGGCGGCACGGCCGGTTACCAGCTCTTCGTTCATGCCATTGTAATCATAGTTCATGAAGTCGGGGCTCAGGATGCCATCCTGATACCACTTTGCCCAGTACTCAAGCGCTGTCTTGAATTCCGGATGAGCGATGCCGGCCTTAATGCGTCCGGTATCGTCTTTGTACCAGAAATAGTTGCCCTGACTCGGCTGTCCAAGATACACATTGAACATCGGACCGGTCATGAACAGATAATCCAGCGTATTGTCGACAGAAATCGCATAGCTGCAGTGCTTCTCAACGATCGTCTTGGCCAGCTTCTCGAATTCCTCAACGGTCTTGATTTCGGGAGAGCCTTCCTCTTCGTACCAGTCTTTGCGGACCCACATATAGCGCGGATTGTCGATAACGCCATAGTAATAGATCGGGATGCCATAGATCTTTCCGTCGATCGTGGTCAGCTTGATGGTATCCGGATCCGTCTTCTCATAATCCCGGATACGCTGAGAGGTGTACTTATTGTAGACCTCGGTCAGATCCTGGATCAGCCCGGCCTTCATCAGCTGACGGAACTGGATGTAATTCACACGGAATACATCCGGGAGATTGCCGGTAGAGATGGTCATATTGAGCTTCTGGGTATACTGGGTGTTTCCTTCATCAATCCAGTCGTAGGTAACCTCAATTCCCAGATCATTGTACCAGGCGCGGGTCCATTCATTGTTGGACTGGCTTTCGCCGGCTTCAAAAACAACATCCGCGCCCTGTCCCTTAACTGTGCGAATATTCACAATCTCGGAATACGGCGTTTTCCAGTCGCCCTCGGGGGGTTCTACATACTCACGGGTTCCATTCCCGGTCGAGCCAACCGGGACAGGGGTGAAGTCTGCCAGTGCACTGAAAACGGTGAGCATCATCGCAAGTGCAATCAACAGAGACAGCCATTTTTTCGACATACAACCAAGACCTCCTTTAAAATAAATAAATATTTTAGCGCATTTTCGGCGCATAAAACCAACATTTTCCAAAACAGGTCTTTCAATCCATCTGCATTATATCAAAACTGACAAAATAGTCAATGATAATCTTCCTTAATTTAACAATAACTTCGGAAAGATTTGTCAATGCTATACTTTTTCGGTTCCTTGTCTCCTGCGGGGAATGACCACATCCTCCGTTCCGGTTCCCACAGGCAAACAGGGCAGGGATTTTCCTTAATCCCTGCCCTGAAAAATGATTCAGTTACAATTCATAACGGATTTCAGTCAGACGGGCACACTTTGTCTGCGGCATGTTCACCACCAGATTCCCGTCAGCAATCATCATTTCGCAGTCCCTTGATTCCGGATAAATGACCTTACATTCCGCCGCCTTTCCCTTCAGTGCTGCCAGCGGAACCTCAACCGTATCGGTATGAACTGCAAACACAGCCAGATACGCTTTTTCCTGATTATGTACCCCATAGGCCAGCTGCGCATTGTTGACCTTTCCGAATCCTAGCGGGAAGAACGGAACCATCCCCGTCAGATCTCCGCGGATCTTCTTGTACAGGGCAATCCCTTCCCGGAACAGTTCAAAATTCGCCGGGGTCATCTTCCAGACATTTCCGCTGATATAGGGTCTCAGCAGCAAACCGTTGACCATATTGAAGATCACATGCTCACGGTCATCCTCATACGGGTAAACCCACATTCCGGCCTGCTCCGGGGTCACGGCAGAGGCCACGTTGACGGCAATGTACGCGTTGGAAAGAACATCTGTCTGATCCGAAGTAGACTGCAGGCTGTGGAGACTGAGCATGCCGTAGTCCATGCGCTGGGCACCGGAACCGCAGTTTTCAATCACCAGGTCCGGATGCTTCTCATAGACACTCCGGATCCAGTCATAGAGTGCCCGATAGTGTTCCAGCATCGCATCTCCCATGCTGTCCGTATTGAGATCACTGCCCGGTCCGGTCGTACAGTTATAGTCAATCTTGAAGAATTCACACCCATACGTTTCAATGAGCCTGTCCACCGTGTCCGTACAGTACTGACGAACCGCCGGATTGCGGAAATCCAGCAGATAACGCTTGTTCTCAATGCGGCGCTTTCCATGCGTACAGATAAACCAGTCATCCGGCAGATGCTTGGGCAGTTCACACTGTGTTCCCATGACCTCAATCTCAAGCCACATGCCCATCCTGAGTCCCTTGCTTCTGGCATATTCATAGAGACTCTTCAGGCCGTTCGGGAAACGCTCCGGGCTTTCCTTCCACTCGCCCACCTTGTCCCACCACGGACCGCTGTCATACCATCCGCAGTCAAGACAGTAATACTCACAGCCGAGAGCCGCAGCAAGATCTATGATTTTCTTTTCCTTCTCCTCCGTCGGATCGCCGAAAAGGCAGTTCATGTAGTCATTGAATACCACATAACAATGCTCATCATCCGGATTTGGACGACGAATCCGCCGCCGGTATTCCGTCAGGCACGCAATTGCCTCATCAATCCCGCCAATATCGGTTCCGAATGCAGCAGGAACGGTTGTAAAGCTCTGGCCGGGTTTCAGATTCTTCCACCAGGCACTGTCGTTGCTGGGGCCAAGAAGACATACATACAGGTTCTTTCCGTCTCCCATGCCATACTCGATCTCCCACGCCCCGGAATGTTCAATCTGGCAGAAAAACACTTCGTTTGATTCCGGATCACGCACGATTCCCATGGGCAGATGTTCACTGGTCGACCAGGAATCCGTGCTTCCATAATAAAACCGGCTGTTTCCTTTATCCGGCAGGCTGTATCCTTCCAGAGGCATGTGAGACAGTCCCAGATTCGACGCTGTCACATTCTGCCACTGTGCCTCATTGGCCCATCCGTTATGCGGAACATATATTTGCAGCGCATCATAGTTGGAGGAGGTCCGGTTCTTTCCAATTCCCTGATAGAAGAAGGAGGAACAGTATTCAATGCCGATATCCGTGTCAGACCGGTTGATCAGGGTTGCCCAGGATCTGACAATGGGCAGGTCCTCGAACGTTTCAAGAACATAGTCTGCCGCAAGTCCGTTCTGTGCCTCCACAAAAAGGGTTAACCGTTTCCCGTGTTCAAGGGTTTCAATCCGGTGGTCCCTGTACCGCCACTGCGGCGAAAGACTGCCCGCATCGTGTTTCCCAGCGTGAAAGCCGCCGGAGGACTCCCCCGTCACATGTGCGGCAAGAAACTGTTTCGGCTTGAACGGGGCATCAAAACCGCCCGCATCTGCCGCCGCCTGTAAAGGAAGGTCCTCTGTCCCTGATAGAACCGTAAAATTCACCAGTTCGACCGATTTGTCCTCATTTACACGAAAGCGGATCTGAAGTTTTCCTTCATTCAGTTCAATGATCATGGTTCACTTCCCCTTTTCATTCTATTCGCGTTTGGCCCTGGCTTCGCGTTCTTTCCGCTCGGCATCTACCTCTTCAGCCGTTTTCTCTCTCAGCCGTACCGCCCCCCGATACCCTGCCCTGGTCGGAATCAGGTTTCCCGCGGCAAAGCGCTCTTTCGCCTCGGCAATCGCCTTTCCATACTGCGG
>DGWH01000171.1:33367-41934 GCA_002395225.1 Christensenella sp. UBA4263
GCCCGTCAGAGGATCCATCAGGGCGGCCTGTTTCAGCAGTTCGGCATCCCCGCTCACCGCCGCTTCCATGGCCATCCGCTGTACCCAGGCAGACTGACTGCATACCGCTGCACAGCCCATGGGCAGCGGACCCACTTTGGGGACAGAAATGCCATTGCCATCCACATAGCACGGAACCTCCACGACACAGTCATCCGGCAGATTGGTAATGGTTCCCTGATTCATCACGTTGAAATGCCCGCGATAAACACGGCCTGTCTCAAGCGCTTCAATGATATAACTTCCATGTTCACTGCTGCGTTCATCGTGATCATAATCTTTTGGCGGCTCCTCCAGCAGCTTCGGGAATTCCGTCTCAAACCAGTTGCGGTTTTCCCGGCATACACGCAGATACCCGCCTGTCTCACCGTTTATCCAGCTGGTGAGATCGATCCATTTTTCAATCTCATCCGGCCGCTTCCGATACCAGGATACATATTCGGAGAGATGGCCGTTCGACTCTGTCGAATAGTAACCAAACCGGCGCAGTACATCAATCCGCACCTTTTCGGTCTTGCTGTATTCCGGATGCTTTTCAAATCCTTCCAGAAGACGGTCTTTCATTTCCACACCGTCTTTTTTGACGGAAAGATACCATGTCTGGTGATTAAGACCTGCACAGATGACATCCAGCTCCTTCCGGTCTTTCGCCCCGAGAACATCTGCAATCTGCATTTCACCGTGAATCTCTCCATGACACAGGCCAATGGTCCGTACCCCGCCATACTTCAGACATGCCCAGGTCAGCATGGCCATGGGATTCGAATAATTCAGAAGAAGCGCATTCGGTTCAGCCACTTCCCGTATATCCCTGCAGAAATCCAGCAGTGCAGCAATTCCGCGCTGCCCATACATAATTCCGCCGATGCAGAGGGTATCGCCCACGCATTGATCCACCCCATACTTAAGGGGAATATCAATATCTGTTTCAAATGCCTCAAGACCGCCGATTCGAACACAGTTGACAATATAGCGTGCATCCCGCAGTGCTTCACGTCTGTCTGTCGTGGAAAAGATCTTCGTCTTAATTCCATTTGCCTCAAGGTCCCTCTGACAGAGTTGCGTTACCATGTCAAGGTTTTTCTGGTTGATATCCGTGAAAGCAACTTCAATATTCCTCAGTTCCGGCACATGCATAATATCCGAAAAAAGTGTTCGAGCGAATGTCAGACTTCCCGCGCCAATTATGGTAAGCTTAAACGACATTAAATCACGCCTCCTTTGTGTGCCTTTCATTTGTCATCTGCCGGAGCGGCGCTGTCCTGACCCGTTTCTAACAATCTGTCGCTGCATGACAGAGCCGTTCCAATGTTTTTGATTCTGTACGATCTCCGCCAAAAGTATAACATAGTTCCCTCATTATTGGTATTCTGTCACAAAAAATAATGGGAGCACAGCCACATCTGCTGCGCTCCCGCTTTTCCTTTAGCCATAATCCCCGCCCCTCGTTTCATACTCAGTTCCTTGAAAGACTGAGTGAAAGCCGGCATATGCTATTCTCTCCAGATCCCTGCCTGTCCCGAATCCGATGCATTCGCCAAAATCTTTCGGATTCCCGCCATGGAGCTGCATCTGGTTCTGTTCCGCTTCAGCCCTTTGCCCAGCAGCTTCCTTCACATCCTCAGCTGGCCAACGGCCTTCCCATTCTTTTTCATTTATCTGAGCGGCACTGCATGAGATCTGATTTAACAAACAGTCACTAAGTAACAGGGCGTCCTTCATCCCTGTGATTTGATTCGTTCAGCTGGAACACAGAATCCTCCGAGCAGCAAAACTTCCCGAGCGATTGGTTGACATGCAATCCGGTCAGATCTCAATTGGTTATCTGAACATGTCTGCCATTCATGTCATCCTTCCTGGCATCCTCTTCTGCGCCATTGCTGATATACGCTTCGGGCTGCTTGTTCATCATTATTCGGATTTGTGACTTTAATTCGCACCTATCTGTCCACTGCGGAATTCTGCAAGAAGCTCTTTCAGATAAAATGGATCTTTCTCTGCCTTTTCTATATCTTCATCTCTTCCATTTTTCATCAAATAAACTGTAAGTTTTAGTGTATCATTAGAAGCTTTCTCGCTTTCGCTATCAATAACCCTCTGATATTCACTGCTCACTTCCAACACTCCTTTCTCTGTTTCCTTAAGTTCTTTCTCCGAGAGAATTCCGGAAACTCATCAAAAACAGAGACATGAAAATCACAGCTGCCCGTTGAATATCTGCAAATTCCTTGATCCTTCCCGGCATATTATTCACGATGATGGACATACCATTATAAAAACCCGGTATTCATGCACTTCATGGTTCTCATATTGAACCTCAATGTCTATTATCTCTTCTGTGACATTGCCGCTATCCGCTTTAGGCTGTCCATTCATCATTATTCAGATTTGTGAATTTAATTCGCAACCAACAGACCACTGCGGAATTCTGCAAGAAGCTCTTTCAGATAAAATGGATCTTTCGTTGCCTTTTCTGCATCATCATCTCTTCCATTTTTCATCAAATAAAACATAATTTTAGCTGTATCATTGCCCTCTTTTGTCTTTTCTTCATCAATAACCCTCTGATATTCACTGCTCACTTCCAACACTCCTTTCTCTGTTTCCTTAAGTTCTTTCTTTCTCCTAGAGAATTCCGGAAACTCATCAAAAACAGAGACATGAAAATCACAGTTGCCCATAGAATATCTGCAAATTCCTTGATCCTTCCCGGCGTATTATTCACGATGATGGATGCCATTATATAATCGGTATTCATGCACTTCATAGTTCTCATATAGAAGCACAATGCCTATCGCATCTCCTGTGTCATTACCAATATACGTTTTGGACTGCCCATTCATCTTTATTCAGATTTGTGAATTTAATTCGCAACCAACAGCCCACTGCGGAATTCTGCAAGAAGCTCTTTCAGATAAAATGGATCTTTCTCTGCCTTTTCCATATCATCATCTCTTCCATTTTTCCGCAAATAATTCATAAGTTTTACTGTTTCCTTAGAAACTTTCTCATTTTCTTCATCAACAAACTGCTGAAATTCACTGCTCACTTCCAACACTCCTTCCTCTGTTTCCTTAAGTTCTTTCTCCGAGAGAATTCCGGAAACTCATCAAAAACAGAGACATGAAAATCACAGTTGCCCATAGAATATCCGCAAATTCCTTGATCCTTCCCAGCGTATTATTCACGATGATGGTCACACCATTATAAAATCGGTATTCATGCACTTCATAGTTCTCATATGGAAGCACCATGCCTATTGCATCTTCTGTATCATTACCATTATTCGCTTCAGGCTGTCCATTCATCATTGTTCAGATTTGTGGCTTTAATTCGCACCCAACACGCCATTGCGGAATTCTGTAAGGAGCTTTAGACGATAATATTTATCTTCAATCGCCTTTTCTGCATCATCAACTCTTCCTTTTTTCATCAAATAAAATATAAGTTTTCCTGTATCCTTAGAAGCTTTCTCATTTTCTTCATCAACAAACTGCTGAAGTTCACTACTCAATTCCAACACTCCTTTCTCTGTTTCCTTAAGTTCTTTCTTTCTCCGAGAGAATTCCGGAAACTCATCAAAATCGTATCGTTCAGGATCCTTAAAGACTTTCATTAGGTCTGCAATTCTGCTCATCCGCGGATCACTTCTGTCTTCGTTCTCCGTA
Source organism: Christensenella sp. UBA4263 (assembly GCA_002395225.1). GTDB lineage: Bacteria > Bacillota > Clostridia > Christensenellales > Aristaeellaceae > Ventricola. Next base: position 37,075 of record DGWH01000171.1, read on the forward strand.
TTGATGTAGATTTCTGTAACCGGGCTCCTTCTCGGCGTCATCGACTTTTTGGAGAACTTGCCGATTTCATAATACATCTCACCTTCACCGAACACATCGAAAGCAGAAATGTAAATCACAACAGCCCGCTGGATATCCGCAAATTTCTTTGTTCCTCTCGGCGTATTGTTTACCACAATGGATGCACCATTGTAATAGACCCGGTATTCATGGTCATCTTTGTCCTCTTTCTGAACCTCAATGTCTATCATCGCTCCCTTTTTGCCAAGGTAACAGTCCGCGCCAAGTTCCACCGTAACAAGGAACTCGGGAAGCACCGCTGCAAATGTATCAAGCCTTACGCCTCTGTTTCCGATCCCGGATAATGTATACTGCGGAACAAGCTCTCGCACTGTAATCGGTATCCCAAGGACGGTCGAAATAACCTCGCCTATCGCCTCTTTACCCTCTCCCATTTTGTTAAAGAAAATATCATCCATCGGTCCCAGCATTCGCGTTTTTGCTTTCGTCAGTTCACTCGGGATCACAAAGGCTCTTTCTTCTTTAGCAAGTTTCAGCATTGTTTGACTGATCTTTTTTTGGGCTTCCTCAGCAATATCCTGCTGTTTGATCAGTTCTGCCTTGAGTTTTTCTATCCTTTTCTGACGGGCAGTCTGTTCGGTTTCTTCCATGGTCACACTTCCTCCATGAAATTAACGGTTTTATTTCTCCTTCATCTTATCATCATTACTGTTCTATTTCAATAAAATCTGTTTTTTTCAGCAGTCAGATTTGTCTCCGATATCTGGCAGCCACCCCGTCTGTCTCTGCGCTCCCCTTTTATTTCGAACACAAACCGGCTTTTCACAAGCTTTGAGTCCGGGAATCACTGTCCGGTTCTCCCGGATGAATTCAATGCTCTTGAAAAACAGACAGTGATGTGATAATGTACCCACGACAATAAAAACTTTGGAGGACCATTATGCAGGTTCAGGAACGCTTTTTAACCTATGTCCACGTCCATACCACCAGTGATGAGACGACAGGCACCAGCCCCAGCACCGGGCGGCAGTTCGATCTGGCTCATCTCCTGGAAAAAGAACTGAAGACACTTGGGCTCTCAGATGTCTATGCCGATGATCACTGTTATGTTTATGCCAACATTCCTGCCACCCCGGGCATGGAACATCTGGCGCCCATCGGCTTTATCGCACACATGGATACCTCACCGGACTGCTCCGGGGAAAATGTCCGGCCGCAGATCATCCCCAATTATGACGGCGGAGATGTGGTTCTTGCCGGAACCGGTGATATTCTGAGTCCCGATGCTTTTCCGACGCTCAAAAAGCTGGCCGGAATGACCCTGATTACAACCGACGGAACAACCCTTCTGGGGGCAGATGACAAGGCAGGCATTGCGGAAATCGTCACCGCCTGCGAACAGGTTCTCAGCAGCGGAAAACCCCACGGAAAAATCTGCATTGCCTTCACGCCGGATGAGGAAATCGGCGCCGGTGTGGACCATTTCGATCTGGAGCGATTCGGCGCCTCCTATGCCTATACCGTCGACGGCGGCGAAGAGGGCGAACTGGCCTTTGAAACATTCAATGCCGCCAGTGCCGTGGTTGACATCACCGGGCTCAGCGTACATCCCGGTTCCGCAAAGGATACCATGGTCAATGCAGCCCTTCTTGCCACGGAATTCAATTCTCTGCTCCCTGCCGGAGATATTCCGCGCCTGACCGAGGGATATGAAGGCTTTTTCCATCTCACCGATATGTCTGGCAGCATTGAAAGTGCCCGCCTCTCCTATATTATCCGTGATCATGATCATGCCCTGTTCGAGGGACGGAAAGCCATGATGCTGCATGCGGCCAAGGTACTCAATGAAAAGTACGGTCAGGAGTTTGTCCGGGTAACCCTTCGGGACAGTTACTACAACATGCGGGAGAAGATTGAACCGTATATGTTCCTGGTGGAAAACGCGGAAAAGGCCATACGTGAAGCCGGAATGACGCCCTTTATCTATGCCGTCCGCGGCGGAACCGACGGCTCCCGTCTCTCTTACATGGGGCTGCCTACCCCCAATCTCTGCACCGGTGGGTTTGCCTATCACGGCCGTTTTGAACATGTGGCCGTTGAGAGCATGGAAAGATGTACGAAAATGGTTGAACTTCTCATGTGTACGTACCGATAATGAAAGAAGCCGGTCATTGACCGGCTTCTTAATTATGTTCAGTTTTCGCAGACCGCGGATCAGTAGGTCTCGTGGATCTCGATGTTCTTGTACCTCGGCATTCCGGTTCCGGCAGGAATCAGTTTGCCGATGATGACATTCTCCTTGAGGCCAACCAGCGGATCTTCCTTGCCCTTAATGGCCGCTTCCGTCAGAACACGGGTCGTCTCCTGGAAGGATGCGGCAGAGAGGAAGGAATCGGTGGCCAGAGCGGCTTTGGTGATGCCCAGCAGGATACGCTTGGCAACGGCCGGACGTCCGCCCTCTTCAATGGTCTTCTCGTTCTCCTTTTCAAAGAGGAAGATATCCACCATGGAGCCCGGCAGAAGACCGGTATCCCCCGCGTCCTCGACCCGGACCTTGCGCAGCATCTGATGAACAATGACCTCAATGTGCTTGTCGCCGATGCCAACGCCCTGGAGGCGGTAAACCATCAGAACTTCCTTGAGCAGATGCTCCTGCACCGCCTTGACGCCCAGAATCCGGAGCAGGTCGTGCGGGTTGATCTGACCTTCCGTCAGTTCATCACCGGCGGTGACGCGGTCGCCCTCCTTCACCTTCAGGCGGCTGCCATAGGTGATCGGATAGGATTTCACCGTTCCGTCATCGCTCTTGATCAGGATCTCATGCTTCTTCTTTGCCTCGCTGATGGCAATCTCACCGGAAATTTCCGCCAGGATCGCCTCACGCTTCGGCTTGCGGGCCTCAAACAGTTCCTCAACACGCGGAAGACCCTGTGTGATGTCCTTTTCAGAGGCCACACCGCCGGTATGGAAGGTACGCATGGTCAGCTGTGTGCCCGGCTCACCGATGGCCTGTGCGGCAACAATGCCCACCGCCTCACCGATATTGACGTATCCGCCGTGGGCCAGATCCTGGCCATAGCACTTGACACAGATACCGGTCTCATTGCGGCAGGTCAGAACCGAACGGATCTGCACTTCCTTGATCCCGCAGTCAATGATCTCCTTGCCCTTTTCATAGGAAATCATCTCGTTCTGCGGAACCATGACCTCGCCGGTCTTCGGGTTGATCACGTCCTCGGCAGCCACGCGGCCGACGATACGGTCGATCAGTTTTTCAATCGGATCATGCTCGGCACCAATGGCGCTGACCGTGATTCCGCGAATCTTTTCATGACGGCTCGCAAAGCAGTCCACTTCCCGGATGATGACCTCCTGAGAGACATCAACCAGACGGCGGGTCAGATAACCCGAGTCTGCCGTACGCAGAGCGGTATCCGACAGTGCCTTACGGGAACCGTGAGAGGACTGGAAGAATTCCAGAACGGACAGGCCCTCGCGGAAATTTGCCTTAACCGGCATTTCCAGAGGACGGCCGGTCGGAGAGGCCATCATGCCGCGCATGCCGGCCAGCTGGGAGACCTGGGAAATGGAACCGCGGGCACCGGAGTCGGTCATCATACGGACCGGGTTGAACTCGTCCATATGATTCATGATCTTGCCCTTGATCTCATCCGTCGTCTTGGACCAGATGTCAACCACACGGTTGTACCGTTCCTCATCCGTCAGAAGACCGCGCTTGAACATCCGCTCAATTTTCCGTACTTCGCTTTCCGCGCTGGAGAGGATCGGAGCCTTTTCAGGCGGTACGATGATATCCGAAACGGATACGGTAATGGCGCCCAGGGTCGAGTACTTATAGCCCATGGCCTTGATGTTGTCAAGAACCCGGGCCGTCTCCGAAACGCCGTGTGCCCGGAAGCACATGTCGACGATCTGTCCCAGTTCCTTCTTGCCGACCTTCTTGTCAATCTCCAGCTTGAACATGTCATCCAGTGTTTCACGCGGCTGGAAGCCCATATCCTGCGGCAGATTGCCGTTCAGAATCAGACGTCCAAGGCTGGTCTCGATGGTGCGGCGGTAGGTCTTCCCTTCCCATTCACGCTCAATGCGGACATTGATCTTCGCCTGAAGATCCAGCTGGGCCGTCAGGTAGGCCATCATCGCCTCATCTTCGTTGGCAAAGGAACGGCCCTCGCCCTTGGCACCCGGACGGATGCAGGAGAGGTAGTAGCAGCCGATAACCATGTCCTGAGAGGGCGAAATAACCGGCTTGCCGTCCTGCGGCTTCAGGATGTTGTTGGCGCAGAGCATGAGGAAACGGGCCTCTGCCTGTGCTTCCATGGAAAGCGGAACATGCACGGCCATCTGGTCGCCGTCAAAGTCGGCGTTAAATGCGGTACAGGCCAGCGGATGCAGCTTGATTGCCTTGCCCTCCACCAGCACCGGCTCAAAGGCCTGAATGCCCAGACGGTGAAGGGTCGGTGCGCGGTTCAGCAGAACCAGGTGTTCCTTGATGACACTCTCGAGAATATCCCATACACGGGTCTCACCGCGGTCCACCATCCGCTTGGCGCTCTTGACATTGTGAACCACATTGGTATTGACCAGCCGCTCCATGACGAAGGGCTTGAACAGCTCAAGGGCCATTCCCTTGGGCAGGCCGCACTGATGCAGCTTCAGTTCCGGACCGACAACGATAACCGAACGGCCGGAGTAGTCAACACGCTTGCCCAGCAGGTTCTGACGGAAACGTCCCTGCTTGCCGCGCAGGAAGTCTGACAGGGACTTCAGTGCCCGGTTTCCGGGACCGGTGACCGGACGGCCGCGGCGGCCGTTGTC
>DGWH01000171.1:41983-46342 GCA_002395225.1 Christensenella sp. UBA4263
CGCGGCGGCCGTTGTCGATCAGGGCATCCACCGCTTCCTGCAGCATCCGCTTCTCGTTGCGCACGATGATATCCGGCGCACCCAGCTCCAGCAGACGCTTGAGGCGGTTGTTGCGGTTGATGACACGGCGATACAGATCATTCAGGTCACTGGTGGCAAAGCGTCCGCCGTCCAGCTGAACCATCGGGCGCAGATCCGGCGGCATGACCGGGACGACCTCAAGGATCATCCATTCCGGCTTGTTTCCGCTCAGACGGAATGCCTCAACCACCTCAAGACGCTTGATTGCCTTGGCGCGCTTCTGTCCCTCCGTCTCACGATAGCGTTCCTTTTCCGTCAGCTGGGCAATTTCCTCGCGCAGCTGGTGGCTCAGTTCATCCAAGTCGACCCGCATCAGCAGTTCCTTGACGGCCTCCGCGCCCATGCCCACACGCAGCGGCGGTTTTCCGGAGTCAACGTCCTGCACATAGGTCGGATTGGTAATCTGCATGCGGTATTCGCTCTCCGTAATGACCGCATTGGGATGCAGTCCGGAGCAGCCCGGATCCAGAACGATATAGGCAGCAAAGTAAAGGACTTTCTCAAGCGAACGCGGGGAGATATCCAGCAGCGTTCCCATACGGCTCGGAATGCCCTTGAAATACCAGATATGGCTGACAGGAGCGGCCAGCTCAATGCGGCCCATCCGTTCACGCCTGACCTTGGCGCGGGTAACATCCACACCGCACTTTTCGCACGTGATGCCCTTGTAACGAACCCGCTTGTACTTGCCGCAGTTGCATTCCCAGTCCTTCGTAGGTCCGAAAATACGCTCACAGTACAGGCCGTCCCTCTCCGGCTTCAGCGTACGGTAGTTGATTGTCTCCGGCTTCGTTACCTCGCCATGCGACCAGGCACGGATCTGATCCGGTGAAGCCATCGAAATCTTAATAGAGGCAAGATTGGTTAATTCGGACAAAGGGGTGCACTCCCTTTCTTATCAGTTGCTCTGCCGGGCCTGGCCCGGCAGAGGGTTATAGCAAAGTTACTCATTTCCAAGGTCATCATCAATGGAGAGATCATCCAGGTTATCCATGTCGAGGTCGAAATTGTCATCATCAAAGTCGCCGAAGTCCTCGTCGTCCTCATCCTCATCCCCCTCAGACTTTCCGCCAAGGGAGCTGAGCGGCAGGAGCGGCTCAACTGCGTCATAGCTGCCGCCGTCCTTCTCTTTTCTGGCACCGCTTCCGGAATCGCTGCCGGCACCGCTCTCATGGTACGGATCATCCTCATCCTCAAGTTCCTTGATGACGATTTCATTCCGGTCCTTATCCATGACAACGACATTCAGACTGAGCGATTCAAGTTCCTTGATGAGAACCTTGAACGATTCGGGAACGCCCGGGGCAGGAATATTCTTGCCCTTGACAATCGCCTCGTACGCCTTCACACGACCGACAATATCATCCGACTTGACGGTCAGAATTTCCTGCAGGGTATTGGCTGCACCGTATGCCTCCAGCGCCCACACTTCCATCTCGCCGAAACGCTGGCCGCCAAACTGGGCCTTGCCTCCCAGAGGCTGCTGGGTAACAAGGCTGTACGGACCGGTAGAACGGGCGTGCATCTTGTCATCAACCAGATGATGAAGTTTCAGATAGTACATATAGCCGACGGTAACACGGTTGCCAAACTGATCACCCGTACGTCCGTCATAGAGAATCGTCTTGCCATCCTTGGGGAGGCCGGCCGATTCCAGTGCGTTTTCGATGGATTCAAAGGTTGCGCCGTCAAAGTCCGGTGTGGCCACATGCCAGCCAAGCGCCTTGGCCGCCATGCCCAGATGGACCTCGAGAACCTGACCCAGATTCATACGGGACGGAACGCCCAGGGGGTTCAGCACGATCTGCAGCGGCGTGCCATCCGGCAGGAACGGCATGTCCTCCTTGCGCAGAACCCGGGAAACAACACCCTTGTTTCCGTGACGGCCTGCCATCTTGTCACCGACGGAAATTTTCCGCTTCTGGGCGATATAGACACGGACCATCCGGTTCACGCCGGGGCTCAGCTCGGAATGATCCTTCCGGTCAAAGACCTTGACATCCACAATGATGCCTTCCTCACCGTGAGGAACCTTGAGAGAGGTATCACGAACCTCGCGGGCCTTCTCGCCAAAGATTGCCCGGAGCAGACGCTCCTCTGCCGTCAGCTCGGTCTCGCCCTTCGGGGTGACCTTGCCCACCAGGATATCGCCCGGGTGCACCTCGGCACCCACGCGGATAATGCCGTTGGCATCCAGATCCTTGAGGGCATCATCGCCGACATTGGGCAGGTCACGGGTGATCTCCTCGGCGCCCAGTTTGGTGTCGCGGGATTCGCACTCATACTTCTCCAGGTGAATGGAGGTGAATACGTCGTTCATGACCAGCTCCTCGCTGAGCAGAACGGCATCCTCGTAGTTATAGCCCTCCCAGGTCATGAACCCGATGAGTACGTTGCGTCCGAGGGAAATCTCGCCGTGGTCCGTAGAGGGACCATCCGCAATGACATCGCCCTTATGCACAATCTCGCCGGCAGAGACGATGGGATGCTGATTGATGCAGGTGCTCTGGTTGGAACGGGCAAATTTGGTCAGCAGATAGGTATGCTGCTCATGCAGCTCATCCTCAATGATGATCCGGTCCGCGGAAACCTTCTTGACAAAACCGTCCTGCTTGGCCAGCAGACAGACACCGGAGTCGCGGGCCGCCTTCCCTTCAATGCCGGTGGCCACAAATGCTGCCTCCGGCCGCAGCAGCGGCACTGCCTGGCGCTGCATGTTGGAGCCCATCAGGGCACGGTTGGCGTCATCATGATCCAGGAACGGAATCATGGCCGTAGCGACGGAAATTACCTGCCGCGGAGAGACGTCAATGTAGTCAATGCGCTCCGGCTCAACGCTCTGAACATCGGCACGGACACGGGCGGTCACGCGTTCATTGACAAAGGTGCCATCCGGATTGAGGGGCTCTCTCGCCTGCGCGATATAGCAGCCGTCTTCCTCATCCGCCGAGAGATAGGTGATCTCATTCAGCACCCGCGGCTTTTCCCCGCTGTGATCAATCAGGCGGTACGGCGCCTCAAGGAAGCCGTACTCGTTGATCCGGGCGTAGGTGGCCAGTGAGCCGATCAGGCCGATGTTCGGACCTTCAGGGGTCTCAATCGGGCAAATACGGGAATAGTGGGAATAATGAACGTCGCGGACCTCGAAGGAGGCACGGTCGCGGTTCAGACCGCCGGGGCCCAGAGCGGAGAGACGGCGCTTGTGCGTCAGCTCAGCCAGCGGGTTCGGCTGATCCATGAACTGCGAGAGCTGGGAGGAGCCGAAGAACTCCTTAATGGCGGCAGAGACCGGCCGGATATTGATCAGTTCCTGGGGCTTGACCTCCGTCTGATTCTGAACGCTCATGCGCTCACGGACCACACGCTCGAGTCTGGCCAGACCGATGCGGATCTGATTCTGCAGCAGCTCGCCCACGGAGCGCAGGCGGCGGTTGCCCAGATGGTCGATGTCATCCGTGGTTCCCACGCCGTACGGAAGGTTGATCAGGTAGCTGATGGATGCCACAATGTCATCAATCAGAATGTGCTTGGGCGAGAGCGCGCTGAGGTTGGCATGCAGCAGGCGGATCTGATCCTCTCTGCCCATGTTCTCCTTCTCAATCTGCTCCATCAGCTGTTTGAGTGTCGGCAGGTGCACCATTTCATTGATGCCGGACTCTTTCACAATCTCCGCATCCAGCCAGGCATTGGCGTCCACGAAGTTGTTGCCGATGACCCGCACCTCGCGGTCATCCAGCTTCAGCATGATGTCATTGATGCCGGCGTCCTGAATCCGTTTTGCCAGCGGATCTTCTTTTCCGGCGGGGATGCGCTCCCCTGCAGCAATGAGGACCTCGCCCGTGGTGGGATCTACCAGGTCATTGACCACGATGTGTCCGCGGATACGGGAGGCAATTGCCAGTTTCTTGTTGTACTTGTAACGTCCCACGCGCATCATGTCATAGCGCTTGGGATCAAAGAAGGTGGATTTGATCAGCTTGTCTGCCGACTCCACCGTGCCGACCTCACCCGGACGCAGGCGGCGGTAGATGTCCATCAGACCGCTGACCACGCTCTTTTCCTCGGTGGCAACCCGTGTCCGGCGCGTGCCGTCATCGCCGCCGTCCCGGCCCATGGTCGCATCCAGCTTCTCATCATGACCGAGAAGATCATAGATTTCCTGGTCCGTGCCATAGCCAAGTGCACGCAGAAGACTGGTCACCGGCAGTTTTCTTGCCCGGTCCACACGCACCCAGATGACATCGTTGGAATCGATCTCATACTCAAGCCAGGCACCGC
>DGWH01000126.1 GCA_002395225.1 Christensenella sp. UBA4263
AAGCCTGATCTTTCGGCACCGCGGCTTTTCCGGTGTTCATACATAACAAATCGACGCTACGCGTCGAGCCCAGTCGCAGCCAGATCTTTCAACCCCGCGGCATTTACAATACTCCAATTTGACCAGTTGCCGCCATGCGACATGCCCGCTCACGGCTGTCATTTGCCAGGCCAGCATTGCATGTGGCCTGGATTTTACGGCAACTGAGCCACTCTCTCCTCTGTGTCGACAAAGGACACAAGGAGAGGAAGAGAAAGGAAAGGGGGATGAGCCTTGCGAAAACCGGGGAGCCCCGGTTATTTCCCGTGGCACTGCTTATACTTCTTCCCGCTTCCACACGGACAGGGATCATTTCTGCCGACCTTCACCACCCTGCGCTCCCCGTGGGGCCCCACGGTTGTAAAGGAATCAATCAAGCTGGAGTCCACCGCCGCCCCCATAGCATTCGGCATCGGTTCCTCTTTTTTCATCGTTTTTGCCGCATGCGCCGATCCCGGCACGGAGGCAGGCCTCCTCCGGTGCCACGGAATACCCTTCAATTCACACTGCGGCCAGCCTTTCCATTTCCTGATATTCACACCTCTCAGGAATTGGTACACCAGCGGCAGCGTGGCATTCAGCGATTCACGAATCGGCATATTCGCAGTCTGTTTTTCCGCTCCATCATCACTGTCCGCATACATTACACTCAATACCGCATGTTGCGCATCCAGCATCCCCATTTTCCCCGTGGATATGTAAGCCCAGAGTTCTTTCAGGTATACCGGGTCACCGCCGATCTCCTTCACCCTGGCTTCCAGTCTCTCCATGGCCGGAGAGCTGATATACCCCTGCTCAACCAGTTCTTCGATCTGGGAAGCGGTGGGCATCCAGTATGGCTGCTCCCTCATAGTGGCATTCTCTTCCCGAATCACTTCCAGCTGAACCGGATCAAAGTGCAGGGAGGCATAGGGATTGCCGTTTTTATCCGCTTCTTTTAAGCGCTCCAGCATCTCCCCGTCTTTTACGATCATCGGACTGATGGTTTCCCCGTCACAGACCATCAAGGGAGCGTCGCCCAAGAATTCCAAAATCTGCTCTTTGCTGATCGTTTCGCCCTTTGTGGCATAGAGGGCCTCAAGCACCTCAATCGGGTACTCTCCGTACAGAAGCCCACCCGCCGTAATGCAGCTGTCAAGCCATTCTTTATCCATTTTTTCTCCCCCTTATGATCCTCAGCCGGCTCTTTCGCCGCTGAAGCTTTTGCGCCGATTCATATTTGAACTGCTGTTGCTGCACAACAGGGCCGCCTTCCGCTCCTCCATGTTTGTCCAATTACCAGAACAGCCTTGCGTGATGCCTGGCTGAAGCATGCGAATTTTCGATATTCCTCTGATGACAGGACGATCGGAATAGCCGGAGTGCTTCATGCTGCCTGTTTCCGTTTTTATAACTTTTCCTTTTGGAGCTTGTATGCTATTATGTGACTGGTCTTCGTTGTTTGCCTGTTGTCCTTTTGCGGAATGATTCCCCGTTACCGGTATGCACATGTACAGAAATTCTGTCTGTATGTGTGCACACTGATAACAGAAAGGAGTACAGCGATGGAAGTTCTTTGCTGGGGCGTGTACCGCAATGGACAATTGGTGTTTGCGTCTACGTTTGAATGTACAGCACAATCAATCGCACGATCCATACGAAATGTGAGAGGTGACTTTTGTCAGGTAAAACGGACAACGCTGCCGGAGACAAACGAATGGATTGCACCAGAGATAAACCTGCGCAATTTAGCCAAACAAGTAAACGGCGAAAAATGACCATTGGGCATGCAATTGCATGCTCTTTTTGTATGATCCAAAGTCCGTCAATGCCCTCCGATGTGCACGGTCCGTTGTCCGGTACCTGTTCAAATAGACCGACGATTGATCTTTCTCCCATCCAGCACAGCGTGTTCCATGACTTCACTGAAGGGTTCGTTTCGTCTTAGCTGCGCCTGTCAGGCACGGGCTCCAATTAATGCCCTGTTTAACCCGGCTTTGCGAATCTCCTGAACGTGCAGATCCGCAGGCACATCCACTGGATGGAATCAGGTTTTTCACGCACTTCATCTGACATCCATAAAGAATGCAGAAAGTGCAGCAATACCGGCAATCACCGCGACTGGCAAATGTATATCAAACCGGATCTCTGAAAAATTCGTTGAAATCAGCCCCGGGTTTTGTTACTATCCTTATGCTCACGTGCAGGCAAAATTCCGTGCCTGAGGCCGAACCATGAGAGGCGCACTTCTTCTCCGGTTTTTGACGGAGAGACGCCGGACCGTCCTGCGGAAACGAAATGCGCTGTTCAGATGTGATAACTGCACCTTTTTCGCGTCCTGCAAGGCGTCTGAAACGGACATTCTTCGCAGCTAATGTCTGCTGAGGAATGATCTGTGCCGGACCATGAAGGGAACCCTGTCCGTGCGGAAAAAACAGTTAAGCGGAATGTCTCCGTGCGCTTAATCAGCAAGCCCGCACAGGGCGGCAGGATTCCCGGTGTGGGAAGGGACGATTCCGGAAGAGGCGGAGAAGCCTGCCGCGGGAGGACGATTCAGGCGGAGATGCCGTGAGGAACAAACGGTTGGAGAACCATACAGACGAAAGGTGACAGAGAATGAATAAAGCTGATCTTCGTAGTTTTATAAGTTCCGGAAACCGACATCCCATGATGGATTTTCTTTTTACTCTCAAGGAGGATATTGATCGCGGGATTATGGAAAAAGCCATGCAGCGATGCATGAAGCGATATCCGTATTTCAGCTTCAGGATGATTCAGGCAGATACAGGGCTGGATATGGTTGAGAATCCTCTTCCGGTCACCGTTGGTGATTCGATCTCCCAGGAGATCGTTCTGGGTTCATCCGATGTAAACTATCATTGGATTGCAGCAGCCTGTGAAGGAAAGAAACTGCGTTTGTCCATGAGCCACCTGATGGCGGATGGCCGCAGCGCGTTATGGTTTTACAAGACGCTTCTCTGGTGCTACCTGACCGAGCGGTATCAGCTTGCACTTGATTCAGCCGGAATCAGGCTTCCGGAATCTGCTGTTCTACCGGATGAAGATATCAAGGCCCAAACGATCCTGGAGGATGGGGATGGCCTTAACCCGCAGTCAATCACAGATCCGTTCCTTCTTCCTGAGGAGAACACAGAAAATCGCTGGTATAAAATCAAAATACCCGCCAGAGAATTCATGGCTTTTGGAAAGAGTAATGACAGCAGTCCGGTGGCTCTCCTTTCTGTTTTCATGGCAAAGATGTTTTGTGAACTCTTTCCGGAAAATGAAAAAGCGATTTATTCCAGTGTCGCGGCGGATATTCGCAAAGCTGTCCATACGCCTGACAGCCACTATACGAACACCAATGTGATCTTTATCCGGCATGATCCGAAAAAGATGAATCGAAGCTATGAAGAACTCGGTACCATGACGAGAGGGCAGCTGATTCTTCAGGGAGATCCCGTTAATCTCCGGTATAAATACAATGCCCTGCTTCGCGTTCAGGCTGCCATGGCGAAAGCGAAAGATCCGTCTGAACAGCAGAGGTTAATGGCCAGTGCCTATCAGCTGGTTACCTCCAACCCCACCTACAGTCTGAGCTATGTGGGAGATCCTGAATGGAGAGACCTTGAGCCGTTTATTGAAGAAGAATTTACCCTTGTCGACGGACGGAAACTCTGTCTTGAAGTCAATTACGCCGGCGGGAACTTCTGCATCTGCTGGGTACAGAAGTTCGACAGCACCCGATATATCGAGGCCTTTCAGCGGCTTCTCAGGGAAAATGGAATTCCCTGTGATGTGGCAGGTCCCTATCCAATGCTCCGTACAAAATGCCGCCTGATTTAAGGCGCCGCGTGCGGTCCAAAGCCCGGGTTGATCTGTTGGAGGGGACGGGATGATCCTGTCCAGAAAAATCAATAAAGGTCCGGAGGAGTTCACCTCTCGAGTCTGAATCATTATATCTGCATAGGAGCAGGAAAGCAAGAACGCCAGCGTTCTCCCCTTCTCACTTTTCACGCAGATCCAACCGAAACCCTTTGCTGCCATTCTCCAGTCGTTCCCGGAAGGATAAAAAAGCAGTACCCGGGTGGATCCCGGGTACTTGCAATACTCATCCTCCATCCAGGTACTTTACTTTTAAACAGCGGTGCAGAGATTTTTCTTTATCCGAGGGAAAACACCATGGATGTCTCCTGTCCGCTGCGGATCAGATCTTTTTTAAGGTCACCTTCCGAGCTATCCAACAGGTCCAACCTTCGCCGGATTCCCAGACTGTACCGTCTTCTGACCCCGCCCGGCTTCTTCATGTTCAGTGTCGGCAAACACGTTCCTTTCATCTGAGCACATTTGGGTTGTGCTCGAATGAAAGGACTCTTTCGAATCAGGCGTTAATCATTTTCTCAATAAACTGACGATCTTTCTCGTCTGCGTACGCGCCAAGTTCTTTAAGGATATATTTGGTAGATGAAATCACCGTTTTATCCACCGTGACCGTTTTGTCCCGCAGCATCTGTGCCATGAGGCTAAAAACTTCCTTTGCGTTGTTCTGCATCATCAGGTACTTCACCCGGGCTTTCCAGTCGGCAAACCTGGAGCATTTACACAGTGCCATGAAGGCGATATCGCTCATCGTTATTTCTGTTGGATAACAGGTGCTTTCAACCGTATAGGTTTCCCGTGTCTGAAATCCAATGCGAGAGCGAACGGTAAAGCCGGGTGTACAATCCCCAAAAATACGGTCTGTTCCTTCCGCCAGTTCTTCCTTTGGAGATTTCGATTTTCCATCTGATTTTAACCTCATAATAATCCCGGCACCCGGTAATTCAGGAAACTTCCCTTCAAATGTAAGACTGGTAATCTGGTCACATCCTGCAAAGATATGCGTTCCAAGCTTTTTAATGCTTGCCGGCAAAGATTCCAGGCGCAGTTCTTTGCAGTTGTTAAATGCACAAGAATCTATTTCCTGCAGATTATCCGGAAGATGAATCTCCTTCAGCTTCGGGCAATTCGAGAATGAGTTATAATAAATTTTCGTTACTGTATCCGGAAGAATCACCTTCTCCAGTCGGATACATTTTGCAAAGCCGCCAATCCCTGTCAATTGCCCCGGCAGCAGATCCACCTGTTCAAGCAGCTCATTTCCATTGAATCCCCAGATCATCTCCGTGTTCTCCGGAATTTTCACGCTTCTAATTCCCGTCTGTTTTTCCGGATCAAATCCTTTTCTCTCTTCAATCTTGGTAAACGATTCGATTTCACGTAAACGATACCTGTTTCCAAGAAAATTAAATCCATCTACACGTTTGAGGGACTTGGGAAGCTCAAGCGTTTCAAGCCCTGAACACGTGAATGATTCCTTATCGATGATTTCAACCGAATCCGGGAAGTGTATTGCCGTCAGGGAATAGCAGTTAACGAATGCATAGCTTTTTATTCTCTGCAGTCCTTCCGGCAAATCAATCTTTGAAAGACTGACACAATTGAAGAAGCACCGGTCACCGAGGATTTTTACACCTGCCGGAATGTTCACCGTTTTTAATGCTTCGCATCCTTCAAAGAGTGAATTCGACAGTTCCGTCAAGTGTTCCGGAAGGACAACTTCCTCCAGCGTTTTGCAGTTCAGGAAAACACCTGTATTCAGTTTCTTTACCGTATCAGGAATGATGACCTTTCGTACTTTGGTTTTTGAGGAAAATGCGCTGGCGCTGATGGTGTCCACTTCCGCCGGAATCGTGATCGTATCCCCGGTTCCTGTCACCTTTTTCAGATTACCCCTGTCAATCTGAAATTCAATCTCTCCGGCGTCCCGTTCCGCCGCTTTCACTTTTTCTTTTTCCCGTTCTTTCTCCTCCGCCTTACGGGCCGCCTCTATTTCCTTTGCAATCCGTTTCTCACTGATATAACCATCTGAACGACGCTTCGTTTTCTTGTTGTATGCATTCAAAAAGCGCTCACCCAGCCGTGTATAATGACGCTTGATACAGCCAAGGGCGAATCTCCGTTCAAAAACGCGATAATCGTCTGGTACGGTAATGGCAAATACTTCATACATATCCGCATCACACGAGTGGAACTCCACAATCACCACACCATCATATTTCAGGATATTACTGTATTTTTTAAGCAGTCTCTCCCATCTCACACTTCTCTCATAATATTCATACGGATACCCATCCGGGCCATTCGTAATATCAAGGTGGAGTGCCATTCCCTTCAATCCATCCTCATACGCATAGAATTCCGGGCTTGAGTCACAATAAAAGTCTTTGAGCATTTTTTCATAGACTTCCAGTACCTTCGATTTGTAGATCGACAGCACCGTGATACTTGCATCAATTTCCATTTTGTCTCCTTTGCAGGCCTCACTGTTGTTCATTTGCCGAAGAAGCATTGCATGAGGCCTGGATTTGACTTAACTGTCGCTGCGCGACAGGGCCTCTTCTTTCCAGATCTCAGTGTTTCTCTTTTGCCTGTCCCACTTTGCAGCACCCTAGATTTGCCCACCTGTCGCCACGCAACAGAGCCGCTTCAATCCAGATCTCCGTGTTGATCTTTCGCCCGCACCGCTGCACAATGATCCAAATTATCCTGACTGTCGCCAAGCGACAGGGACATTTCTTTCACATTCATTCTGCCTGTTCTTCATCCCGGCGGGGATTGATCCAGGCGGTTTCTCTATACGAACCGTCCGGACCAATTCCCGGCAGACTTTTCCTTCGATCCCTTATAACCCCTCATAGTTCTTATTGGCCATTTCGTTTGCTTTGTCCCGTGCTTCAGAAAGCTCCTTTTGCTGACTGACATAGTTGCTGACGTAAACATCGCGATAATAGATTTCTATCGTCCTCTGATACTTTTTGTCCGAGATACCAGTAACCAGGAGTCCGAAATCCATTACATTGTTATTTCGTGTAATCGATACCTTTTGAGACAGTTCTTCATTTGCCCAGGTGAATTTGTCCACATCAAAGGTTGCAGCGTACTCTACACTACTTTCTGCATGGTGTGCGTAAGGAGAGCCATACTTATACTGCAGCATTTCTGCCATTGCTAAATATTGACTGTTTCTATCACATTGATATTCAGCGGCATACATGCTGTAATCATTATATTTGCCGTCTTCACGTATATACCACACCGTAATACTATCGACATCCATGTCTCCTACTTTTCCAAGGCCGTCATACGAACTGCTCGTATAGGTACAAGCTGCCACTTTCGTATTGCCATAGTCATATTCTTTGCATTCCTTTTCGTAGATAGTAGGAAATCTTTTCTGTAAGGACGCAAATACTTCATTCCTGCCGGTTCCCCAGGGAGTATCATTAAAGAGAATGTCCCCTTTGTACGTATCCCCGAATCCCTGGGTATCAGTCGGAGTATCTTTGATTATCGGAATGCCGTTCGGCAGCGTGTTGGAATTGTTCCCTGTGGCTGTTCCGCTGTTCGAATTGGATGAACAGCCAGCGAGCATACTCACACAGAGCAAAAGGCATAGAATAAGAGAACATTTCTTCATGATGGTACAGTTTCCTTTCGTTATGAACAGTGACTTGATCTTTTGGCACCGCTATTTTCCGGTGCTCATCTTTACCAGACTGCCGCTGTGGCGGCAGGCCCTTCGTTATGAACAGTGACTTGATCTTTTGGCACCGTTATTTCCCGATACTCATATTTGCCAAACTGCCGCTGTGGCGGCAGGCCCATTTTTCAATCAAATCATGTGAATTGGATTTGACAGTGCCTGGTCCCATCGTCCGGACAGATGACAGGATTCGGCACATAGTCAAACCATGATTGAGTCCAGACTGCATCTGCAGTCCCATTTCAGACCGGAACACATTCTGAGACAAAAGATTCGGTTGTCTCAAAACCATCCGGATACAAAAAAGTTCTGGGATGATGCAGCAGCAAAACCGGCTCATAGGATGCGCTGGCTTGTTTAGCTGCTTTCCTGATTACTTAACAATACGGCTTATTCCCCCTCCGCTGGCCGTAAGCCCTAAATCGCCCGTAATTGTTCTGTCATCTCATCTATCTGCTTTTGCAGCTTACTTCGCTTTGTGCCTGTAAACAAGCCTTTTAACGAATCCCTCTCATCCTTGAGTTTTTGAATCTTTGCTTTTAACTGATTTCTTTGTTTCTCCTTTCTTTCCTCATCCGCTGCTCTGCAATCCGCGTCTTCACGTTCAGCTCTAGCCTGTCTGCGCCTTGGCTGACCGTTTCCCTCACACTCCTCTTCTTTCGGTACACTTTCCTCCGTCACTTTTCGCTCTGCGTCTTCACGTCCGCTTCTTGCCTGTCTGCGCCTTAAACGACCACCTCCGGCACTTTCCTCACTTTCTCTGTTTGCCTGTTCCTCCTCTCTCTCGGGATTATTATCGCCTGTCCAGCTGGTTTTGCGCTCTTTCTGCATCTGTCCTTCAGGTGTTGGATTTCCATTGATTCTCTTTATGCGAATAACAGGCCGTATACATGTTTCTTTCGAATAGATGCCCCAGCCTCTGAAAGACCCATTCGGACTGATACTTGGTGCATAACTATTGGACACGCCCATCATCACAACTGCCGGACTGCGCAGCCACCACTCGCACTGATCCGGACCATTTTCTATTTCTGCTCCATTTTCCCTGGCATATCTCGTCGCTTTGCAGATACGGTCTCTTTCCCTTGGGAAATACTTTTTTACTTCCCCCATCCCCAAGAGGGATACTTTATCTGTGGTAGATGGCGTTTTTTCTACTTCGCCATCCGCTGTCATTCTATATGTCACATTCGTCTCTTCCAGAATCAGCCCGCGCTCCGTATCGTTGAAAGCTTCCATATAGAATTCTTTGTTAAGCCAGGCTCTCAGCGTACTGTCCTGCCATTCATTTGTTCTTTGGGTGCCATATGAAAAATCAAAGAACGGTTTTGCATCCAGCGCAAATTCAGACAGCAGAAGAAGTTCCTCATCGCTTTTTTCCAGAACCAGCCAGGTAATCGGGGAACCTGCAGGGTACTCACCCAGTTTGATCCGTTCTCTCCCATCTGCGCACTGAACAATCTCATACTTGGCGGCACTTTCCATGGGAGACGTTGTTTCCGGCTTCTTTGATCTTGTTTGTTTTTTAACTACAGAAGCCTTTTCAGTACCAACAGGCAGTGCCCTGGTATTTAACGGATCTGACGGATACGAATGATAGAAAAACATGGGTCCATCTTCACTGAAAAATGCCGTCCTGGCGGACATGACCATGACAAGCCATGCCTGCAAAACTGCAGCGGCAGGTGTATCCAGTTTTTCATTTCTGTCCCTTGTAATCAGGATTCCATTGTGCAGCTTGATCATGGCATTTCTGAGCTGCATTAAGTCGCCGCGCAATGCGTCGAGGGAAGCGACGGGGTAAACCGCTAATACATCGCAGACCTCCTCTGCTTCGCCGCTTTCAACCATTTCTCCCGGCATATAGAATACGTGCGTATCAGGATATCCGCAGAGGCTGTCAAACCAACTGTCCCCCTCATAGTTCAGCCATTCACATCCCTCGATAAAATTGCAAAGATCCACGAGTTCAGGATAATCGTAATCATCTATCGATTTGCCTTCCCGATCAGCCATTTCTGCCAGCGTCCATGCAAATGAACGAAGTGCGGACAATTTCCAGATCTTATCCATCAGGCATTCGTGAATATCTCCTTCATCATCATGCCTGGAAACAAACACAGATTCATTGACGCGGAATACCTGAGCCATCTTCAGAGCGAGTTCATCCAGTGTATAGCTGTCCACAGATTCTGCTGCTTTCAGCTTCCGATATAATTTTGTTTTATTCAGCCCTTTCTGGTACAGAAGTCTTCTGATCTTGATTGCCTGAAACTCTTCCCCGTTCTCCGAAACATAATGGACACCCATCCCTCTAAACTTGTTCTCTTCCTGCATTAGCCGGCCATAATGACTATATAGCTCATCTGCAGGATACGCCACGGGGTATTCTCCGTCCAGCACATCTGAATCATCATCCACATCTTCGACATGAACGTTTCCTTCATCATCTCCGAAGAGGGAACTGGTTGAAACCACTTCATCATTAACCCTGAACTCTACGCCAATCTTTGGCGTAATACTGCTCACGCCTTCAAAATCAGGCTTCAGCTGTTCAATTAACTCAGCAGCAGTAAGCTTTCGGGCGGGAAGCAGTTTCCCTTTATATTGCACAGCATTAACAACCTTTATCATGTGCTCATACAATGCAACATTCTTATCCGCATTATCCTCATCCCATTGGCTGACCATCATGACTGAGGCAACCTGATTCACAGAAATCTGTATCACCAGATTTAAAGCATAATATTTAAACTGGCGACCAAGAAAGTTGACTGGCGTTTCTTTCATATGTATTTCAGCTTCCGGATCACTTGAAAAGGATATGCATCGGAGCTGCGGATCACGTCGATGAATGGTATCAAACAGCCTTTCACCGGCGGGAATTGGATCTTCATTGGTGCTTTTGATATCAATACCTGAAACCTTCGCCGTGAATTCATACGCCGTCTCACCGTCGTCATCTATGTGCTCGCCATAGTGTATGATGCACTGTTTAGAACCATCATCTTTCTCTTTCCAGGTTGTCTCATAGCCTTCCGGGAGATCAAAAGAGATCACATCATAAAAGGATTCCACATGCGTTTCCAGTTCGTTCTTCATCTCATCGCTCTTCCCGCCAGATGATACCTGCTTCTCTTCCCCTATCACAGAAGTCGCTGTTTTCGTTCTGCGTGACCTTCGCCGGACAGGTTCATCCTTCTGGCCAGTTTGCTCATCCCCCTCCCAGATGACCCTGACATCCTGCTCGAAATATCCCTTTATTCTCTCCAGAACCGCATTATCCTTTTTCCCGCCATAGACAATAACCGTCTCGAGTTCATCGCACCCGTCAAAAATGGTCCTTTCTGGATCAGTGTATGTTGAAGGAATTCTTATCCACTTAAGGTGCAAGCAACCCGAGAAGGCTCCTTCTCCGATTGTGTTTACAGTAGATGGAATTTCGATGCTGGTAAAGCCGTCGCAATTCTCAAATGCATACTCTCCAATTTCTGTAAGCCCTTCCGGCAGATTAATCAACTTCAGCTTGAGACATTGAGAGAATGCACATTCACAAATGCACGTTACGCTGTCCGGAAGGATAACACTCTGGATTGTGAATTTATCCAGGAAAGCATCCTCTCCAATCGTTGTAATCCCTTCCGGAACGGAAACTTGTGGGCCTCCACCCATGTAGAATTCCAGAATGTCACCATTTATTTCGAATTCATTGTTCATTCTCTTGACAAAGGAACTCATACTGAAATCGAAAACGCTGCCTGTCGCAGCGGTTTCCTTTAATTGCTGCATGAATCTGTCGTAACGGTTCTGTGCTATTGGGTCTTGATTGGACTCTAACATCAGCTGTCCGACTGACTCATAGAGGGCAACCAGGGCATCCGTAGCATGCGATGCTTCCCCAAGTTCCTGCTCGATAGTAGCATCGGCATGTTGGAACGCTGAGAGTGTCAAGTTCCTTCTCGGGTCTGGGACGCCAACACGTTGGGCAAGTTCCTTTATTCTATTTTTTGAACAGTAACCAAAAACTTCCATTGGGATGAAACGATTAAAAACAACGAACTGCGCATCATTAATACAACTACATCCGTCTGCGATATAAATAAGAAACTGCCCCAGTTCCAATTTACAAGTATGGCTTGTTGTAATTTCACCCCCAGTCAGCATTAGTAAGCCGCCGCCCGCATCGTCCATTTCATCAGCCCTTTTATGAACCTTAATTTGCATTCTATAAATGTCGTCAGAGTTAATTTCCATGTCCACACCTCCCGCTGCATGCTTTACTCTATGCTTTGTATATTGTTTCTTCACTCCCTATGATCCCGATCCATCCCCCGACAACCGGCCACGTTTTCGGCGGCTCCTTATGCATCGTTTCGGGAAAGGACCTCCCTGATGACCGGTTCACTCAGTGCCGGATACTTTGCGAAGATCTCTTCAAAACGCTTCATTTTTTTACGGCTGGTTTTGAATACCTGGACTCCCATCGTATCCGCATGTTCATCTGCTTTAAACTTCATGTCTTCTCCGTATATCTCTCTCAGTTTTTGATGCTGAGTCGTTGATATTTTCAGAATAATGAGATCCAGATCTCTCCACATCTGAAGAAATTCGATCTGTACGTAAAGCTTG
>DGWH01000056.1 GCA_002395225.1 Christensenella sp. UBA4263
CCTACCATTTACAAGCTTCCCTTTGGTCCTTCACTGTGGATTGTCCTGTGCCGAATATGACAGCTGTAAGGTTACATTAGCCAAACAGACTCGACTAGCACAGGAGAACAGAGCTGTCATAGTAGTCCGAGAACCCTGAAATGACAGGGAAGGCCGTAAAAACGGATGCGGTAACGCCGCTCACATGGCGAAGGACAGCAGTTAGATCTCAGTCCAGTACAAGAAAGGAATGCGCGTAAGGCGCACATATCATCTATGCAAGATCCGGACAAAGTACTGGAAGAACTCAAAAGACATTCCCTAGAATGGAAATAGTCCGCGAGTAGCAGTCTAATGGAGAGCCGGATGCGGTGAAAGTCGCAAGTCCGGTTCGGAAGGAAGGAGACTTACCTTATGATTGAAAAGGCGGAATTTTACGATCTGGCACGGATCAGTGAGATCTATGAGGCAATTCACGATGAGGAAGCCGCCGGGCATCTGACGACGGGCTGGATACGGGGCGTTTATCCGACGGCTGAAACAGCGCGGGCAGCCCTTGGCCGGGGAGATCTGTACGTGGAAAGGGAAAACGGGCGCGTGGTGGCCGCGGCAGTGATTAACCGCATTCAGCCGCCCGGCTATGAATCGGGCACGTGGACCATCCCGGCGGAGCCGGAGGAGGTACTGGTACTCCATACCCTGGTGGTGGATCCGAAGGAATCCGGCAAAGGATACGGGCGGAGCATGATCAGGGCATATGAACAGATGGCAGGTCAGGACGGGAGCCGTGCGCTGCGGATGGATACCAATGCCCGAAATGTGCAGGCCCGGGCCATTTATGCCCATCTGGGGTACAGGGAGGCCGGGATCATCCCGACGACATTCAACGGGATTCCGGATGTTTATCTGGTGCTGCTGGAGAAGAAGCCGCCGGATCAGGACGTGAAAACAGCGTGAGGGGTTCGTACATCCGGCTGACATGGTGCAGGAGATGGATGGAATCGTAGGCAGACTGACAGCCGTGGTCCAGTGTCAGTTCCACCGGTTCAGGATGAAACCCATCCGTTTCCAGATGCTCAAGCAGGACCTGCTGGGCATTGGGAATGGTGGCCTCATCTGAATAAAGATACAGGCCGTAGGCGTTGGGAACGCTGACCTGCCGGATGTTCTCAATCCGGAGATGATGGTGCAGGATGATGGAATCCATTTCCGCGTGCAGGCCGGGATTCTCCTGATCCAGCGTGTAGACGATCTTGACGCAGACGATTTCAGCGGGATCAAAATTGTCCTCATCCAGGTAATAGCGGTACAGGGACCGGCGCATACGCTCCAGAAGCTTCAGATCATTCGGGCCGGGGGTCCCCCGGTGATACATATAGGTTTTGTTCCGGTGAATGGTGTAAATGAAATAGCTGGTTCCGAGATGATCCAGATAGGAGAGGAGCGCCGCGGAATGTTCTGCCGGAATGGTCTTTTTCCAGAGATACTCGCCTTTTTCGGTATCGTAGATGGCCGCGCCGTTCATGACGATGAGCGGCATGCTGACCCTGGTCGGATTCATCTGCATGAGGAAAAAGGCAGGGGCATGG
The DNA here is from genome assembly GCA_002395225.1 of Christensenella sp. UBA4263. Classification (GTDB taxonomy): domain Bacteria; phylum Bacillota; class Clostridia; order Christensenellales; family Aristaeellaceae; genus Ventricola. The sequence continues at coordinate 1,569 of DGWH01000056.1, forward strand.
TGGGACATGAGGCAGATCTTTGCACCGTCATCATAGAGCTTGTTCAGCTGATACAGTGTGGTCCCGGAAATGTGGGACACATGGTCCGGCACCAGATCATGGGAATGGAGAAAAAACAGCCGGTTTTTGTTCTTCCGGCGGGGAAACCGGAAAATGTTGATGCAGATGGCAACGGCTGTACCGATGAAGACATCGATCAGGCGGATGGCGGCCTGCCGGAGCGGATCCTCAATATCCGGAAACGTGATGACGACACAGAGGAAGACGATGGCAGCCAGACTGGCCGTATCCGGCATGCGTACAAGCACACAGGCATACAGGGAGATCAGGACGCCCAGGGACATGAGGGTATACAGGATGGCAGGCCGCCGGCCCAGAATGGGGAACACCAGCATCAGAAGCAGGAACAGGAGACCCAGACCCGCGCCGATGCAGGTGCCGGCCAGCCGGTTCAGGGAATATTCCCGGGTATCACGGATATAGGGCTGCAGGCAGATGATGGCCGTGATAATGGACTCGGTCTGCATGGTTTCCCCATAGTAGCCCCGCAGATAGTAGATGATCAGGCAGATAAAGACCGCCAGGCTGGTCTTGACAATGCGCTGTCCCAGGTGCGGCAGACGCCGGATCTGTCCGGTGGAAAGAACCTTCTTTTGCATTTTCGTCCTCATATCAGCTGCGCCCCGCTTCCGGGAAATGAAGCGAGGCGCAGTTGTCAGTGTTCAAGAAAACGGGAAACGGCTTCGGCTGCCTGGGAAAACGGGTCATTCTGCATGTCAAGCCAGAGAATATCCGGGCAGCGTCTGAACCAGGTCATCTGCCGTTTGGCAAACTTCCGGATGGCCCGTGCCAGCTCATTCCGCATCAGACCGAAATCCGGCATGTCGCCGGTGAGATAGAGGGTAAGGTACCGGTATTCAAGGCCGAGGCCGATGAGAAATTCTTTTGAGACACCCCGGTCAAGAAGCCCCTGAACCTCCTCCAGCATGCCGGCCTTAAAGCGGCGCTCAAGCCGCTCCTCAATGCGTTCCGCCAGCACCTCCCGGGGCCAGGAGACGCCCAGACGCAGGCTGTCCACTTTTTTGGTCCGGGTAGGAACCGCCGAATCGCCGTCGTGAATCCGTTCCAGCATGCGCATGACCCGGTTCCGGTTCTGTGCGGTGACATCGGTGTCGGGCACCACCTGGAGGAGCATGGCATACAGCTCGGGCGTGGTGCGTTTTTCCAGTTCCGCACGGTAGGCGAGATCTGGTTCCGTATCGGACAGATTGTATCCATCCAGCACGGAATCCACGTAAAGGCCGGTGCCGCCCACGATCATGGGAAGATGTCCGCGGGCACTTATCCGGGGGATGAGTTCAAAACTCAGGCGCTGAAAATCAGCCATGGAGAAAAACTCGCCCGGATCACGGATATCAATCATGTGATGCGGGACACCCTGCATTTCCTCCGGCGTGATTTTTCCGGTTCCCAGGTCCAGGCCCCGAAAGACCTGGCGGGAATCGGCGGAGATGATTTCTCCCTGAAAAGCCCTGGCGAGCTGAACCCCCAGATCGCTTTTGCCGGAGGCGTTGGTCCCGACAACCGCTACGACTTTTTGCATGAATCCCTCCGGAACAGATCAGTTGTCAAGCGTGCCTGCACCGGCAAGGAACGCATTGTAGCAGCGGTATCCCTCATACAGGTCCACCTTGGAGATCACTTCCCAGGGGGCATGCATGGACAATACCGGAAGGCCGGAATCAATGACGTTCATGCCATATTTCGAGCACAGGTAGGCGATGGTGCCGCCGCCGCCCAGATCGACGCGGCCAAGTTCAGCCGTCTGGAAACAGACCTCTGCGTCATCCAGAATCCGGCGGATCATGGCCATGAACTCTGCGTTGGCGTCATTTGAGCCGCTCTTTCCGCGGCTGCCGGTGTACTTGTTAAAGCAGATGCCGCGGCCGAGATAGGCGGCGTTGTTCTTCTCAAAGGCGCTGGAATATCCGGGATCAAAGCCCGCACTGACATCACTTGAGAGCATCCGGCTTTCAAGCAGCGTACGCCGCAGAGTCAGCTCGCTGCTGTTTCCCAGAGCGGCAAGGAACTCGGCCGTGACATTCTCAAAGAAATGAGAGGCCATGCCGGTGGCACCGACGCTGCCGATTTCCTCCTTGTCCGTCAGGATGCAGCACAGCGTATAGTCCGGAACACCGGTGAAATCCGTCAGGGCGCGCAGGGAGGGATAGGCACAGCAGCGGTCATCATGGCCGTAACCGAGGATCATGCTGCGGTCAAAGCCCAGGTCGCGGGCCTGTCCGGCCGGAACGACTTCCAGTTCAGCCGAGAGGAAATCCTCCTCGTCAATGCTGTATTTTTCCTTAAGCAGGGCAAGGATGTTTTCCTTGACCGGTTCTTTCTTCTTTTTCTCGTCCTTGCCGTTTTCAGCCACCGGACGTCCGCCGATGATCAGGTCCAGGGCCTCGCCCTCAATGATCTTGGCCGCCTTTTTCTCCATCTGTTCCTGAGCCAGGTGGGGGAGAAGATCCGAGATGCAGAAAACCGGATCGCCCGCGTTCTCACCGACAACCACCGGAATCCGGGTGCCGTCCTTGCGGACCACGACGCCGTGCAGCGCCAGCGGCAGGGCGACCCACTGATATTTCTTGATGCCGCCGTAATAATGGGTATCCAGATACGCAAGGCCGGTGTCCTCATAGAGGGGATTCTGTTTTACGTCAAGGCGCGGGGAATCGATGTGTGCGCCGAGAATATTCATGCCCTCCTCAATGGGCTTAGAGCCGACGATGAACGCCATGAAGGATTTGTTCATCCAGTTCCGGTACACACGGTCTCCGGCTTTGAGGACCGTTCCGCTGCGCAGGATGTCTTTCAGGTTGACAAAGCCGGCAGCCTCAGCCAGCTCCACAGAGGTCAGTACACATTCACGTTCGGTTTTGGACCGGTTCAGAAATGCCTTGTAGTCCTCTGCAAAGGCATTCAGCTTCTCCTCATCTTTCACTTTGGTCCATGCAACAGGTCTTTCCATTGGAAATCATCCTTTCTGATTCAGGTTTTCATGCTCTTTCTGAAGCGCCGCTCTGACCGCGGCAGCCGGCATCTGACCGGGAGCACTCCCGGTTCCGGCACTGGCAAAGGTCATGCAGGAGCCGAAGCTTTCGCACTCCGTACGGGTCTGCATGCCCAGGGAACCCATGGATATGGCAATCAGGGGAATCTGCAGACGGGCTCTGGCCTGTCGGGCACAGTCGCAGAGACGGTCGACATCCTCGGGACTGTGGGGCATGACGGCCACTTTAGCCACATCCGCGCCAAGCCTTTCGATACAGGCAAACCGGCTCAACAGCTGCTCTGCGTCCGGCGTGCCCGAAAAGGAATGCCAGGACCCGATGACCGGTATTCCCTGCGCCCGGGCTTTCTGCCGGAGCTGCGCGAAAACACACTCCCCGGCGCTGATTTCAAGATCAATCAGGGAAAAGCCCGGATTCTCATCCAGCAGGCTGGACAAAAGTTCTGCGTACGTTTCCGGATCGCCTTCGCCGCCGTCCCGCCGGGAGCGGCAGGTCAGCAGAAGGGGAATATCCCCGGCCACTGTTACCGCCTGCCGGATGACCGGCAGCGGATCTGCCGCGTGCAGCGTATCAATGCGGAGCTCGATCAGGTCCGGCTCCGCCGCGATGGCAGCCTGCAGATTTAAAAGGAACTCCGCCTCAGTGTTTCCGACGGCCGGAATACAGAGCTTCGGGATGCCGGTGCCCAGCAGGCGTTCATGCGGGATTGCAGTCATCATGTTTCTCTTTCCGGCCGTATGAGGGCCTGATCAATGGCCGCAATGTCGTTCTTTGGCTTGACACAGCAGCGCAAACGTACTATAATTCCCACTGTTGTTGCTGATGTGGTGGAATGGCAGACACAGGGGACTTAAAATCCCCCGGCCCTAAACCGTGCGGGTTCGAGTCCCGCCATCAGCACTTTCAGAGCTTCTCTATTTTAGGCATTCCTGTCTGGGGCGTCAAGTCCCGCCTGAGGATTGCCAGTGCGCGCAGCTGACACTGTCCTGAACGGACAGTGTTTTTTTATCCGTCTTTTTGGAATCGCCTCAGTCATTGTGCGGCGGCAGTGCCGCCTCTTCGCCCACGATGGCGCCTGCCAGCCGGTTCAGCGCATGCTCCACGGAGTTTTTGGCCTCGGGCGTAGGCGCTATGCCGGCATTCCGGTAGTCAAACTGCTGGGTAAAGCTGTACAGATTCTTTTCAATCTCCCTGAGACGTCCGAGAACGCTTTCACGCAGGAGTGCCTCAAACTGAGGGCGTTCCTTTTCGGAGAGGGTTTCCTCTGCCAGATCCAGGAGCAGGGCAGTATGGGGCAGACAGGCTCCGCCGTGGGCCTCAAACATCTGCCGGAAGTCCTCCCGGTCAAGGGCCAGGCGGACCGTGGTAAAGGCATAGCGGCGCATGGTTTTCTCCAGCTGGTCGCAGATGTCGCAGGAATCGATCCGGGCCTGAATCCGTGCCGGCCGGCTCTCCTCCTTTGCGCCGGAGGCGCCGAAAAACGGAATTTTGGACCGCTTTTTCCCTGTTTCGCCAAGGGTTTCCTCCAGGGAACGGATCAGCTCCTGGAGATGGGTATGGGTCATCAGGGCCAGACCGAGGCGGTTGCGGCGTTCATACATCAGGGTATAATGCCGGCGGCAGAAACCGGTCTGGTTTGTCCGTGTCCGGCATTCAGGTTCCATATAGGCGCTTGAAAGCAGGCCGTCAAGATAACCATCCTCACAGTTGATCTGAAGACGGCACAGCGGGCACTGGCAGTCCTGACGAAAGGCATCCAGCACCGGGATGGTGTCAAGTGTGTATTTCATAGGCAGCTCCCATCAGGTTGATCAGTTTAACAATTGGCAATGATCTGTTCGGCGCAGCGAATGCCGTCAACGGCGGCGGAGGTAATCCCGCCGGCATACCCGGCCCCCTCGCCGCAGGGGTAAAGACCCTCTGCATCCACGCTCTGCAGGGTTTCCGTGCGGGGCAGGCGGATGGGGCAGGAAGACCTGGTTTCCGGTGCGGTCAGGACGGCATCCGGATGGTCAAAACCGCGCAGTTTTCGTGCCAGCACCGGAATGGCCGCCCGCAGGGCATCTGTAAACAGGGGCGGATAAAGAAGGCAGAGATCGGTATAGGTGACGCCGGGCAGATAACTGGGCGTCACACTGCGCGCCTCATGACTGGGGAGGTGGTTCAGGAAGTCGCCCACCAGCTGTGCCGGGGCAAAACCGGAACTCCCGCCCAGCTGGAACGCTTTCTGCTCAATGGCCCGCTGCCAGTACATGCCGGACAGCGGCGATGCATCCGGGAAATCCTCCGGCGAAATACCGACCAGAAGGGCGCTGTTGGCGTTCCGGTCATCCCGGGCATAGCGGCTCATGCCGTTGGTGACAATGGTATCCGGCTCGCTGGCGGCGGCAATGACGGATCCGCCGGGGCACATGCAGAATGTATAGACGCTGCGCCCGTCAGGCAGATGAACCGCCAGCTTATAGTCTGCCGCACCGAGATGGACCGGATGGGCCTTTCCGTACTGAGCCTGATTGATGAGACTCTGGGGATGCTCAATGCGCACGCCCATGGAAAAGGGCTTGCGGACCATGGTAAAGCGGTCCTGGTACAGCTGCTCAAAGGTATCCCGGGCACTGTGCCCGATGGCCAGTACCACATGATCCGCCTCAAGGGTCCGGGTCTGTCCAGCTTCCTCATATTCAACGGCACGAACATGCCCGTTTTCCCGGATGAGCCTTGTCATCCGGGACTCAAAGCGGACCTCGCCGCCCAGGGCACAGATGTGTTCCCGGATCCGGATGATGCAGTCGGCCAGCTTGTCCGTTCCGATATGCGGTTTGGCCTCATAGGTGATCTCAGCGGGTGCACCGTACCGGACCAGGGTATGCAGAACCGTGAGAATCCGCGGATCCTTGATTCCGCTGTTCAGCTTTCCGTCCGAAAAGGTCCCCGCACCGCCCTCGCCGAACTGGACATTGGAAACGGGGGAGAAAGCGGGGGCACCCTTTGAAAAGTAGGCCTGCACATCTTTTGTGCGCCTTTTGGCATCCCGGCCGCGCTCAAGGACAATGGGACGCAGACCGGCCTCTGCCAGCCACAGCGCGGCAAAAATGCCGGCGGGACCAAAGCCCACAACCACAGGCCGCCTGTCAGAGGAAACCTGGGGGATGTCCGGAAAGGCAAACGGGGTCACGGCGCTGACCTCATTTTCCGGGAAGGACCGGAGGCAGCGTGCTTCCTCTTTGGCCGGGTTCAGCGTCAGATCCAGAGAGAGGGCAAAGAGAATCTCATTCTTCTTCCGGGCATCCACGCTTTTCCGCGCAAGCTGCCAGGACTGGATCTGGTCCGAACGAATGCGAAGCTTTCTGGCGGCGGTCGCCAGGAGGGTTGTCTCGGTATAGTCAAGGGGGACTTTCAGGCTGTGTAAACGAATCATGGAAGATCTCCAATCTGCAGGGTGGAACACCCGGGACGGTTTACGCCTCTCAGGTCTGATCCGGAGGCAGAGGGGCACAATCCCTCCCGGGCTGAAGATGAATCACGGCAGTACCGGTGCGGACCCGGCAATGGCATCTGCAGCGGCAATGCCGGAGGCAAAGGCGAAATGCAGGTTATATCCGCCGCAGGGACCGTCACAGTCAAGAACCTCGCCGGCCGCATAGAGTCCGGGACGGACTTCCATCGTCTGCGGGTTGACGGCTGAGAGCTTCAGTCCGCCGCGGGTGACCTGAGCATGATCAAATCCCAGGGTGCCGGTGATGTCAAGCGGAAAAGCGGCAATATGTTCGCACAGACGCCGCTGCTCGGCGGCAGTGAGCATGGACTGGTCCGGCCGGAGCCCGGATGCTTTCAGGATAGCTTCTGCCAGAACGCGCTGGAAAACGCCGGTAAAGCAGGTGCCAAGGGGACCGTGATCCAGCTGGGCAAGGCGGCTTCTGAGCCATTCAGGAACGTTTTCCGGTTCCAGTTCCGGAAGAAAATGAATCCGGACCGAAACGGAATGGTGCTCTGACAGCGCCACGGCGGCATCGCCGGAAAGCTGGAAAACACAGACGCCGCTGATGCCGTAATCCGTAAAGAGCAGCTCGCCGGTTTCCCGGCGGACACAGTTCCCGTCCACGAAAAGACTCAGCGCGGCCCGGGTGCGAAGCCCCTTAAGTGCGGGTAATGCGGGACGGGTTTTCATCTGAACCAGTGCGGGACTCGGAGGTGTCAGCGGCAGGGAAAGCGACCGAAGCAGCGCGGCACCGGATCCATCGCTGCCGGATTTCGGTGAGGCGAAACCGCCGGCGGCAAGGAGCACATTCCGGGCGTGGAATGTTCTTTCCTGAGTCTCAGCAATCCACATGCCGCTGCGATCCTGCCTGAGGGATGAAACCTTTGTATCGGTGAGCAGCGTAATATTGGGGGCGTCAATGGCCTGGCGCAGAATGTCCAGCACGGAGGCGGCGGCCATAGTCCGCGGATAGATCCGTCCTTCCTCCGACAGGGTCATGAGGCCCAGGGAATGGAAGAACGCGAGAACATTTTCCGGGGGAACCGTTTCATACAGTGTCCGGACAAAACCGGCGGCTTCTCCGTAAAAATCGGCGGACATCTGTTCATTGGACAGATTGCAGCGTCCGTTTCCGGTGCTGAGAATCTTTTTTCCCACGCGGGGATTTCGCTCAAGGAGCAGCACCTGAACCGGCTGGCCGGCCAGTCTTGCGGCAGCGGCCAGTCCGGCGGCGCCTCCCCCCACGATGAGAACATCATAGGACATGAGTTGTATTCCTTTCAGAAAAAAGTTATACTGTCAGGGCATTCGCGGAAATGACTGAAAGCCGGGTAAGGGAAATCCGGACAGTGACCGGCTGAAGCGGCTGCGAATGACGGACAGTTGCCCGCTGAGGCAGATAACCAGGCAGGATGCATCTTACGATGAGACGCACCGAACCACCGGGGCTGAATGGCCAGAAGGCGGATAATAAGGAGAGTACAATGCTGGAAACGACGCTGTGTTACCTGAGAGAGAATGACCGGCTGCTGATGCTCCACCGGGTCAAAAAAGAACACGATGTGAATGAGGGAAAATGGATCGGGATCGGGGGAAAGCTGGAAGAAGGGGAAAACCCGCAGCAGTGCATGCTGAGGGAATTCAAAGAGGAAACCGGCCTGACACTGACCAGCTGGCAGTATCGTGGCATCGTCAATTTCCAGTCGGAGGACTGGAAAGAGCGGATGTACCTCTTTACAGCGGATGCCTATGAGGGCAGCCTCAGCGCGAACTGCGATGAGGGCGACCTTTGCTGGGTGGAGTCCGGGAGGATAAAGGACCTCTCTCTCTGGGAGGGCGATCGGGTGTTCCTTTCGCTCCTTGAGCAGGACGAGCCGCTTTTTTTGCTGGACCTGCATTATTCCGGGGAGAACCTGATCCGTGCGGTCCTGAACGGTCATGAGCTGACTCTTTCGCGCGCTTCCGTTCCTGTTTGAGGACGGCAAATTCGTGTGCGCTGCGCTGCCCTTCCAGGGGAACCAGACAGTTGCGCCCTGTTCCGATCAGGTCCTCCCGGTGGGCCTTCCGCAGCGCTTCCCTGACAAGGGCGTAGTTCTGCGGCCGGCGGAACTGAAGCAGTGCCCGCTGCATGGCCTTTTCATGGGGATCCCGGGGAATGTATACCGGCTTCATGGTCCTGGGATCCAGGCCGGTATAGAACATGCAGGTGCTGAGTGTGCCGGGGGTGGGATAAAAGTCCTGTACCTGTTCCGGCTGGTGGTTAATGTCCCGCAGATACTCGGCCAGTTCAATGGCGCAGCTGAGATCGCTGCCGGGATGGGAGGAAATCAGGTAGGGGACCAGATACTGCTTTTTCCCCAGCTGACGGTTGATCTGTTCATACCGGGCACAGAACGCGTCATAGATGTCCCGGCCGGGTTTTCCCATGACGGAGAGTACCCGGGGACTGACATGCTCCGGGGCCACTTTCAGCTGTCCGCTGACATGATGTTCACAGAGCTCCCGAAGAAAGGCATCGGATGGATCAGCCATGATATAGTCGTAGCGGAGGCCGGAACGGACGAATACCTTCTTGATGCCCGGCAGCCGGCGAATTTCCCTCAGCAGCTGAATATAATCCGTATGATCTACCTGGAGGTTCGGGCAGGGCTTTGGAAACAGGCACTGCCTGTTTTTGCATGTCCCGGCTTTCAGCTGCTTCTGGCATGCGGCATGCCGGAAATTCGCGGTAGGACCGCCGACATCGTGAATATAGCCCTTGAAATCCGGCATCTTCGTAATAGCTTCCGCCTCGCGGAGAACGGATTCATGGGAACGGCTGGTGACAATCCGGCCCTGCAGGAACGTGATGGCACAGAAAGAGCAGGCACCAAAACACCCGCGGGTGTGCGCAATGGAAAAGCGGACCTCTTCAATGGCGGGTACGCCGCCTGCCGCATCATAATCCGGATGCCAGGTCCTTGTAAAGGGAAGGGAATAGATGCTGTCCAGTTCGGCCTCTGAAAGCGGTTTATCCGGAATGTTCTGAACGAGAAAACGGCTTCCGTGAGGCTGGGCAATGACATGCCCCCGGAACGGATCCTGTTCCTCATACTGGACACGGAAGGCCTCGGCATAGGCGCGCTTGCTGTGCATGCATTCCTCGGCGGAGGCGACCAGGAGACTGCCGCGCGGCTGGGCAGGGGCAAAGTAGCAGGCACCGGGCATGCCGGCCGCTTCCCACGCCGGTGCACCCCGCGTCATCCATTCCGCCGCCGTCAGGATGGTGCGTTCGCCCATCCCGAAAAGCAGCAGGTCTGCACCGGTTTCCTCCAGAATGGAGGGATGAACGGTATCATCCCAGTAGTCATAATGGGCGAAGCGCCGCAAAGAGGCCTCGACGCCCCCGATGACCAGCGGAATATCCCCGTAGGCTTTCCGGACCAGCTGACAGTAGACGGTCAGGGCACGGTCCGGCCGTCCGGCGGGGCCGCCGCCCGGGGTATAGACATCTGAAGAGCGTTTCTTCCTGGCGGCGGTATAATGGTTGACCATGCTGTCAATAACCCCGGAGGAGACGAAAAAGCCGTACAGGGGGCGGCCAAGGCGCATGATTCCTTTCGTGCTGTGCCAGTCCGGCTGGGCCAGTACGGCTACCCGGTATCCGGCATTTTCAAGCACACGCGTCAGAATGGCACAGCCAAAGGAGGGATGGTCGACATACGCATCCCCGCTGATAAAAATAAAGTCCGGAGCATCCCAGCCCCGCGCATCCATATCCTGCCGGGTTGTCGGCGGAAACAGCATTCGATCTGACATAGGATCCTGCTTTCTGATCATTCTTTTGCCAAAACATCCGGCATTTCCCGGATGTTTTTTGTTTTCTGAATGCATGCATTTTATCATAACCTGCCAGTTTTGCATAGGACAAGGGGACGGAAGATTTCCGCCGCAGCCGGCACAGAGCAGTTTTCGTTGACAAAGAAGCGGTGAATCTTTATAATTGAGACTGTGAATCTCATTTGATGCTTTGATTCTCATTTTTTTAGATGACCATATTCAGAAGGGTATGCAGAAAGTTCATGACGGATTACGCAGCGGGAAAGCCCTGGAAAATGGAAAAGCAGCAGCACATTCTGGAGGCTGCGTATAAACTGTTTTCAGAGAACGGGATTGTACCGGTTACCATGCCGGATATTGCAAAAGCCAGCGGAGTAGGAAGAGCCACAGTATTCCGCTATTTCAGCTCAAAGCTGGAGCTGGTTATTGCGATTGGCACCTGGAAATGGGAGGAGTATATTGAATCCCGCGGCAATGCCCTGCCCAGAGAAACCATCCAAAGGATGAACGGGGCAGAATACCTTCGGTTCTATCTGGATGCTTTTCTGGATCTGTACCGGAACCAGCCGGACATCCTGCGGTTCAACTATGATTTTAACAGCTATCTCCGTCATGAGAAGGAGGCAGCCGAATCCACGCAGCCCTACATGCAAATGGCGGCCGCGCTGGGGACGATGTTTCATGGACTGTATGAGCGGGGCATGAGAGATGGAACCCTGAACCCGGATATCTCAGAGGAGGCCATGTTCTCCGGCTCCTTCCACATCATGCTGGCCGCTGCAACCAGATATGCAATAGGTCTGGTATATGTTCCTGGAAAGGGAACAGAGCCTGAGAGTGAGCTGAGAATGCTGGAGGAACTTCTGCTGGGCCGATATACGAAACAGTAGAAATCAGAGGCAGTTTTATAGCAATGAAAATATCAGCCGCAGAACCGAATGGCGAACAGGATAACCACTGAAAGATGCAGGAAAGGGCTTGACAAAGATGATAAGCCAGCACACACTCAGAGCAGAGCAGAGCAGAGCAGAGCAGAGCAGAGCAGAGCAGGATGAGTCTGCCCTTTTTGAATTTCATAGAAGGACATTCCTGACGCATGGCGCTTCCGGGTTTGTGTAAAGTGGTACGTAAACATTTGGAGTTGTACAGATTTCGTGATACAGATTTCACGAAAATCATCGAAATATCCGTTGTTTTCGAGCAGGGGTTTTGCTATACTTCATTTGTATCGTTGTGCCTTTTTGGAGGTTGAGATTTTCTGGGATTATGCCGATACAAGTATGATGAGCAGAAGGTGAACATTGTGGCCGAAAAGAAATTGACGTACAAAGAACTACAGGCAGAATGTGATGCCTACAAGGCAGAAAATGATGCTCTGAAGCGTGATCGAGTGAACCGTCGGGCTAATAATTTTTTGTCCTGAATCTTTTTATGCGTAAAGAGTACCAGCTGAAGCTCTACAAAGAATTGTTTCCACAGGACACCACTATCACAGAGAATGACCTGGAATTGGTTACGCTGGACAATGTACTGACGATCCATCCCTACAACGACCTGGGGTTACTGGTCAGAGGATAGCTCATTATTCTTGCGGAGGCACAGTCGATCAAGAGTGTAATATTGGGTCTTTACTTTTTCCGTGGGCTATACTCTAGAGGAGGGGCTCAGAGCCAATATGAAGCTGTTCCAAACTAAAGTTCAGGCATGTAATCCTATTGAATTCGATTATTGATCATAGAAGACCATCCTGAACAGGGAAACGAATAGCATCTGTTCGTTCCAGCGTCAAGGTCATCTGACCATTTATCCTTCCTGCCTTTAGTCGTGAGCATAAAAGGTCGTCTTCCCTTGACTCTGACACTCCCAGAAACCAGGCGGTAATCAAGGACATAAGGACGCCCATGCCCAGAAATTATCTGAGCATCAACCGTGTAGTCCTCTTCCAAGCTAGCACCACAAAAATAGTATAGAGGCGAAAATAAAATGAGGGTAATCAGATTAAGAGATGTTGGGCCTATAAAAAACATTTCCATGGATATAGATAATGGTATCAATATCATTATAGGCGAGCAGGCATCAGGTAAAAGCACTTTGGCGAAAGAGATTTATTTCTTTAAAAAAATCAGAGACTATTTCATCGATTACTTATGCAATTCATCCAATTTTACATTTTCTTCATCTGATGAACAGTATATTGCATTTCTTAAATCTATCCGAAGTTATTATATGGACAGCTTTGGAACGACAAAACATCTGCCGAAAACGTATTCTTTGACATACACATATGGGGAGAAAAACAGTGTGTCGGCATCGCTGGATGAGAAAAACTATGTGAGGTTTAAGTTTTCTCCGGAGATGGAAACGCAGATTAGAGCCGCCTTGGATGCCGTAAAAAAAATATATGATACAGCAGATATCAACGGAAAAGAGTTATATAATACATATCTCATCAGGCAAAAACAAAGAGAGGATATCGCCAGTCATTTTGGCGAATTTGCGAAAAAGCTTTTTTTTGAAGAGGGCGAACCTGTTTATATCCCTGCTGGCCGAAGTATGTTGTCAGTTATGTCAGAGCAGATGGATGTCGTAGATGTAAAGGGACTGGATCTCCCGATGCGTGACTTTGTACGCAGAATCAGGGAATTAAAATCAAGATTTGGGAAGAAACTTCCTGAGGTGGTAACGGACTATGTTAAAACGATTAAAGGACAGATTAAGAACAAAGATGTAGAGTTAGCCATGGAGACGATTGAAAAAATACTCCATGGGCAATATGTGAGCGATGCAGATGGCGAAAAACTCTATATTGACAGCAAACGATGGGTTAAACTGATTTATTCATCATCCGGGCAGCAGGAAGCTTTATGGATTTTGAATATGCTGTTTATTTCCATTTTAGAGAATAAAAAGACATTTTTTATTATTGAAGAACCGGAAGCGCATCTTTTTCCTCTGGCACAAAAATATATGATGGAAATGATCGCATTAACGCATAACAGTACTGGAAGCCAGGTACTGGTAACGACACATAGTCCATACATACTTACATCAACGAACCTGTTGATTTATTCCGGACTTATTGAAAATAGGATGAATGGAACGACTTCTATCGTCGACAGAAGATACAGATTGTCTGAAGGAACGGTAAAGGCTTATCGGCTCAGGACAGATTCTTCTTTTTCAACGATTATGGACGAGAGCAATTCATTTATCAATGCAGGTGAAATAGATGAAGTGTCGGAGATTCTGAATAATGAGACAGATAAGATGATAAGGATGGAATTTGAGAATGATCTGTGAACAGTTTTCAGAATGTATTGCAAAGAACTGCGCTGAACCAACTGACAGATGCTCGAAATGTCGGTCTGAAAGCTCAGATTCCAACATATCGAGTTCTGAAAATGGACGACGTTACAATCTTCGTAATGACAAAATGTGCAGGGTTATTAACTTTCTGATTGACGGCGGCGTTTATGTAAACGAAAATGGAATTAACAAATGTGATCGGCTGTACTGCGTTAAAGATAAAGATGATTTAATGCTGATTTACATCGAATTTAAAGGGACGAACGTGAGACATGCATTAGAGCAACTTTATGATACTGCCCGAAGGCATAAGAAAGAGATTGGAAACGGACGGTACTTTTTCAGAGCGATCTGCAAAGGGGCACCGAAGATTGGAAATGACAGTAAGTGCATTGAAATAAAAAAAAGAATGCTGAGAGAGTTTGACTCATTTCCCATTGTCAAAGAAAACGAAATCAATGAAAAAATCTCTGAATTTACTTCCAAATAAATCAAGCATCCCGTCCTGCCATCAGTGATGAGGAAATTCCAAAAAGAACCCGATGTATTTGTCGATGGTATCTGGTGCAACTTTGATTTGTCTCTCACTTGCAAAGGTATTTGACAGCCTGCTGGGATTTGTCAGAGAGCCGATCCCGGATGCCAGTATATTTAAAAGAATCTCAAGAACTTCTGTATGTTGCTTTTGTGGAATCCAAATAATGCAGCAGTTTCTGGAGAATATGGCATTTCAAAAGCTGAAGAATCACCTGCCAGAACGAGATATCCCTTCAGCGTTCGAACAAGTGTTTTACTGGCATAAAACAGTTTTGCATATTCCTGGCTTAAATAGGGCCAAACATTATAGTTCAACCGATGAAGCCGTTTATTGGCTGCCTGCCGTGATGGCTTCTTACGGTTTTCACCAATAGATGAAAAGAACTTGCTTAGCTCTGAACTGGTATCTTTTGAGTTTCTGAAGATGATGTACACACAATGGC
>DGWH01000169.1 GCA_002395225.1 Christensenella sp. UBA4263
GGTGCAAACGCGCCGGAAAGAAGATATGGCTGCTCTCCAACTATCACAATACGGGATATGAACGGCTTCGGGAGAAATTCAAAGACCTGTTCAGCATCTTTGACGGGGCAACCATTTCGTGCTACCTGCATCAGATTAAGCCGGATCCGGAGATTTATGAGACCCTGATCGCCCAGGCCGGACTCGAGCCTGGACGGGCACTGTTCATCGATGACACGCTGCCCAATGTGGAAGGGGCCATGCGTGCCGGCATTCATGGGTTTCACATGAATGCGGTCGGAAAGATGGAGCGTTTTTTTATCTGAGGACAAAGGACAGGATGAGCACTGGAAAATGTGCCCAAAGACCAAACGACGGTCAGAAACGAGGGAGGACCAATGAAAAGAAGGTTGGCATTTGTCCTGTTCCTGCTGGTCGGTCTGATGTACAGCTGTCCGTCATGGAACGGACAGGCAGAGACGGGAATCGTTTTTGCGCCGGATCAGCAGCCTGACCGGGGCACGCCCCCGCCGCTTTTCTTTGAAAGTAAGGTGGCGACACCGGATGAGGTCAGGGATTACGCCGCGCCGTCTGCGACGCCCGGGGAAAGGGCGCAGCCGGAGGAGCAGATGAGCCCGGCGGAGCTTCGGGAGATTTACGAGAGTGAGGCTTTTGAGGCAATCCGCAGCGGTGAACGGATTTTGATCCGCGGACTTGAGGGCGAGGATGTCCGCCTGGTCCAGGCGAGGCTGCTGGCACTTGGCTATGATGTCGGGGTGCCGGACGGCGTTTACGGGCGCAGGACGATCCGTGCCGTTGAACGGTTCCAGGAGAAGAATCAGCTGGAAAAGGTGGACGGAAAGACGGGAATGGCCACGCTTCAGGCCCTTTTTACCTGGGGAGCAAAGGCGGTTCCGACCCCTACACCCACCCCGACGCCGACGCCCACACCGACCCCGACCCCGACGCCGACTCCGGTTCCCACGCCGGAACCCACCCGGACGCCGTCCACCAAGGGGGCACCGATTCAGCTTGAAACCGGGAAAGTGACGATTCAGGAAGGAACGTTTACCATGATGCTGGGACGGATCGGGGATGGAACCGTTCTTTATCCGGTCAGCGGCATTTTAGGGTTTCTCCTGTACGATGAAACCGCGCTGCCGGGCAGTTTCACGTTCAAGCGCGCAATGGACGGCCGGGAAATAACGTTCCTTATGTCAGAGACAGAGGGAAAGTGTACCGATCTGATGGGCGCGGTAGACGGAATCCTGTTCCTGCCGGAAACAGAGGATCTCTATCTGTGGGATGGTGAGCTTTATGCCTCCCGGATCTTTCTGAATCAGCTGGGTCTGCTGGTATCTGAGCGGGAGATCCCGGTCATCACGGAGCTTGCAAAAGATGACGGCGCGGAGTAAACGGACGGTCCCGGAGATGAACCGGGAGATTCTGATCCGCCTCAGCCGCTTTCTGCAGGGAAAGGCGGACCTGGGGGAAAAGGAAGTCAGGACACTGGCGCAGGAGGTGCAGCTGCCGCTTCAGACGGTTGCGTGCATCATGCTGGGGGCCTGCCTCGGACTGGATACGGAGCAGACAGAGGACAGGATCCTGATGGAGCAATATGTACAGCCTGGCTTTCGTCTCCTCTCTGTCCGGGATTACCTGCGGGATTCGTACCGGCAGACCATTCACTTCCCGGCCGCGAAAAGCGGACGGTGGGCATTTGAGGAAAAGGTCTTTGAACCGTTTGAAGTGTTTGTCCGGGATGATCTTCTTATATTGGATGATGGCCGGGAAATTCCCCGGACCGGTGCGTTTCCCGAACGTTTTCCCTATCCGACCGTTCTTGAGGATGGCCGTGAGTGGATGACGCTGGCACCGGTTGAGATTGAAACCATGCGCCGGCCGATTGCGGAGGCGAAGGGGAATGTGCTGACCTTTGGTCTTGGCATGGGGTATTATGCCTTCCATGTCTGCCTGAAATCGGAGGTAAAATGTCTCACGATTGTGGAAAAGGACGCAGAACTGATCCGGCTGTTCCGTGAACTGATTCTCCCGCAGTTTCCGGGAAAAGAGAAAATCCGGATTGTCTGTGCGGATGCCTATGAGTTTCTTGAAAAGACGTACCGGCCGGAGCAGTTTGATTCCGTATTCTGTGATTTCTGGCGTGATGCCGGGGACGGAACGGAGCACTATCTCCGGCTGAGGAAAATCGAGCGGCGATACAGGACCCGGTTTCTCTACTGGGCGGAAGGGCTGCTGAGACAGCAGGCATCATTGCGTGAACAGGCAGAAGATGGACAACCCTGATGGAGGAGGAAAATGGCAATAGTTCTGGTATACGGATTCGATATCATTCAGGAACAGGTGATCCGACAGACGGCCGCGAAACTGGGCATGAACGTTCGGCGCGTGCTGCCGGAAGAGGCAAATGAGACGGTTCTCCGTCTTCTGTCAACGCCGGAGAGCGGAAAACCGTTTCCGGCATCGGGAAATGCGTCTGAACATTTTCTGCTGGCCGCGCCGGATTCGCAGGAACAGATGTTTGATCTGTTCCGCCGGATTTCTGAAATTGGATTGAAAGTTCCTTGCAAGGCAATGGTGACGCCGACGAACCTCAGCTGGCCCTTCGGTGAACTTGTCCGGCACGTATCTGAAGAGGAGAGGGAAACGCGGGAAAGGATAGAGAGGCAGAAAAATGCAAAACAATCCTAAAGCGTCATTGGCTGCGGTGCTTCGTTGGGCGGCCGTGGCCGTTCTGCTGATCCTTCTGGCCTTGCTGGTTCCATCCCCCGCGATGATGGAATCGGCACATTTCGCCGGTGAGGCGGCGGTTGAACCGGCCGGCTGTATCGGCAAATGGCCGGATTTCGGTCCGTACAGGGGGCAGATGAGATGACGGGAATCGTTACGGTTTACGGTTGTATGGTTGCCCTTGGCGCGCTGGCGGCAATCGTGCTGTTTCTGTTTGGAACAAGAAAAACGGAACTGGCACATCATGCCAGCGAACTGGCTCTTTGCTGTATCCCTGCAGGACTGGCATCGGCCCGACTTTTATATGTGCTTTTCCGTCTTCCCTTTTATGCGATGATGGGCTTTGAGCATATTCTCTATCTGCGCGAGGGCGGCTTTCTTCTGTATGGCGCGGCTGCGGGCGTGCTTCTGGCCGCCTGGGGAATGGGACGCCGGAAACGGCTTGACATCAGGCAGCTATGGGATGCGCTTGCCATTCCCGGCCTGATCTGCATTGCCATCTGTCGTCTTGGCGAGGGCAGTGTGGGCGAAGGCCTTGGAAACTGGGTGGAAGATGAAGCACTTGCCGTGTTTCCGCTGGCAGTTCTGAACCCCTACGGCGAACCACAGTGGGCGGTCTTTATCGGGGAAGCGGCGGCAGCCTTTGTGATGGCTTTGGTCCTGGCCGTTAAAAAGGACACCTTTGCCGGACGGCGGCTCCTGGCAGGCCTTGTGATGTATGCGGCATGTCAGATCGTTTTTGAAAGCCTTCGGATGGACAGTGTGCTTAAAATCGGCTTTGTGCGTGTATCCCAGGTGATTTCAGCGGTGATTTTGCTGGCCGTTACCGTATACGGGCATCTCAGCTGCGGGGATAAACCGGGGGCTGCCCGCGGAGCAGCCGGGATTCTGCTCCTTGTCACGGTGGTTGGTATTTTGGAATGGGCCATTGAAAAAACGCAGGTATCCAACCTGATTATTTATGGCGTGATGGTTCTGGCGGCACTGGGGATGATGTTCATCTCACTGCGGGCTGTGGGGCGGAGAAAGAATTGAGGCTTATGGAGGAGAACGTACATGGCAATTGAAAAAGTGAAAGCCTATTTTGCCGCATTTGGGCTGGCGGACCGGATCAGGGAATTTGATGTATCCAGCGCCACGGTGGAACTGGCCGCTCAGGCATTGGGGTGTGAGCCCTGCCGGATTGCAAAGACGCTGTCGTTTCTGGTGGAGGGGGAGCCGATTCTGATCGTTGCGGCAGGCGATGCGAAGATTGACAATCCCAGGTATAAGGCACAGTTCGGAACCAAAGCGAAAATGCTGACACCGGAGGAAGCGGAGACGATGGTTGGTCACGCAGTAGGCGGTGTATGTCCGTTTGGCGTTAACGAGGGTGTAAAAGTGTACCTGGATGAATCGCTGAAAAGGTTTTCAACGGTTTTCCCGGCATGCGGCAGCAGCAACAGTGCAATCGAACTGACCATTGCCGAACTTGAAAAGGTTTCCGGCTTTCTCTCGTGGGTGGATGTCTGTAAAAACTGGCAGGCCTGAGAGAAACAGACAACAAGCGCATTCGTGAGAATGCGCTTGTTGTCTGTTTTGAGTTGCGGCGTGCGGGAAGATTTGTCACTTTACGGTACGCATCCTTCAGATCCAAAGAGATCAGGGGGAGTGAAGGACTCACCTGCTCCCAAAGCCACAGCCTTCGCTTTTTCCGGCATCGATTCAATCGCAGGACGTACTTTTCTTTAACCGTTTTCAGGGAAGACGGCTTTCAATTTCATCCGCGATGGCCAGGAGGTCCGGCCGGTCCTTTGCCCACCTGCGAAGGACGGCGAGTTTGCTCCTGACATTGATGACAGATGGATGATCAGCATCTGCGGAGTCGATTCGTTTGGTACTTTCGTTTGCCATATCAGCCAGGAGGTCCGTCAGCTGAGCCGTGATGTCGGCGTCGGAATCAAGCCCGACGGACAGCAGCTGGGGGACAAAGCCCAGCGTGCTGGCGGTGTAGTAATTGCCGTTGAAGCGGTTGACACGGTCAGGACTTGTAACGGGAGAGTTGATTTTGTTCGTCAGGTAGACAATGACCAGGTCCCGGTCAGGATCGATCATGATCAGGGTTCCGGTCCATCCCTGGTGGCCGACAGTATCCGAGGTGGTCTGTGTGCCGTAGTACCAGGGGCGCTGGTCCTCGCCGTTGCGCTGCCAGCCCAGGCCGTACTGACCGGCGGCGGAGGATTTCGGGGCGGTGAATAAATCCATGACACTGCGGGAGAAGAAACGGTTTTCACCGTAACCGCCGGTCAGCATGACGAAGCCCAGACGCGCCAGATCCGGTGCACTGGCAAAGAGACCGGCGTGACCGCTGACACCACCCATGCTGTACCAGGCTTTTTCATCATGAACCTCTCCCTGCAGGGTATACTCCCGAATGCCGGGGAAAGAGACCAGGTGATCTCTTGTGTTGCCGTTGAGTTCGGTTGCCGCACAGTCAAGTTCAGAAAAGCCATTCTGAAGCGGATTAAAGGCAATCCGGGTCAGGTGCATGGGGTCAAAGAAGGTTTCCTGCATGTACCTGTCCAGACGCTGACCGGTGATCGCTTCAATAACGAAACAGAGAATCATGTAATCCAGGTCTGAATAGACCGTCTTTGTCCCCGGCTGATACATGAGCGGCGCTTTGAAAATGGCTTTCAGGGTATTCTGACGTGTCTCATCGCTGCCGTCGCATCCGGTATACAGAAGGTTATGCCCCAGAGGCCACGCACTCAGCTTCTCCATGTCAAAGTGGTCATTGTAAAAGTGAATATCCGAGGGAAAACCGCCCTGGTGGCACAGCAGGTCGCGGACGGTCAGGGCTGCTTTCCAGGCTTTCATTTGATCGAGTCCCGGGAATTCCGTATTGCTGTAGTGGATTTCCAGCGTGTCATCCGCAAAAGCGGGTCCGAGAAGATCGACAATTTTCGCGTTGACGTCAAGGCGGCCTTCCGTGATCAGTTTCTGCAGCGCATAATTGACGGTCATGACTTTTGTGACGCTTGCCAGATCATACAGCGTATCCGTGGTGACAGCGGGACTGTCGGCCTTTGTCCCGTCCGGATGATAGCTGTTCAGGCGCCCCCAGGCCTGAGAGGTGACCAGACGGCCATGGCGGATAATCGCCAGCTGTGCACTGGGAAAGCCGTGATCAATGTCGGACTGAATGAGATCGGATACGAGCCGGAGCGCTTCGGGATTGATTCCGGATTCCTCCGGTGTTCCTTCCAGAACGACCGGATAGGGAATATAGACGGAGATGGCACCGGTGAGACCGGCCGGGCGGATGTTGGTTACCTGAAGGGTATTCCGTCCGTCAATGGCGCAGTCAGAGCAGTCGATGCGATAATTTCCGGGTATCAATGTGCGGGTATCAATCTGCCGGTTATTCACGTAAAGGCTGAACTGTTCAACCTCCGGGGCCACGGTCAGGCAGACATACCCCTGCCCGTGATACCCCTGATAGCTGACCATGCTGTTCATGGCCAGGGTATCATCGGCGTAACCCCATGCATCCGGAAAGAGGACGGTTTTCTGCCATCCGGCATCCGGAATAACGGAGATGGGCATTGGGCGCTCTTCGGCGGAGGCCACGGCGATGCAGCAGATGAACAGAAAGACCAGAAAAGGGGCAATCAGGATTTTCATGGAATGTTTTCCTCCTCAGGATGATCTTTTCCGGCAGATTCCTCGTGTGGGGCCGGACCTTTTCACGGTAAGCTTTTGGCCGGACGGCGGATGGAATCCCGGGATTGGGGCAGGGCTTGTAAAACATGAGAAAGTATGGTAGATTATAGCGCATGTAGACGGCATTTGTCATGAATAAAGGGAAAAACGGAGAAGGATACAGTTCCGGAATTCGGCAAAGGAGGCGTTATCCCGTTGGGTGCCGTCAGTTGGAGGGACAACAGGAAAACAGCAGCACCAAATGGTCAGGCTGCTGCTCAGGGAGAAGAAATGAAAAAGTACATATCGATATTGCAGGCCTGTTTGCTGATGCTGACCATTGGGACAGGACTGGCAGAACGGACACCGGAAACGATCCTTGCCGGCATGACCACGGAACAGAAGGTTGCCCAGCTGATCGTTCCCTCTTTCTATTACTATACCAATGCGGAGGGGAAAAAGGTCGGGGTGCAGGAAATGCGTCCCGAGATCGAAAAGCTGCTGACCAGATATGGATTTGGCGGCGTGATTTTCAATTTGCAGAATGCCCAGACCAATGAGTTGGCGGTGCGGCTTGTGGATGCGGTTCAGCGGGCAAATGCCTCGGTTGAGGGACGGACCCGGCTGATTACCTGTATTGATCAGGAAGGCGGATATGTGACACGGCTGGGAATGGGGACGCAGATGCCGGGGAATATGGCCCTGGGGGCGGTGCATGATCTCAGCGTGACGGAAAAGGCCGGCCGGCTGATGGGCAGCGAGGTGCGGACGATCGGGTATGATGTGACGTTTGCACCGGTGGTCGATGTCAATAACAACCCGGAAAACCCGGTCATCGGAATCCGGTCTTTCGGAGATAATCCGGCGGATGTGGCGGAGCAGGGAATGGCCATGATCAGGGGATTGCATGATGCGGGCGTGCTCCTTGGAATCAAGCATTTTCCCGGTCACGGGGATACGGATACGGACAGTCATACCGGTCTGCCCTGCATCACCAAGACCTATGAGCAGCTGAAGGCATTTGAACTGATCCCCTTTCAGGCCTGCATTGATGCGGGCGCGGACATGGTCATGACGGCGCATATTGTCTTTCCGGAACTGGAAACGGGGACCTATCGGTCCATTCAGACAGGGGAAGAGATCGGGCTGCCGGCAACGCTGTCAAAAACCATCCTGACCGATATTCTGCGGGGCGACATGGGCTTTAAAGGCCTCATCGTCACGGATTCCCTGGTCATGGATGCCATTAAAACCCACTTTGACCTGCTGGATGTGGCGAAGCTGACCATTGAGGCGGGGGCAGATCTGATTCTGTGTCCGCTGGATACTGCGACGCCGGAGGGAATGCGCGCACTGGAACAGTACGTCCAGGATGTGGCTGAAAGGGTGGATGGCGGCACGATTTCCGCGGAGGCGGTGGATGCGGCAGTGCTCCGGGTGCTGTCATTCAAGGCCAGGCATGGCATGCTTATGCCATATGAAAGCGGCGATCTGGAGGCAAGGGTGCAGCAGGCCACTGAAACCGTCGGATCCGCAGAACACCATGCAGAGGAATTTGAGATCGCGAAAGCGGCGGTTACGCTTGTGAAAAATGAGCAGATGCTCCCGCTTAAGACGGATGAACGGATTGCGATCCTTGTCCCGTATGCCAGCGAAGTGAAAAGTGCGGAATATGCGGTCATGCTGGCTAAACAGGCGGGAAAAGTACCCGCGGATATGGATATTCCGGTGTTTCATCTGAGCGCGATGACCGTGAGTGAGATGGTGAAACTGTGCGGGGAGACAGAGAATATCCTTGTCGTCAGCACAGCTTACAGTCTGGGAGAACTGAATCCGGACACAAAGAGCGGATCTGATTCGGCACTGCTGGATACCGTGATCACCATGACCCATGCGGCCGGAAACCGGATTGCGGTGATCAGTGCACAGCTGCCGTATGATGTGGCAAGGTACCCGGCTGCGGATGCAGTGGTCGTATCGTATGGCGCCCGCGGCATGAATGAGGACCCGAGAGATAGGCAAAATGGCATTCTCCAGTATGGACCCAATATCCCGGCGGCTCTTTATCTGCTCCTCTCCGGAGAGAAGATGCAGGGCAGACTGCCGGTCAGCATTCCGAACATGGATGAGAAAGGGCATCTTCTGGAGGGAATCCTGTACGAGGAAGGATTCGGCCTGTAATATGTCGGATGACTCGGAGGGACAAGGCAATGTCCCGTCCAATTCTCAAAGGATGAGTAAGCCCTGCGGGATTTCCCGCAGGGCTTTGCTGCTGTCTCTGGCCATGCGCGGCTCATGGGAAAACGAGCGGAACCTGCTTTTTTTCTGTTGTTTTTCACCCCTTAATCGTTTACAATACACACGCTGACTGCCTGAGGCAGAGAAAAACATAGAGTCTGCAGAACGGGAGAGCAAAGGCCTGTCTCCACAGGAAAGGGAACTGACAGATCCGGATGCATCCTTTGAGACTTAACATGAGCCGTGGCCCGGGCGAAAAGAGGGACAATGGACAGAATCGTTATTCGGAACGCGGAGAGAGCGGATGTGCATCGGCTCCTTGAAATCTACGCCTATTATGTCCGCAGGACGGCGATTACCTTTGACATTGAGGTGCCGGATGCGGACCGCTTTGCTGCGCACATGGAACAGATTCAGAAATGCTATCCGTATCTGGTTCTGGAGCGGAATGGCCGGATTGAGGGGTACGCCTATGCCGGACCGTTCGTGGGCAGGGCAGCCTATGACTGGTCCTGTGAACTGACGATCTATCTGGACCCGGAGGTGCGCCGGAAGGGACTTGGCCGGAAACTGTACGGGGAGCTGGAAAAACGGCTTGCCCGGATGGGCATTCTGAACCTGTATGCCTGTATTGGCTATCCGGAAACGGAGGATGAGTACCTGACCCGCAACAGCGCAGAGTTTCACGCGCATCTGGGATTTGCGCTGTGCGGACGGTTTAACCGGTGCGGATATAAATTCGGCAGATGGTATGACATGGTCTGGATGGAAAAACAGATCGGGGAACACCGAAGCCCCATGCCGCAGATTATTCCGTACAGGGAAACGGAACAGGATATTGGAGTGGCCCTGTCGCGCAGCGACAGTTTGTAAAATCCAGGCCACTGACAAAGCGACTCAGGCAAATGATCTGAGGTGAGACCCGAGGGAGGATGGACGACAATGCAGATTGGCGCACAGTTGTATACAGTCAGGGAAAGCTGCCAGACACTGGAAAGCTTTGCTCAGACGCTGGAGCGGATTGCGGAGATTGGCTATAAGACCGTACAGGTTTCGGGAACCTGTCCGTATGAAGGGGAATGGCTGCGGGATCAGCTGAAACGGACGGGCCTTCGCTGTGTTCTGACGCATATTCCGGTTCCGCGACTTGAGGGGGAACTGGATCAGGTGATTGAGGACCACAAGGTCTTTGACTGCCCGAGAATCGGTCTTGGCTGGTGGGCGTTTGATCCGGAAAAGGACATGAGCTATGAAACATTCATGGAGAAATTCCCGCCGGTTGCCGCACGCATCCGGGAGGCCGGCCTGTATTTCATGTATCACAACCATGACCAGGAATTTAAGCATCGGGACGGAAAGCCGATCCTTGAGTGTCTTGCGGAGGCATTCCCGGCAGATACCATGGGATTTACGCTGGATACATTCTGGGTACAGGCAGGGGGCGGAGATCCCGGACAGTGGCTGGAACGGCTCACCGGCCGTGTTCCCTGCATTCACCTGAAGGACTACGCATACGGACGCCAGATGGCGGCCGTGGGTGAGGGAAACATCAATTTTGAGCGTGTTTTTGAAAAGGCGGAGGCAGCAGGAACGGAATACATGCTGGTTGAGCAGGACGATTGTCACGGAGAGGATCCGCTGGATTGCCTGCACCGTTCATATCTGTATCTGAAAGCATGCGGGTTTGAATAAATGCCGGAAGGGCATTAAGTGAGGAAACAGGAAAGATGGAGATTCAGGCAGCGGTTGTTGGAATCGGAAACATCGGAACAGCCCATGCAAGGGCGATTGCGCATGGAGAGGTTCCCGGAATGCGGCTCTATGCCGTGTGTGACATTAATCCGGAAAGGCTCGCACATGCGTCAGAACTGTTTCCGGAGACGAAACAGTACGATCATATTGAGGCGCTCCTGGCGGATGAACGGGTACAGGCGGTCATTGTGGCCACCCCGCACCCGCTGCATTCGGAACTGGCCGGCATGGTGCTTGAATCCGGCCGGCATGTACTGGTGGAGAAGCCGATCGATGTGCGGCTCAGCCAGGCAGAAATGCTCTGCAGGAAAGCGGACAAAGCCGGACGGGTATTTGCCATCATGCTGAACCAGCGGACAGATCCCATTTTTCGCCGGGCGCGGGAGATTGTCCGTTCGGGGGCTCTGGGCGGCCTTAAGCGAAGCATCTGGATCATTACGAACTGGTATCGCACGCAGCATTACTATGATTCAGGAAGCTGGCGGGCGACCTGGCCGGGAGAGGGCGGCGGCGTTCTGCTCAATCAGGCACCGCACAACCTGGATCTGTGGCAGTGGATTGTCGGCATGCCGACGCATGTTCGCGGGTTCTGCGAGGTGGCCAAGTATCACCGGATCGAGGTGGAGGATGAGGCAACGCTCATGACCCGGTATGCCGGCGGCGCGACCGGCCTGTTTATTACCACAACGGGCGAATATCCGGGGACGAACCGCCTGGAAATCGCGGGGGACCTGGGGAAAATCGTGATTGAAAACGGAACGCTGACCCACTGGCAGCTGGAGCAAAGCGAAAGGGAATTCTGCTTTGCCTCCCAGGAGAGCTTTGCCCATATTCCCTGTCAGGTGGAAACCTTCGCACCGGAGGAAACCGGGGATGGTCATGTGGGAATTCTGGCAAATTTCTCGGATGCCATCCGGAACGGGGCAGCGCTGATTTCGCCGGGACAGGACGGCCTGAATGAACTGACGCTTTCCAATTCGGCCTATCTGTCCGCGTGGGAACAGAACCGGGAAATTGAGCTGCCCATGGACAATGATCGTTTCAATGCGCTGCTGGATGAACGGATCCGGCAGTCAAAGGGACTGAAAGAAGCGGTTGTATCCGCCCCATCCGGGCATTACAGTGAACGCTGGCAGGTAAAATGGTAAAAAAGGCACCCGGCCGGGTGCTTTTTCTGAGAGAGAATGAACCGGCCTGAAACTTGAGGAGGAGTGAACGGAGATGGCGGGAATGCGTGAGGAACACGATACCATGGGAACGGTCTATGTTCCCCAGGACAAGTACTGGGGGGCACAGACACAGAGGAGCTTTGAAAATTTCCGGATCGGAACGGAGAAGATGCCGCCGGAGCTGATCCGGGCCTTTGCGGTTCTGAAAAAAGGCGCTGCCATGGCAAATGTCCGGCTGGGGAATCTTGCACCTGAAAAGAGCGAGGTAATCTGCACGGTCTGTGATGAAATCCTTGAGGGAAAGCTGGACGGGCATTTCCCGCTGGCAGTCTGGCAGACGGGCAGCGGAACACAGACTAATATGAATGTCAATGAGGTCATCGCCAACCGGGGGAATGAACTGGCCGGTACCCGGCTGCTGCATCCCAATGATGATGTCAACCGTTCGCAAAGCTCAAATGATACATTCCCGACGGCCATGAGTATCTGTGCACTGTCGATCCTGCTGGACCGCGTTCTGCCGGCGCTGTCAGATCTTTATGATACGCTGGAGGAGCTGGCCGGACGCTACGGGGACATCATAAAGGTCGGACGCACGCACCTGCAGGATGCAACGCCGCTGACCCTGGGCCAGGAGATCAGCGGATGGGCTTCCATGCTCAGACATGATGCAGGTTACCTGAACGCATCCCTTGACGGACTGCGGGAACTGGCACTGGGCGGAACGGCGGTGGGAACCGGACTGAATGCGCCGGAGGGCTTTGCTGAGACGGCTGCCGGGATGATTTCCGAACTGACCGGGAAAAACTTCTGTACCGCGCCCAACAAATTCCATGCGCTGACCAGCAAAGATCAGTTTGTCTTTGCACACGGCGCAATGAAAGCGTTGGCAGCGGATCTCATGAAAATTGCCAATGATATCCGTCTCCTTTCAAGCGGTCCGCGCTGCGGCATTGGTGAGCTTCTGATTCCGGAGAATGAGCCGGGGTCTTCCATCATGCCCGGGAAAGTCAATCCGACCCAGTGTGAGGCGGTGACCATGGTGGCAGTTCAGGTGATGGGAAATGATACGGTGATCGGGATGGCCGCCTCTCAGGGCAATTATGAACTGAATGTCTTCATGCCCGTCCTGATCCATAATTTCCTCCAGTCGGCAAGGCTGCTGGCTGATGTGATGGAGTCCTTTGAGCGGAACTGTGTGCGCGGAATCCGGCCCAATACGGAAAAGATCCGGGAATATCTCGACAATTCCCTGATGCTGGTCACTGCGCTCAATCCGATTGTCG
Organism: Christensenella sp. UBA4263; assembly: GCA_002395225.1. Taxonomy (GTDB): domain Bacteria; phylum Bacillota; class Clostridia; order Christensenellales; family Aristaeellaceae; genus Ventricola. The sequence goes on from DGWH01000169.1 coordinate 12,860, forward strand.
GGTATGAGAACGCGGCCAGAATTGCCAAACTGGCTTACAGTGAAAATCTGACGCTTCGGGAGGCGGCAATCCGTCTTCAGCTGCTGGATGGGGATACCTTTGACCGCGTTGTCCGGCCGGAAAAGATGGTCGGGGATGGCAGGGAAAACGGAGCACGGTGAACGGGGAAAAGTGAAGCGGCTGTCTCTGAAAACTCACAGGGTAACGTGATGTTACCAGAATGAGTTGTGACGGTCAGAAATGTGATATACTGAAAAGGCGTGACAGGGCGCTGTTCGGGCCGATTGACGGCGCGGGCGGACCTGATGCGAATGCGTCGATGTATCCAGCGGGAGCACCGGAAATGTATCGGTGCCCAAAGACCAAGTTATGAACGATAAAGAGGAGGCGTAAAAAATGGTTGAACAGTTTTCTGTGGAATATGCAGTGCCGGAAGCCCTGGTGATTGCCTATCTGGTTGTTTCCGCTCTGGTAGTGATCATGGGAATTGTCGCACTTGTTATGCGGCTGCTTGTGTTCTTCCGCTACACCAAGGCCAATCATACACCCATTGAGTGCAACATGACCGGCATTGAGGCGGCACGCTATGTGCTGGATGAGTCCGGTCTTGAGCATGTCAAGGTGAAAAAAGCCGGATTCATCCGTGAGGGGATTTTCGGCAACTACTACAATGTCCTGACAAAGACGATTTATCTGCGTTCCTGGATGGGAAAAATTGATAAAAAGCGGTCGGTTACCTCTGTGGCCCTGGGCGTGCAGAAAGCGGCACTGGCCAAACTCTGCGAAGAGGGCGATGAGAGAACGAAGCTGCGCGGACGTCTGTCCCTGATCGGCATCTTCGGTCCGCTCCTGTTCCTCCCTGTTCTCCTTGGCGGCGCGGCCATTGATTTCTTCCTGTTCAAGGACACCTCGGTTGTTTCCATGATCGCTCTTGCCCTGGACGGACTGATTCTGATCGCTGGTTTTGTGGTCACCTATCTGAACATCCCGGTGGAGAAGCAGGCCAATGCGCTGGCCCTTCAGATGCTGAGGCAATACGGGCTGGCCACCGAGGACGAAATCCCGGTGATTGAGAAAGTCTATGAGGCGTATATCCTCCAGTATATTGCGGATTTCATTCTGGAAATTCTGAGAATGATCCAGTGGATTCTGGAAATCGCGATGAGCGCCAGCAAGAAGAACGACTGAGTGATGAAAGAAAGCAAAAACCTTCTGATACAGATCGTGATCAATCTGGTCCTTTTTCCGCTGGTGTGGATTCTGCTGGATCTGCTTTACTGCAGCCTGATGACACATCGTCCTTTCGTGTTCACGTTTCAGGAACATATCCTGAGGCCGACGGGGGTGGCGGTGATGTACATGCTCGTCAGGTGGCTGTTTCAGCGCATCCGGAAACAATAGCGTCCCTTAAGAGTGCACAGAGGTGCACTCTTTTTTGAACGGACAAAACAGGGAAAAATGTACGAAAACCAGACTGAAATTACTGCATTTTGTACATGGTCAGGCCATTTTTTTTGTGGATGGGCTTGCGTCTAAAGGGGTGTTATGGTATCATTCAGTCAGTTTCAGGTGAGATTCTTTTTTGACAGAAAGAAATGGAGGAGACGTTCATGAAAAAGATTCTGGCCCTTGTGCTTGCTCTCACGTTGTCCCTTTCTCTTTCCGGCTTGGCAATGGCGGTCAATGAGGATGTGGAAGGTGAACTGGTCATCTATTCATCCATGTATCAGTTTGTTATTGATATGATGGATGAGGCACTCAAGAAGGAATTCCCGAACCTGGTTCCGGGAAATGACGGAAGCTTCTTCTTCTATGGCGGAACCAGCTCCCTGATCACCAAGATCTACGGTGAGATGGAAACCGGCACACTGGGATGTGACATGATGCTGGTTGCCGAACCGGCGCTGAGCCTTGAACTGAAGGAAGCAGGATATCTGGAGCCGATCGCGGTGGAGAATGCCGGCGACCTGCTTCGTTTCCCGTATGATGAGGAAGGATACTGGTATCCGGTACGCGTGTGCAACATGGTGCTGGCGTACAATCCGGAAAAAGAAGCAGAGTGGGCGGCCAAGGGCGTCAAGATCCCGAAGACCTTCAAGGACTTTGCCAATGATCCGTCTCTGAAGGGATATATTTCCATGGGCAATCCCATGAGCTCCGGCACGACCTTCGCGGCCGTGGCTTCCCTGACCCAGGACAACCATTACGGCAAGGACTTCCTGAAAGGACTTGCGGCGAATGAGGTCATGATCGAGTCCGGTTCAACGGCCATCACGAAGCTGCAGACCGGCGAGTGCGCGGCCATCATGATTCTTGAGGAGTCCATCCTGAAGGTCCTCAAGGAAGCGGCAGATGCCGGCACGCCCATCACCAATCTCAAGTGCATCTATCCGGAAGACGGCGTCATCCTGATCCCCTCCACGGTCATGACCGTGGCGGAGGACCACAGCAAGAATGTCAATGTGGAAGCCTGCGAGGCGGTTGAGAAGTGGCTGCTGAGCGAGGAAGCACAGAAGCTGATCCTGCAGGGATACATGCATTCCGTTTTCAAGGATATGAAAGAGATTCCGTATGAATCAATCGACACGAATGAGCTGATCGCAAAAGATCTGGGTGTTGACTGGGAGAATGCGTATAAGAACCGTGAGGCAATTAACACGGCCTGGACGGAGACGGTAACAACCAAATAACAGATGTCTTCCACGGAGGGAAGCCGTGAACCGGCTTCCCTCCTTCAGTATAATGCTGTTGTCTCCGGATTTCAGGGAATGACGAAGAGTTGAGGTGGATACGAATGACTGCGGCTGTGAAACGAATTGCAGAGAAACCGGACCGAAGGAGTATCATTACCAAACTGGTTCTTGTGCTGTTTTTCGCATTGGGCCTGGTGGTTGCGGGAATGGGCATAAGCGGTCTTAAGAAGAATGATGCGACCGGATTCAGTTCGGAGGCTGGTTATGCAGCCATTCATGATCTTTCCGTTCATATGGACCGGGTATGGAAGGAATTGCTGAACCCGCTGCTGGCAGGACTCCCGGAGGAGGAACGTGCGCGGCTCAATGACTGTGCGCACACGTTGCTGGCGAAGGTCTGGGAAGAGCAGAAAAGCGGCAGCACGGCCGAGGCGGATGCGCTGCTGAATTCTGCCGGTCAGGAACGGGAAAAGCTGATGTTTCGTCTCCTGTATGCCACCTACCTGATTGATGGCCCCAAGGTCAGCACGGCAAACCGGAAAGAGATTGCGGCGGTTCCGGAAAATCAGATGGCCGGCCTTCGGGAAAAGCTTGTCCGGGCGATATTGGATGAAAGTGCGGAGGTGCCGGCGGAGGTCAGCGCCATGGTGAAGGGCAGCGGCATTGACCGGCAGGCCGGCCTGATGCAGGCGCTCTTTGTGACGGGCGAGCAGGAGGCAAAGGCGCCGGAGGTTGTCAGCCATTTCAAGAAGTCCATCCGGGATAAGGGATCCCACCCGATGGCCTTCCGTATGGCGGCCACCAATGAGGTGAACTGGCTGTGGCAGCTGGTGATCAGCCGGAGCCGGACCTTTATTCTCGTGGGCATCGTTCTGGCACTGGATGCACTGCTGCTGGCCATCCTGATGATGGGGGAGCGGGTCTGGGCCTTTGATATCAAGTGGTTTATCATCCTCCTGATTGTCGATTTCCTGCTGCTGTTCCAGCTGATGCCGCTTGTTTACATGGTCATCAAGGCGTTTTTCCCGGAGAGCAGCTTCTCCCTTGAGACCATTCAGCGGCTGTATACCTATCCGCTGAACCTGAACGCCCTCAAGAATACCCTGATTGCCTCCTTTGCCACCATGATCCTGGGAACCATTCTGGCATTCCCTCTGGCGTTCCTGGTGGGACGGACCAATCTCTATGGGAAAAAGTTCTTCCGTGCGCTGTTTGTTCTGACGTACATGGTCCCTCCGTACGTGGGCGCCATGGCCTGGCTGCGCCTCCTGAACCCGAATGTGGGAACGATTAACCTGTGGATGCGGAGCCTGTTCCATCTGAGCGATGCCCCCGGACCGCTGAATGTATACAGCCTGCCCGGCATGATCTGGGTGCTGACCAGTTTTTACTATCCGTATGCGTTTATCACCATCAGCCGGGCCATGGAAAAGATGGATCCATCCCTGGAGGAGGCGAGCCGCATCAGCGGCGGAACACCGCTGACGACGCTGTTTACCATTACCCTGCCGATGATGATGCCCTCGCTGATTTCAGGCGCACTGCTGGTATTTGTCAGTGCCGCCAGCTGCTATGGCATTCCGTCGATTATCGGAAGCCCGGGACGCGTGCATACCGTTACGACACGAATCGTCGAGTATGTTTCACTGGGCCAGCAGGGACTCAATGATGCCACCGGGATGGCGGTGTTCCTGATGCTCCTGGCGGTGATCATCCTGTTTATTTCGGATGTCGTTCTGGCCAAACGGCAGTATATCACGGTTTCGGGCAAATCGGTCCGGCCGGCCATTGTCGATCTGCGTGGATGGCGGGTGCCGCTGTCCATCCTGGTTGCGCTTTTCGCTGTCATTGTCGTCTTTATCCCGTTCATCACGATTTTTGCCACCTCGTTCAAAATTGACGTGGGCAAGAGCATGCTGAACCCGGAGAATTTCACTCTGACCAACTGGCAGACCGTTTTCGGACGCGTGGAGACGATGAACTGTCTCAAGAATTCGCTGATCTATGCGTCGGTGGCGGCAACCATTGGCATCGTGATTGCCTGTACCATGAGCTATCTCCTTCAGCGTACGCGGATAAAGGGACGGAAGCTTCCGGATTTCCTGATTACCCTGGGTTCCGGAACGCCCTCAGTTGTTATCGCGCTTGGCCTGATTATGACCATGAAAGGCAATTTCGGCATTAACATCTACAATACGGCCTATATCATGATCATTGCATATATGATCAAGTACCTGATGATGGGAATGCGTACTGTCGTTTCCGCCATGAGCCAGGTGCATGCCTCGCTTGAGGAATGCAGCCAGGTCTCCGGCGCCACGTGGCTTAGGACCATGCTCCGGATTACCGGTCCCCTGATCTTCCCGAGCATCGCGGCCGGATGGTTCCTGATCTTTATTCCCAGCTTCTATGAACTGTCCATGACCACGCTGCTGTATTCCAGCACGACCAAAACGATTGGATTCCAGCTCTATGAATACTGGACCTTTACCAGTCAGCCCATGAGCTGTGCACTGGCGTTTGGCATTCTGCTGATTGTTGTTGTGCTGAATTTTGTGCTGAACCGCCTTACCAAGGGCGAATTCTCTATCTGAGAAAGGACTGAACCGGATGGGAACTGTTAAAATTGATCATATCTCCAAGGCATTTGGAAACAATGTGGTGCTCAAGGAGTTTAATGAAGTCTTTGAAGACGGAGAATTTGTCACCCTGCTTGGGCCTTCCGGCTGTGGAAAGACCACGATGCTTCGCCTTATTGCCGGATTTGAAAAGCCTACCAGCGGGGAACTCTACATTGATGACAAGCTGGTTTCCGGCGGGAATACCTTTTTGCCGCCGGAAAGACGGAACATCGGCATGGTCTTCCAGAGCTATGCGGTCTGGCCGCACATGAATGTATTTGACAATGTGGCCTATCCGCTGACCATTAAGAAGAGGGCTCGCAATGACATCCGCACAAGTGTGGAACGGGTGCTGGAAATTGTGCACCTCAGTCAGTACGCGGGACGTTTCCCCAATCAGCTCTCGGGCGGCCAGCAGCAGCGCATTGCCCTAGCACGCGCGCTGGTGGCGGAGCCGAAGCTGCTCCTGCTGGATGAACCGCTGTCGAACCTGGATGCGAAGCTGCGGGAATCCATGCGCTTTGAGATCAAGGAAATCCAGCGGAAACTGGGAATCACCGTTATCTACGTCACGCATGATCAGACAGAGGCAATGGCCATGAGCGACCGCATCTTCCTGATCAACCGCGGCGTCGTGCAGCAGAGCGGCAGCCCGGAGGAAATCTACAACCAGCCGGCGAACCAGTTCGTGGCGGATTTCCTCGGAAAAGTGGATTTCTTCAAGGGCGTTGCCGAGAACGGAAAAATCACGTTCCCGTCCATGAACGACCAGACCCTTTCCTACGACGGACCGCACAGCGGCAAAGTCGAGGTGGCGATCCGGCCGGAGAATCTGTACTTTGATGACACCGGCATTCTGAGAGGAACGCTGGAGGCACAGTACTATCTGGGGGATGTGGATGACTGCCGTGTTCGCATCGGCAACGAGCTGGTCCGGGTGATTGCCAACGGATTTGAATACCGGAAGAGAAAAAACGGTGATCAGGTGCGCCTCAGCGTACGTGATTTCATGGTATTCAAGGATGATGGCACACTGCAGAAAATGCTGGAAATTCAGACTTAAAGGAAGACGAAGATGACGGAACGAATTCGAAGCCTGTTTCACCAGATGATTGAGTTTGACCGCGGAGACCCGGACCTGATTCAGCACTTTACCAAGGTGTACAGCTATGCCAGCCTGATCGCGCAGAGCGAACAGCTGGAGGCACACCTGACAGAGGTGCTGGAGGCAGCGGCACTGGTCCACGATATCGCGATTCCGCTGTGCAACCGGAAATACGGAAGCCATCCGGGGAACCTTCAGGAACTGGAAGGGCCGCCGCTGGTCCGGGAGCTGCTGCGGGATCTGCCTTTTGATGAGGCAGAAACCGGGCGGATCTGTCAGCTGGTGGGGGAACACCATACCACTGTGCCGGTGGATGGCATTGACCATCAGATCCTCCTTGAGGCGGATTTTATCGTGAACAGTTTTGAAAACAGTTATACGGCTGAGAAAATTGCCTCCGTTTATGACCGGGTTTTCAAAACGGCGGCCGGCCGTTCGATTTACGCGACTATGTTTAACCTGCCCCGGGGGCACGCAACAGAATGAAACGTACGCGAAGGGGTTTTTCTCTTTTTTAAAGGGACATGAATCTCTATAATGAAAAGGGGAACGGGACCTCAGGCACACAGCCTCAAAGAGTTCCGGCGCCTTAGACAGGTTTGTTGTCCAAGACCAGATGTTCGGAAAGGAGACAAAATGAAAAGAAATCTGATGTGCCTCTTAATGGTGGTTCTTTGCCTGGCCTGCGCCTGCGGACTGGCGGCAGATAAAGACCATACCTTTAAGAAAGCAGAGTACAGAGTCAATTTCGGGTCAGTAGAGGATTACTTCACCATGTCGTGCTATCTCATGGATGGGGTGGATGACATGCTCTGGATGGAGATGCATGACTGGTGCGATGTCATGAACTTCCTGTATGGTGAGCAGAATAATGATCCGAAGTACAGTCTGACCCTGGTGACTGAGGGGAATAAGGTCACCCTTGAACGCGAAAACGGGTATCTGATGGAAATGGATTTTGATGCGGACACCATCACGTTCAATGATTACAATGGCTTCATGCATGATTCCACTGACTCTTCTTTGCTGGACATGCTCTCGACCAGCGGCTATTCCTCTACCGGCGAGGCTGAAATGTTTGAGCGCGTGGCCGTTTCCTCCTTTGACCGGTACGGTGATGTAAAGGTACTGGAACTCGAGCCGTATGGAATTGAGATGGTTGCCAAGGACGGTTTTTATGTCCCGCTCCAGACGCTGAATGATTTTCTCATCGCGCCTCACCTGCTGATGAACTTCCTGTTCAACGGGGAGGAACTTTTCCTGGTGACCTCCAATATGATGGGCAGTGAATACAGCGGCTATACAGAACTCGGTGAGCGTTATTACAGCGTAAAGCCGCGTGAGAGAAGCCAGGAACTGGCAGACTATGGCTATAGTGAACTCTGCCTGATGCTGGATAATATGTACGGCCTCAAAGAGGTTCATGATATTTTCAACTTTGATCAGCTGTTCTGGCAGATTGGCTATGATGAGCCGCTCAGAGCACTGGATGCACAGGACGCTGACACGGCCCTCAGCACGTTTATCGAGTACTATCTGGATGATGTGCATTCTACATTCATTAATAAGTCCTGGATGACCGGACCGGAGTTCAAGGATACGGCTTATGGTCCTTCCAGAGAGAAATCCGACAACAGCGATAAACGCCTGAAGGAAATGAGAGAGGCTGTCTGGGAAGATGACTTCCATTATTACCAGGAAGTCGGAAATACGGCCTATATTACCTTTGATGAGTTTGACTACGAGGGGCCTTCCACTTATTACGCCATCAAGAACATGGATGACATGCCCAATGACACGGTTGGCCTGATTATCTATGCGCATGATGCCATTTACCGCAAGGACAGCCCGATTGAGAATGTCGTCATGGACCTGAGCATCAACGGCGGCGGCGCGGTGGATGCGGCGATTTTCGCCATGGCCTGGTACCTCGGCGAGGCACCGCTCAGTATGAAGGACATTTCCACCGGTGCTCTTTCCAACCTGCTCTATCATGCGGATACCAATCTGGACCGGAAATTCGATATCTCGGATACGGTCAAGGACAAGAAACTGTACTGCATTATTTCCCCGTCCAGTTTCTCCTGCGGCAACCTGGTGCCGGCCGCCTTCAAGTCCTCCGGCGTCGTGACGCTGCTGGGCCGCACCTCCGGCGGCGGAAGCTGCTCGGTGCAGCCGGCATCAACGGCATGGGGAACCATGTTTAACTATTCAAGCCCCAGGCGCCTGTCCTTCCTCAAGAACGGCTCCTTCTACGACATTGACCAGGGCGTCGAACCGGATTTTGTGATCAATGACATGTCCAAGATCTATGACCGCCAGGCGCTGACGGATTACATCAACCACCTCTTCTGATACTGAGCCCGACATCCTGTGTCAGCGCTTCAAAAATGACAAAAACGACCGCCAAGTGCGGTCGTTTTTTCGTTCTGAGCCGGGGTCGGAAAGGTCATCCGGCCCGGGCCAGACCCGTTTATCCTTTTCGGATCAGGCATTTCTTTCCGTGAAAGGCGAAGCCGTATTTCAGGATGTTTTCTGCCGGGATCCCCCGGGCAAGAAGGCCTGCATCATATCGCTTTTCCTCAATCTGGCGAAGGGCGTTCAGGGCGGTATCCGCGAGGCTTTTTTCACCCTGGCGTCTGCTCAGTACTTTAAATTCCATGATGACCGCTGTTCCCTGCCCGTTTTTGGGCTCCATCATGACATCATAGCGGCCATATCCGCTTTCCTGGTTGGAGGTAAGCAGATAGTCCGGATAATTCTCTGCAAGCAGGCCCAGTACCAGACCATGATAGAACTTTTCCGGGTTTTTTACCGACGGATTGTTTCCGCCATCGAACGAACTCATGGAAGTCAGCATGAGATCATTCAGGCGTTCCTCCAGGCTTTCTGCATCTCCCCGCAGCATGTCCTTTGTAAACCTGGAAAGTCCGCCTCCCTTTTTGAACCAGTTTTGGATCAAATCCTCAAACGTCAGCCGAACTTCCAGATTGGTCAGTGTCAGGGTATAAAGGGGTTTAGTGTTCGTACGAACTGCTTCTATTTTTGATACGACATGAACCACTTTCAGATAACCCGATGCCAGCAGGAAACTCCAGACTGCCTCCGGGTTTGTATCCAGCGGATTATAGAACATCTGTTCATCCACAGGGACGGTCACGTTTCCACCTTCCAGCAGATTTTCGAATTTGCGCTTGATATCAGGACCGCCTTTTCGCAGCAATGTTCCCACCAGCCCGTTTTCACTGGTGTTCGCCCAATAAGTGTCAAACTTCCCTGTAGAGAGGAAGCAGGTCACAGCCCATGGATTATAGATATCCGTTATGCTACCAAAGGTAAATCCACCGTACCAGCTTTTGACGTCTTTTTTGTCGTTTTCCGTGAATCCCTGTCTTTCGAGAGCGGCAAATACTTCCTGCTCCGTGAAGCCAAAGGCGGCTGCATACTGTTCGGATGTGGTTGTTATCGTCACCAGATGATTCAGGTCTGGAAGGATGGATTCTTTACTCACACGGGTAATTCCTGTCATAACACCTCGTTCCAAAGAAGGATTTGTTTTAAAGGTGTTGTTGAACAGTGATCGGATAAACGCGGTCAGTTCATCCCAGTAGCCATTCACATAGGCTTCCTGTAAGGGAGTATCGTATTCATCCAGAAAAATCAGAACCTTTTTTCCCCAGATTTTTTGGAGCAGTGCTGAAAGCAGATTCAGAGACGTGGATGCATCCGCATCGCTCATTTTTACCGTAATTTCATCTAGCGCCAGTTGCTCGTTTCGGTCCAACTGTTCTGTCTGATACAATTCAGGATGCTCTGAAAACTGTTTTACCAGCAGCTTTTTCATTTGAATCATTGCGTTGACACAGGAGGTTTCCTTGATGCCCGCAAAACTCAGAAAAATGACCGGCCACTGTCCCTGCTGCTCCCGCATAGCGGGGTCTTTCCAAACGTTAAGACCTTCAGTGCGCAAGTTCGGTGCGTAACAGACAGCGTGGAATAGACACGCCTGGTAAAGCCTAGCCAGCAGCCAGTATCGATACCTCGGGGTGCAGCCGTAAGGCGAGACCTCAAGCAGAGGTATTCGGGAGCAAGCGAGCCGTAGGGCACGACGTCTATCTTCGTGGCGGAGTGTTTGAAGCTATTGAGCCTCGTTATTTGAGTAAATAGGAGCCGATGTGTTTGAAGTCACAGCAGGCAGCAAGAAGCAACCGACGAGAGCAGCGTTGACGATGAGCGACGAGAACTGTGTTCCAAGTGGCAAGGTTGCGGAGATCCTATCGGGGTCTGAGGGCGTGGCGAGTTTGCACAGGAGGTTACGTGGACCTTGGAGACCCTGTCCGTTCCGTAAGGTAAGCTAGCAGACAAGCCATAAAACCGCAAGTCTCAGCGAATACAGGCAGGGAGTCGGATGATCCCATAGTAGCAATGAAGCGAGTAATGATCGTGGAGCAAAGGGGATCACGGAGAGTCGTCTATCAAAGTAGGAACATTTGAAACACCAAGAGGTACAACCAGATGCAAACGTTAACTGAGATAGTAAGGGTATTATCAGAGAGATACCCGAAAGTACAGAATCTGATGAGGTACATCACCGTGAAATCGCTGAAGCTGGCCCACAAGAATGCGGACGG
>DGWH01000125.1 GCA_002395225.1 Christensenella sp. UBA4263
GCCTTGGTCTTGGGCTCGATGGCGACCTGGATAACCGGCTCCGGGAACTCCATCTTCTCGAGGATGATCTTCTGCTTGTCATCGCACAGCGAGTCACCGGTTGTCGTATCCTTGAATCCGACAACGCCGCAGATATCGCCGGCATAGATCTCGTCAATTTCCTTGCGCTCATTGGCGTGCATCTGCAGGAGACGGCCAATGCGCTCGCGCTTCTCCTTGGTGGAGTTGAGTACGTAGGAACCGGAGCTGATGTGTCCGGAGTAGACACGCACGAAGGTCAGCTTGCCGACAAACGGGTCCGTCATGATCTTGAAGGCAAGAGCAGAGAACGGCGCGCTGTCGCTTGCCTCACGGGTGATTTCCTCATCCGTCTTGGGATTGATTCCCTTGACCGGCGGAATGTCAACCGGAGAGGGCATGTAATCAATGATGGCATCCAGCAGCAGCTGTACGCCCTTGTTGCGGTAAGAGGTGCCGCAGAGCATGCCGAAGAACTTGCACTCAACGGTTCCCTTGCGGATGGCGGCTTTCACCTCTTCAATGGTCGGCTCCTCGCCTTCCATGAACTTTTCCATGATGGTGTCATCAATATCCGCCAGAGCCTCAATCAGCTCATCGTGATAAAGCTGAGCATCCTCTTTCATATCCTCCGGGATCTCTTCATCACGGTAGTCCTTGCCCATGTCATCATAATAGACCTCAGCACGCATGGTGACCAGGTCAATGATGCCGCGGAATGTATTTTCCGCGCCGATGGGCAGCTGAAGCGGATGTGCATTGGCATGCAGACGATCATGCATCTGCTCCATGACATGGAAGAAATCCGCACCGACGATGTCCATTTTATTTACATAGGCAATACGGGGAACCTGATAATGTTCAGCCTGACGCCAGACCGTTTCAGACTGGGGCTCCACGCCGCCTTTTGCCGCAAACACGGCAACAGCGCCGTCAAGAACACGCAGAGACCGTTCGACTTCAACGGTAAAGTCAACGTGTCCGGGAGTGTCAATAATATTAATACGGTGGTCCTTCCAATAGCAGGTGGTGGCCGCAGAGGTGATGGTAATACCACGCTCCTGCTCCTGTTCCATCCAGTCCATGGTCGCAGCACCTTCATGGACTTCGCCAATCTTGTGCGTTTTCCCCGTATAATACAGAATACGCTCGGTAGTCGTTGTCTTGCCGGCGTCGATATGCGCCATGATTCCAATGTTGCGGACCATGTTCAAAGCATGGGTTCTCGGCATGATAGTTCTCCTTTTTCACGATATAGCCGCAGCCAGAGGCTGCGGCATAGAAACTTACCAGCGATAATGCGCGAAAGCCTTATTGGACTCGGCCATACGATGCATTTCTTCCTTACGGCGTACAGCAGCGCCGGCGTTGTTGCTGGCATCAATAATCTCTGCGCAGAGACGCTCGGCCATGGTCTTCTCGCCGCGCTTGCGGGAGAAATCGACCAGCCAGCGCAGAGCCAGGGTCTGACGGCGCTCCGGACGGATCTCGATCGGGACCTGATAGGTTGCACCGCCGACGCGGCGGGCCTTGACCTCAAGGCTCGGCAGGATGTTGGCCAGTGCGTCGTTGAACACATCCATGGCTTCCTTGCCGGTCTTCTTATTCACCATCTCAAATGCGTCATAGCAGACAGACTGCGCAATGCCGCGCTTGCCGTCCAGCATGACCTGGTTGATCAGCTTTGTGACAATGGTATTGCCGTATACCGGATCCGGCAGTACCTCACGCTTCGGTATAAAACCACGTCTTGGCATGGGTTTACCTCCTATTTTGTCGAAGGCGGATTTCCGCCTGGTTCATTGCAGCATGGCTCCGACAGCCACAGTTCCCATTTCCCCTCAGCTAAGGGAATGTTTCCTGTGGATCTAGCACACGGTCCTGCCAGCCCGCAGTTTGTCCTGAATGCTGTTCCATGACATCCGGACACTTGTGGGCCTCGCGACCGGCCACCTGCCGGGACCGACGACACCTCCGATACTGGGAGGGCGCCGCTTCTCAAAGCGGAAATTTACTTCTTGGGTCTCTTGGCGCCGTACTTGGAGCGGGCCTGTTTTCTCTTATCCACACCGGCAGCGTCCAGGGCACCGCGGATGATGTGATAACGGACACCAGGAAGGTCACGGACACGGCCGCCGCGGATGAGCACAACCGAGTGCTCCTGCAGGTTATGGCCGATACCCGGGATATAACAGGTTCCTTCAATTCCGTTGGTCAGACGTACACGGGCAATCTTCCGCAGAGCGGAGTTCGGCTTCTTCGGTGTCGTCGTCTTAACGGAGAGGCAAACACCACGCTTCTGCGGGCACTTCTGCAGAATCGGTGCGGTCGGCTTTGCAGCGATCGCTTTTCTTCCGTTGCGGATCAACTGATTGATCGTTGGCATGGAAGCACCTCCTATGTTTCTAGGTCAAATCTATTTGGAACAAAACTTGCTGACTTTGTCATTTTCCGGTTTCCCGGAATCGCCGGATCACCGTGGAATCAGTACAGGATGGCGGCTGCCGCCGTTCCCACATCAATTCCGCAGGCTTTCCCCAGCGCTGCCATGCTCTCCGACTGCCTGCATGGGATGTTCTGCTCATAGCAGCGGTCTACCACACGTTTGGTCAGCAGGAGATCCGCATCGGCTGCCGTATATGCCGCCGCCACACGTCCTTCGTCAATTGCCCGAAGCACCCGTTTGGTACCGACCACGCGCCGTTCAGCATTCTTCAGCTTTTCCACGTTCTCTCCTCCTTTTTAGCAGTTCACATAGACCAAAGGTCTTTGCACAGCAAACGGAATGATAACACGACCAGTTTTGCCTGTCAATCTGCAATTTTGACATTTTTGAATTAATTTTCCATTTTCCATTCTTTCTGCCCTGCGCATTCTTTTTCCGTTTTCCCACTTTGATGAATCCCTGCCAAATCACAAAACAGGCCCGATTCACGGCCGTTCAAACAGATCATCTAATGTAACTACTTTCAGAAATGCCCCGGCATATTCATTCCGTTTTAACCCAAATGTAGTGATCAGTGTACTGTGTACAGCGTATTTGGCAGAAATGTCTTTTAACAGCAGTTCCTGCCTGTAGAGTATCTTTTTATAATACTGGAGATCCACTGTGAATTCATTCCCGTAATACTTGATTTCGCACATGTTTACCACGTTATCATTTCGGAAGAGCAGAAGATCGATTTGTGTTCCCTCCTGATCTTCGGAACGTTTTGACCATGCAGAGACACTTGTAATGACCCCAGAAATTCCAAGCGCTCTTTTTATCTGAGGAATATGATTGAAACACAGATTCTCAAAAGCATATCCTCGCCAAACAACTACAGACTGAGACGTTACACGCTGCTGCCAATAATCTTCTGTTAATTCAGTTTTTTCCCCTAAAAAATGCAGCCAGAACAAGCAAAAAGGATCTGTCAATTTATAATGAACTTTCCTCTTGCTCATCCCAAACGGAACATATCTGATAATAAAATCTCCGGCAGTCAACGCGTGAAGAATTCTTGAAATTCTGGAACCATTTGGCAGTTGCAGATTTTCAATGATTTCACTTCTGGTAAATCCAGCATTTCGCGTATAGAGTAAACGAATGATATTTCTGGCCGTCTCTGAATCTTCAAAGATAGAATCAAATAAGCGCACAAATTCATTTGCAAGTTTCGCAGATCTGCTGAAAAACAGATGATCTACATTCTGTGCCAGACTTAACTCAGCATCAATATATTCGAGATAGTAGGGAATTCCGCCAAAAATCATATAGCTTTGTGCGATGTCATATCGCGAGAAACATACTCCATTTTCCCTGAACAGCTGCTCACATTCCTGTAAAGAAAGAGGCGAAAGTTTTATTTCATAAGTAACACGATTGTACAAGCCTCCATGATTGTTGATCAGATTATCTAGGATCCAGGAATTGGCACTGCCACAGACAATGACCATGATGTTCTTTCGATGACAAGCCCAGTTATTCCAGAATCCTTCAAAGGCTTGCATGAAACCTGAACGAGGTGTATCCATCCAGGGCATTTCATCCAGAAATACAAGCTGGCGTTCTTCGTTGTCTTTTTGTTTCAGAAAACATTCCAACTGATAAAACGCCTCCATCCAGGAAGAAGGTTTTTCCGGTTTTTCCATTCCCTGTTCCTTCAGAGACCTGTAAAAATGCTCTAACTGTGCCTTCAGCATGCCTTCCGGCTGTTGGTCCGCAGGGGAAAGCCCTGCGTGACGAAAGGTAATCCGCGAGCCGAAGGTTTCATCAATCAGAAAGGTTTTCCCAACTCTACGTCGTCCATAAATTGCAACCAGGTCCGCACGCTTTCGATTATAGAGCCGGTTTAACTCCCTGATTTCTCTTTCCCTTCCTACCAAGATGATCCTCTCCTTTCTGATCGGATTTATTGTGCTACGAATTGATTTCTTTTTATTTCGTAGCTGTTTAAACCTATTTTAGCCTATCGACTATATCCCTTCCTGCCAAGATGATCCTCTCCTTATAGATCAGCTTTATTGTGCTACGAATTTGTTTTTCCCTGTTTCGTAGCAGTTTAAACCGATTATAGCCTATTGGCAATGCACGCGTCAACCTTATAGATGTTTTATTGTGCTGCAAATCGATTTTTTCCTGTTTCGCAGCAGTTTAAACCGATTACAGTCTATCGGCAATGCACGCGTCAACCTTATAGATGGTTTATTGTGCTGCGAATCGATTTTTTCCTGTTTCGCAGCAGTTTAAACTGATTACAGTCTATCGGCAATACACGTGTCAACCTTATAGATGGTTTATCGTGCTACGAATTGATTATTTTCTGTTTCGCAGCAGTTTAAACCGCTTCCAACCTGTCGACAATATTCCTTCCTGGCAAGATGATTCTCACCTTACGGATTAAGTTTATTGTGCTGCGAATTGATTTTTTTCTCTTTCGGAGCATAATAAACCCGCATCCGGAACATTCCGGTCTTTGGCCGAATGATAAAAAACGCCTGAGCAACTCAGGCGCTTTCTCAATTACAGACTGCGAAGCGCATCCACCAGTTCAGTCTTGCGGTCGGTCTTTTCATCCCGCATTTTGATGATTCTGGCCGGAACGCCGGCAACAACAGCGCCCGCGGGGACATCCTCCGTCACGACGGCACCCGCTGCCACCACGGCCCGGTCACCCACGCTGACTCCCTCGAGAATCACCGCGTTTGCCCCGATCATCACATCGTCACCCACCGTAACCGGCTTCGCGCTGGGCGGCTCGACCACACCGGCCAGCACTGCACCCGCTCCAACGTGGGTATGTTTTCCGACGATCGCGCGACCTCCAAGAACCACACCCATGTCAATCATGCTCTGCTCACCGATGCATGCGCCGATATTAATCACCGCACCCATCATAATCACCGCGCCGTCGCCGATTTCCACCTGGTCACGGATAATGGCACCCGGTTCAATCCGCGCATTCACTGCCTTGAGATCCAGCAGCGGCAGGGCGCTGTTGCGCCGGTCATTCTCGATGTACAGGTCCTCAATCTCTGCCTTGTTTGCCTCAAGCACCGGAGCAATGTCTGCCCAGTCGCCAATGACAATCTGATCTCCTGCGCCAAACACCTGTGCCCCGGGAAATTTCACCGGCGCTTTTGCCTTTACATAGACCTTTACCGGGGTCTTCTTCTTTGCCTCCGCAATTTTGCGGATAATTTCATACGCATCCATCTGTTTCCCTCCGCCGGCCATTGACCGGCAATCAAGTCCCTGCCGGGCTCTGTCAGGCTGCTGCGGCTTGTCCATGCCCGCGTTATTGTGCTGTCTCTCCGAACAGGACATCCTCCATATTGTACAGTCCCGGCTTTGCATTTGCCGCAAACGCCAGCGCGCGCATGGCGCCCCGGGCAAAAATCTCCCGGTCATCCGCCCGATGGCGGATTTCCAGTTCTTCCTTTTCGCCGAAGAACAGCACGCGGTGTTCGCCCGCCACCGTTCCCCCGCGCAAGGCATGCATGCCGATTTCATTGCCCCGGACACCGACAATCCCGCTGCGGCCATCCAGCACCGGACGCCGTCCCTCCGGATCCACATTGGCAAGCAGGCTTTTGGCTGTTCCGCTGGGGGCATCGACTTTCATCCGGTGGTGGGTTTCCACAATTTCAACGTCAAAATTCTCAAGGACCCGGGCAGCCTCACGAACCAGACGATTCATGACCGTCACGCCCGTTGAATAATTGCTGGCGTACACGATGGGAATCGACCGTGCGGCCTGTTTAATGCATTCCACCTGTTCCCCGGTGTATCCGGTGGTTCCAATGACCAGTGGGAAATGCTCCCGCTGTGCCTTCTCAAGCAGCGCCTCCAGATTTCCCGGATAGGAAAAATCGATCGCCGCCTCCGTCGGCCCCAGCATGTCAACGGATTCCGTATCCCCCGGTCCTACCAGACCGGCAAGTTCATGGCCGGCCTCCCGGCACAGCCTTGCCAGAATCTGGCCCATCCGTCCGTTTCCGATTACCGCAACCTTCATCCAAGTACCTCCAGCGCCTTCCGCACACGCTCGCGGCCTGCCGGGCCGATTTCACACAGCGGCAGCCGGTAACCGCCAACCTCCATTCCCATCTGATTCATGGCTTCCTTGACAGGGATCGGGTTCACCTCGCAGAACAGCGCATCGATCAGTTCCATGTACTTCAGCTGGATTGCCCGTGCCCCGGCGATATCTCCGGCAAAATACGCGGCCGTCATCGCATGAACCTCGGCCGGCAGGATATTGGAGAGGACCGAAATCACTCCGGCGCCGCCCAGGCTCAGAATCGGCAGAACCATGTCGTCATTTCCGGAAAACATAGCAAAATCATCATTCAGTTCCCTGGCCACATGTGCCGCATAGCTGATGTTTCCGCTGGCCTCCTTGATGGCAACAATGTTGGGATGTTTGGCCAGACGGGCCACGCAGGCCGGGCTGATGGAACAGCCAGTCCGGCCAGGAACATTATAAAGAACAATGGGAATGTCGACCTGATCACCAACAGTGGCAAAATGACGGTACATTCCCTCTTCATTTGCCTTGTTATAGTAAGGCGAGATCAGCAGGACGCCATCCGCACCAATCTTCTTGTACCGAATGGTCTTCTCAAGCTGTGTCTGGGTGCTGTTGGAGCCTGCACCGCAGATAATGGGAATCCGCCCGTTTGCCACCTCGACCACACATTCAGCCACCGCGTCATCTTCCTCATGACTCATGGTGCTGCTTTCGCCCGTGGTCCCGAGTGCCACTATTCCATCGATCCCCTGCTGAATCTGCCATTCAACCAGTTCACGCAGTTTCGGAAAATTCACCGAACCATCTGCATTGAATGGTGTCACCAGAGCTGTATACGCGCCTTTCTGTATTTTCATTTTTGTCTCCGTTCCCACTTTGTCAGTGTATAAAGTCTTCTATGTAAACCTCATCACCGGACTTGTCCCATGATGAGCTTTGCATTCTGTCCCCCGGCCCACCGAACCTTCCTTCACAGCAAATAACAAATCTTATTCAAAGCCTGTCCAAGAAGCGATGAATCCCATCCTTTATTGCAAAAAATCCGAAGGTTTACCCATTTCTGTCTTGCAGGTGTGCTTTTTCGTCTTCTCACTGTAATTGATTCCGACAAGGAGTACGCTGGGATAATCTCTGAATCGGGCAATATAGTCCTTTTCTCTGATGCATTTCAGTGCATTGTTCGCCGAACGATTGTACTTCAGTTCCAGAATGATCGGTACGTCTCTTCTGTTCCTTGGTTCAAATGTAAAATCGGCATCCCCCTTTCCCGCTTTGTCTTCCCGAACAACACGGTATTTATCCAGTGCTGCAAGATAACCCATGGTCACCACACAGGCAAGCGAGTTTTCATCATTGTATTCAAAAAAAGGGATTTTCTCCGTGTGAAGGCTTTCAATTAGTCTTGCAATTTCTTTGTCGTTTTGTTGAAGTGTCGCATTTAGCAAATGCTGAGACTCGGCAAGCGTCTGTCTGAGCCCCAGTTCATGAGAGCTCAGTGCTCTCTGAAATTTCTTCAGCAGTTCATGGTTCGGAATACACAGCTGCTCATCATAATAACTGAGAAATCCATATACCACCATTGCAGAAAGTATTTCATCCCGGGTGGAAACGTTTCCTTTCTCCACACTGAAACCTGAAAGCTTAACAGACAGCGTTTCGCCGCCTGTCATCCGTATGACATCCTCCCGAAGATCCTGAACATTGTTCCGAATCAGATCCTCTATCTCATTCATTGGTCCCGTGCCCGTCCAGTAGTCCCCGCACTGTTCATCAATCAATGCACGTGACACTGATTCCGGATTGTAAATATGTACACCATCAGATGAGCGAATATACCCATCATACCAAAACGTCAAATCCGACAGAGATGGCCGAATAAAATCTTTTTTCTCCATCAGTTCCCGTATTTCCTCCAAAGTCAAACCGAAAAAAGGATAAAACTGTGCATCTTGGAATGACGAAAACTCATGAAACATATTCAGAGGAGAACCACTGGTATATTTAGCTATAGGCAGAATGCCGGTCATGTAGACAAAATGGACATATGCTTTATCTTTAAAGAGCGCTTTCAAAAAAAGAATATACTTTTCCTTATCCTTTTCTGTCATGAAGGGCATTTCAAATACAGCATCCCACTCATCAATGACAAAAGCAAATGATTCCTTTGTCTGTCGAAGCAGATCCGTCAGTTCTTTTTCCCCGGAAAAGTTCATTTGGGGATACTGCTGCCGGAGATCTTCCCGCAGTTGAGCATCCAGTTTTGACAGAAACGCTTCACAGGACTGTACTGATTCTGTAAGCAGGTCGATCATGTTGATGCGAATCACATTGAGACTGCCCTGAATCGGCCAGCACAGTTTCTCGGTTTCAGGTCCTTGAGGAGCCGCTGCAAATGTCTCTTCCTGATCTGACTTAATCGTACCGATCCTGCACTTTTCAAAGAGTGCCTTGCTCTTTTCGCCTGTGCTTTTATCAAAAAAAGCCGCAATCATATTCGCCGCCACAGACTTGCCAAAACGTCTCGGTCTGGTAACACAGACATACTTATTGAGACGTTTCGTATATTGGTAAAAGGTGTCAACCATCATGGTCTTGTCCACATAGGTATCCTTAAAAACGTTTTCCCTAAAAAGCACATAGCCTATTCCGCTGTTAAGCAAATTCATCTGGTTTTCCCTCCTTCCTCGTCCCATTATACCTGAGTGTGGAAATAGATGGAATTTCTAATTTCAAAATCCAACAGTTTCATTCACAAGTTGCTTACATTTTCCACCTATTCCCGGCTTGAGTATAAGACACTCTCCGGTCATCCTCATCCAGTTTCACGTTCTTTTGATTCAGCATCCGTTTATTTGCCCTGTCTGGCAGGCAAATCCACAGGAAGCGCTTTACAGATCACGTCCCAGCAGCAGTTCCTCCGTCCGTATCCATTCAAACTGACAGCGTTTCAGCAGGCGAAGCATCCGCTGGTTGCGCCTTTGTGCCCGCACCACCAGGTAAGGGATTTTCTGCTCCTTTAGCTGCTCCAGTGCCTCGTCGATCATGGCTGCCCCGACGCCTTTGCTGCGCCATTTGGGTTCCACGCCAACCATAAGGATTTCCGCTTCCTGCTGTGAGCCGGTAATCAGCAGAGCCCCGGCCACCTCCGAGCCATAGAGAACCACTTTTGCGCAAAAAACCGGATAACGCATCCGGTCGGCAAGCCATTCCTCCGCGTGAGGTTCATCGCCAAGACTTTTCAGCCGTTGCAGGAACTCCTCCCGGCGTGCCCGGGTATGAAGATCCGCATCCTCACATTTGGTTCCCGTCGGCGGATAATTGCGCCGCTGTCCGGCGCCGGCCTCGACCTGCCGCACGAACAGTTCCACGCCGTCACGGTCATCAAATCCCATACTGAGAAAATAATCGTATTTTTCTTTATCATTAAGCGCACAGCGCGTGTACAGTCTGGCAGGCAGATTGTCATTTTCTTCCTTGATCTGTTCCGCCCTTGCCATCAGAGCCCCGTACAGTGTATCACTTGCTGCAGGATGCGCGTCCATAATCATTTCAATATCCAGCGGCCGTTCCTCGTACATTTTCCTGAGGACCCTGAATTCAAGTCCTCCCTGTCCGATTTCCACCCCTGCATCATCGAAGACCACAAAACTGTTCTCCTTGTACGCAGCCCCAACGCCTCTGAGCGGCTGGTAGATTCTCATCCGGTTTTATCCCTTTCAATCCTGTCATGATAAGTGCACGCGCATTATACCACACGTTTCCGCAATTCACTACTTTTATTTTCCCGAGCCTTTCCATTGCCGCGCACATCACCAAAAAAACACATGGATATGCCCTTCCTGTGAGCGATACCATGTGTCTTTTGATTGTGGGACGGAGGCTGCATTGCCCATGACGCGCCATGAAATCCTGTCAGGTATCCACCTGAGACGCGAAACCTTTCCTGATCAGACGGACTGGGCCGCTGTAATCAGTTCTTTCATCATTTGCTTCGATTCTGCCGCGGTATAGCAAGTCTCCGGAATAATCATTTCATCCATAAACTGACGGAACAGTGTTTCAAACATATCTCCCGGCAAAATCAGCTCCCGATAGGCATCCCGTTCAACGTTATAGCTCGTCCGGCTGGGATAAATCAGCGTTCCGAATTTGCTGAAGGCCTCAAAGGAGAACGTCTCGCACAGCTGTTCGTCTTTTGTAAACAGAATCCTGGTGTGCGGCTTATCCATGCATTCCAAGAGGTAACTGAGACTGATGATCCGCTCTTCCTTGGTAAACGCCCTGCAGGCAAAGAAATGATCCGACAGCCTCCCGGAATTGATAAAGTCCATCGTCGCCTGATAGGAAATGACCATCGTCGTTTCGCAGCTATAGAAAGTCTCCGCCCGTTTGCGGAAATAATAGACGATGGAATCCGCGCTGGGCGCAACCGGCAGGATATAATTGTCCAGAAAACCCGTGAAGGTTCCGATGCTGACATCGGCCGGAAGCATCTGAATCGCCGGCGTGGGCTTTAGCAGCACTTTGTTGTGCATGTTCTCCATCTGCCAGCATTCTTTCATCAGGCGAATATAGTCGGTGCCTTTTTTAATATCGCTGTTATGGTAAAGCGACTGCGGCTCAAGTCCGGTCAGCATGCTCTGGTATTCCCTGAACACATTCCCCGAGGACTGGAGCCACTGCCAGCTGAGAGCATCTCCGCCGCTGATGGTGATAAATTCCTCCCCGGTATCCTGCTTCTTCCGGAGCATAATGTTCCAGCTGATCCTGGAGGCCAGCAGCTCCTCATTGGCGACGATAAACGCCTGATACCGGTCATCCTTCAGACGGGCCATCAGCCCGGCCACGACCGGCGGATCATCAAACAGTTCATTGGGGGTGAGATAATGGAAAATGCTGACAGAACGGTTTTGTGAGAGACACTGATCAATAAAGTCATTCGTCTTCTGCCAGGGACAGCCCATAATCAGGATGGTCGTCGGCTCCCCGGTATTCCCGGGGCTCCTCCTGATCCTTTGTTCAAGCAGTTCATCCCTGATCGCCTCAAACAGGGCGTACTGGCGAAGGCCCACTTTCTCTGCCCGAAGGGCGTGTTCAAAGCGGCTTTTCCATTTTTCGTCAATGGATGTATGGGATGATAAGGCTTCATAGAGTTTCTCGTAACTCTGATACGTGCTCTGGTCCTTCAGAATGCGGGCCACCGTCGTTTTGCTCTTCAGCTGGGCATCGGCGGCAACAGCAGCAATGGATCGCGCTGTATCTTTCATCCATGCCTGCAAACACTGGCTGAAGGATTCAATCATCCTGTTTCCTCCTCCCGTCATTCGGGGTGTAAAGCACCCGTATGACAGTTCTATTGTCACTATTGTACCACAATGCCTTCCCTGTCCCGTCTCTATTTGTACACATTTATACTGTGTACGGTTGAATTATTCACTATTTGGAGCCTGAAACAGAAAAAAAGCCCTGAGAAATTCTCAGGACTTTGTCTGATTGTATCAGATCAGCTCAAGGATGACGATCTCGGCAGCGTCGCCGCGGCGCGGACCCTTCTTGATGATGCGGGTATAGCCGCCTGCGCAGTTCTTCTCGGCATTGCGGGCCTTGTACTTGGGTCCGATTTCACGGAAGAGTTTCTCAACAACCGGGAACTTCACGTCCTTCGTGCGCTCACGATAGGCACGCTTGGTCTCATCATCCTGGCGCGGAGCCGGGATGTTGTACAGATACGCCATGATGCGGCGGCGGGCAGCCAGCTTGCTGGGTGCGTCGTTCTGCACGGTAACGGTTGTCGTCTGTCCCTTTTCGTTGTTGAACTGCTTCTCGACGGAGACCGTGTTGTCGCATTCCTTGACAGCCAGAGTGATCAGGCGCTCAGCCATGACACGCACCTCTTTGGCTTTAGCCAGGGTTGTTTCGATACGTCCGTACCAGAAAAGATTGGTTACCTGATTGCGCAGCAGTGCTTTGCGCTGGGCGGCGGTGCGGCCAAGTTTCCGCTGATTTGCCATAATGTTCCTCCTCGTTCAGTCTGCCTCCTGCAACTGCAGTCCACTATACACCTGCCCCCGCCGAACACGGCCGGGGCAGGTGCCCGCAGTTCCCTTAGGCAGAACAGTAGTTGTTATTCCTCATTCGCCCGAAGTGCCAGACCAAGGGTTGCCAGTTTCTGCTCCACCTCTTCAAGAGACTTCTTGCCGAGGTTGCGCACTTTCATCATGTCCTCCTGATTCTTCTGAACCAGTTCGGCCACGCTGTTGATTCCGGCCCGTTTGAGACAGTTGTAGGCGCGGACGGAAAGATCCAGCTCCTCAATCGTCATCTCAAGCACTTTTTCGCGATGATCGTCCTCTTTCTCATTGAACCCGATTGTCACAACCTGGTCCGTGAGATCCATAAACAGCTTCAGATGACCGCCGAGAATCTTTGCGGCAGTGGAGATGGCCTCATCCGGCTGGATGCTGCCATCCGTCCACACCTCAAGTGTCAGACGGTCAAAGTCTGTTTCCTTTCCTACACGCGTGTTCTCCACGGTGTAATTGACTTTCCTGATCGGTGTAAAAATAGAATCTGTGGGAATGACCCCGATGGGCGTGGTACTGGTCTTGTTATGCTCAGCTGCCACATATCCCCGGCCCCGCTCCATGGTGATCGTCATGGTCACATCGGCGTCCTCATTGAGTGTCGCGAGGTGATGATCCGAATTGATGATCTCAATCTGATCATCCACTGCCAGCTGACCTGCTGTCAGTTCACAGGGCCCCTTCACGTGAATCGTGATGGTCTTGGGTCCATCACAGTAAAGCTTCGCCGAGATCTCCTTCAGATTCAGGATAATTTCGGCAACATCTTCCTTGACACCGGGGATAGAGGAAAACTCATGCTGTATCCCTTCAATATGGATGCTGGTTGCAGCAACTCCGGGAAGGGAGGACAGCAATACCCGACGCAGGGAATTGCCCAGCGTCTGTCCGAAACCATGTTCCAGTGGCTCTATGACAAACTTGCCATAGTTGTCATCCACCTGGACCCGATCAATATGCGGCTTTTCGATTTCGATCATTGTGATGACTCCTCCTCCTCAAAATAGTGATCAACGGATTAACGAGAATAGAGCTCAACGATCAGGTGCTCAGAGATCGGGCAATCAATGTCCTCACGTGCCGGCATCGCGGCAACGGTGCCCATCAGGGTCGCCGCATCGTAGGTGAGCCACTTCGGCGTGACAACAGCCTTGTCACGCAGCTCCTTGAACATGGCCTGCTCCATGGAACGCTCGCGGACGGTGATCACGTCGCCGACCTTGACGGAATAGGAAGGGATGTCCACTTTCTTTCCGTTCACCTTGATATGACCGTGCACAATGACCTGACGGGCCATTCTGCGGGTCTTGGCCAGGCCAAGACGATACACTACGTTGTCAAGACGCAGTTCCAGGAGGCGCAGCAGGTTTTCACCGGTAATGCCGCGCATGTTGGATGCTTTCAGGTAGTAGCGATGGAACTGCTTCTCCAGCACGCCATACACAAACTTGACCTTCTGCTTTTCCTTCAGCTGGGTACCATACTCGGAAACCTTCTTGCGCTTGTTGCCGCCCGGGTTCCGGTTGGAATGCTTCTTATCATAACCCATAACAACAGGGGAAACACCGAGGCTCCGGCATTTCTTTGCAATGGGCTCTTTATTGTTCGCCATTTTGCATTGTCCTCCTTACAAAACCTTACACGCGGCGGCGCTTCGGCGGACGGCATCCATTGTGCGGGATGGGCGTCACGTCTTTAATCATATTTACCTCAAGGCCGGCTGCCTGCAGGGAACGGATGGCGGCCTCACGTCCGGAGCCGGGTCCCTTCACATACACCTCAACCGTTTTGAGGCCATATTCCATCGCAGCCTTCGCGGCGGTCTCCGCAGCAGTCTGTGCAGCAAACGGCGTCGACTTCTTGGATCCGCGGAAGCCCAGTCCGCCGGCACTGGCCCAGCTCAGTGCATTGCCCTGCAGGTCAGTGATGGTTACAATCGTGTTGTTGAAGGAGGAGCGGATATGTGCCGCACCGCGCTCAACGACTTTGCGCTCGCGGCGCTTGCGGGTAGCTCTTTTCAGCTTCTGCTTAGGTGCCATACAAAATCACTCCTCTTTACCTAGTGGCTTTCTTCTTGCCAGCAATCGTTCTCTTGGGACCTTTACGAGTCCGGGCATTCTGCTTTGTGTTCTGACCGCGAACCGGCAGGCCACGACGATGACGAACACCGCGATAGCATCCGATCTCCATCATACGCTTGATATCAAGAGAGACATCTCTGCGCAGATCGCCTTCCACTTTCAGATTATGCTCAATGTATTCACGGATCTTGTTGACGTCCTGCTCCGTGAGATCTTTGACGCGGGTGTCAGGATTGACGCCGGTTGCCTCCAGAATCTGCTGTGCGGTTTTCACGCCGATTCCGTAGATATACGTCAGTCCGTATTCGACCCGCTTCTCGCGAGGCAGGTCGACGCCAGAAATACGTGCCATTATTTTACCTCCGAACTGAATTCCATACAAATTCTCTACTGTTTATGAAAAGCCGTCCAGAACACAGGCCGAGCCTGCGCAGCCGCCTGTACGGTCTTTGTCAAAGTTGCTTAGCCCTGTTTCTGCTTATGCTTCGGATTCTCGCAGATGACCATGATGCGGCCTTTCCGCTTGATGATCTTACACTTTTCACAGATCGGCTTCACAGACGGTCTCACCTTCATTGTCCGATTCCTCCTCGATTTTACTCTCAGCCCTTGCTCCGCCAGGTAATTCTACCTCTTGTGAGATCATAGGGTGATATCTCGACTTTAACCTTATCACCCGGATAAATCCGGATAAAATTCATGCGGATCTTCCCGGAAATCTGAGCAATAATCTTGTGTCCGCCGGCCACCTCAACGCGAAAATTCGCATTCGGCAGAGCCTCAACGACAACGCCCTCTACCTCGATATTGTCACTCTTGGGCACGCTTAACCCTCCTTATGCGGCATCTGGAACGGTTCCAGATGTTTTCGAATCTCATGATCGTAGATACTAACCCGGCTAAGAATCCGTTCCCGAACCCAGTCAATGGACCCGGATCCGGCTCTGAGATGCCTGATCTTTTTCTTTTTGGGCCGGTCCATTGTCCTCGTACGGCCATCTGCAATCAGCACGGCGGAATCATCCGCCTGACCGACGATCACGAACGTCCGCCCTTTGTCATGGCCGGCCGTCGATATGACGACCTGCCCCACATCCATTGGAACCTTCATTTCCTTCTCCCGGAATCTCAGGCTCCAAGATGGGAAAGAATTGCCGCAAAGCAATCATCCATTGAAAGAGAACCATCGACTGTCACCAGAAGTCCGCGCTCTTTGTAAAAATCAATCAGAGGAGCTGTCTGTGCATGATAGACCTTGAGACGGCTCAGAACGGTCTCAGGCTTGTCATCATCACGCTGGATGAGTTCAGCCCCGCAGCGTTCGCACCTGGTGGAACCGTTGAGCTGACTCGTATGATAGGTTCCCCCGCAGGTCAGACAGACACGGCGGCCGGAGAGCCGGTCAACCAGCACCTGATCATCCACATCGATGTCCACGACCTTGTCGATTTTCGCAAACGAGGCGAGTGCCTCCGCCTGCGCAACCGTCCGCGGAAAACCATCCAGCAGATAGCCGCTCTTGCAGTCCGGCTGTGCCAGACGTTCCCTGACGATATCAATCACGACAGAATCCGGAACCAGATCCCCGCGGTCGATATAGGCCTTGGCAGCCAGACCGGTGGGTGTTCCTTCCTTAATTGCTCTGCGCAGAATATCTCCGGTCGAGATCTGCGGGATACCCAGCCACTCGCACACGCGAACGGCCTGGGTTCCTTTTCCCGCACCCGGAGGTCCAAGGAAAATGATATTCATAATTGTACCTCTATCAGCCTGCTTAACCAAGGAAGCCCTTGTGATGACGCAGTGCCATCTGTGCTTCAACCGCACGGATGGTTTCAATACCAACGGAAACCGCGATGAGTACGGAGCTTGCACCAAACGGTGCTCTGATTCCGAAAATCTGGGTAAGCAGCGTCGGGATGGTGGCCAGCACCGCCAGGAACAGCGCGCTGAACAGCGTCAGGTTCCCGGATACGCGGGCCAGATAATCACCCGTCTGCTTGCCCTGGCGATAACCGGGGATGGTACCGCCGTTCTGCTGCAGATTTTTCGAGATATCCACGGGATTGAAGGTGATACTGGTATAAAAGTAGGTAAAGGCGATAATCAGGACCGCCAGTACGATCTGATAGCCAAATCCACTCTGGAATCTCGACCACCACTGATTCAGTGCGGAGGCCGGGAAGAAGGCAAAAATGGTTGCCGGGAACTGAAGAATCGCAAATCCGAAGATGAGCGGCATAACGCCGGTGGAGTTCAGTTTCATCGGAATGTAGGTGGACTGACCTCCGAACATCTTCCGTCCCACAACACGTTTGGCATAGACGACACCGATCCGGCGCTCACCCATGTCCACATAGGTGATGGCCACGATCATGGCCAGCATGGCCAGCACAATCACGATGACCGCGACAAAGGAAACCGTTCCGGCGCCGATGCCGGTAATGGCCGAAACCGCCCAGTTGAACATGTTCGATACGATACCGGCCATGATCAGCAGGGAGATGCCGTTTCCAATGCCGTTTTCGGTGATCCGCTCACCGATCCACATCGCCAGGGCAGTACCAGCTGCCATGGACAGACCGATGACCAGATACCAGATGCCGCCGCGGGAGTTGGCCCGCATGGCAAAGACAAGACCGATGGCCTGGATAAACGCCAGGATAACTGTCAAATAACGGGTATACGTATTGATCTTTTTGCGTCCCTCCGGACCTTCCTTCGACAGCTTTTCAAGGGAAGGAATGGCAACCGTCAGGAGCTGGAGAATAATGCTGGAGTTGATGTACGGGGTAATACCCATGGCCATAATGGTCATCTGAGAGAACGAACCACCGGTCATCATGTTCATAAATCCGAGGATAGAGAACTGATCAAGTGCCGAAGAAACTTTCGACAGATCCATGCCCGGAACCGGGATAACACTCAGCAGGCGATAAACGAGCAGCATGCCAAACGTGTAAAGGATCTTTTTTCTGAGTTCTGCGATACGCCAGGCGTTCTTCATCTTCTCAAACATATCAGATCACCTCGGCAGTTCCGCCAACGGCCTCAATCTTCTCCTTTGCTGAGGCGGTAAATTTCGCAGCCTTAACCGTGAGCTTCTTGGTCAGTTCGCCGTTTCCAAGAACCTTCAGACCGTCGAGTTCCTTGCGGATGATGCGCTTCTCCACCAGGAGCTTGGCATCCACGACCGTGCCCTCGTCAAAGCAGTCCAGTGCGCTCACATTGACAGTTGCAAACTCTTTCGCAAAAATATTGTTGAATCCACGCTTCGGCAGCTGCCGGACAAGAGGCATCTGGCCGCCTTCAAATCCAGGACGCTTTCCGCCGCCGCTACGTGCCTTGGCACCCTTGTGGCCCTTGCCGGACGTCTTGCCCAGACCGGAGCCAACGCCGCGGCCAAGACGGCGGGGTGCCGTCGTGGATCCCTCTGCGGGTTTAAGCTCAAACAGCTTCATGGTACTCCTCCTTAGTCGTTGATCTCAGTCACAGACACCAGGTGCTTTACCTTGAAGAGCATCCCGCGAATGGACGGGGTATCCTCAAAAACCTTGGTGGCATGTACCTTATGCAGGCCCAGTGCTTCAACAATCCTGATATGGTTGGGCTTGCTGGAGATCGGTGACTTCACAAGTGTTACCTGTAGTTTCATCGCAAACTCCTCCTTTTCAGCCCAGCAGCTCTTCCACAGTCTTGCCGCGCAGCTTGGCAACTTCCTCTGCATTGCGCAGGCTTGCCAGACCCTGGATGGTAGCCTTGACCATGTTGATCGGGTTGTTGGTGCCGTAGCTCTTCGTCCGGATATCCTTCACGCCGCACAGCTCAAGCACTGCACGCGCAGGACCACCGGCGATAACACCGGTTCCTTCCGGGGCCGGCAGCAGAACGACTTCGCCTGTGCCATAGTGACCAATGGCTTCGTGGGGAATCGAGGTTCCCTTGAGGCTGACATTGACCAGATGCTTCTTGGCATCCTCAGCCGCCTTGCGGGCAGCTTCCGGAATTTCGGTTGCCTTGCCGATACCGCATCCGACACGGCCCTTGCCATCACCAATTACCACCAGAGCGGAGAACCGCATGTTGCGGCCGCCCTTAACGGTCTTGGAAACGCGGTTGATGGAAACCATCTTCTCCTGGAATTCGCTCTCCGGGCGTCTCTCGCGACGCGGGCCGCGCTCACGGCGTTCCCCGCGCTCACGATCCTGCGGTTTCCTATTATTCATATCCTGAGGCATTCTTGTAATCCTCCTTGAATCAGAACTCAAGGCCCGCTTCACGGGCACCTGCAGCAACCTCTGCGACACGGCCGGTGTAGATGTAACCGCCGCGGTCAAAGACCACCTGCTTAATTCCTGCCTGCAGTGCGCGTTCAGCGACTGTCTTCCCTACCAGCTTGCCTGCACCCTTCTTATCGAGCCCGTCCAGCTGTCCCTTGATCTGCGGATCCATGGTGGAGCAGGAGACGAGGGTCTTGCCTGCGACATCATCGATTACCTGAACATAGATGTGCTTGAGGCTGCGGTACACGCAGAGACGCGGCATTTCGGGTGTGCCGCTGATCTTCCTCCGTACACGCTCATGACGGATTTTGCGGACCTCATTCCGATCACGCTTTGTGAACATTAGCGCTCACTCCCTTTCTTACTTCTTACCGGTCTTGCCTTCCTTGCGGCGAATGACCTCATCATCATACTTGATGCCCTTTCCAAGATACGGCTCCGGCGGACGGATGGCGCGAATATCCGCTGCGATATTTCCCACCTGCTGCTTGTTGATTCCGGAAACCTCAATCGTCGTGGCGTTGGGCGTTGCAAATGCAATGTTTTCCGGGGCTTCCATGATCACCGGATGAGAGAATCCGATGTTGATGGTCAGGGTGGATCCCTTGGCCTCGGCACGATAGCCGGTACCAACCATCTGCAGGGTCCGCTTGAATCCGTGGGTTACACCGGTCACCATATTGGCGATCAGGGCACGGTACAGACCATGCATGGCCCGGTTCTGCTTTTCGTCATTCGGACGGGTCACCTTCACGTGACCGTCTTCGATGGCGACATGAATATTCTTGTTGACTGCCTGCTCAAGCTGGCCTTTGGGTCCCTTCACAACCACTACGTTGTCATCGGAGACCGTTACCGTGACGCCGGCAGGAATCTCAATAGGATGTCTACCAATTCGAGACATGTTGTTCTACCTCCGTTTCGCGTCGCTATTACCAGATGTAAGCCAGCACTTCGCCGCCAACCTTTGCCGCACGCGCCTGCTTATCCGTCATGACGCCCTTGGAAGTGGAGACGATGGCGATGCCGAGACCGCCCAGTACCTTCGGCAGCTCATCACACTGCGCAAAGACGCGCAGGCCGGGCTTGCTGATGCGCTTGAGCCCCACGATAACCGCCTGTTTCTTATCCGTGTATTTGAGTCCGACCTTGATCTGTCCGGCCAGGCCGTCGTCGATCACGTCGACACTCTTGATATAACCTTCATCAAGCAGGATGTTCGCGATGGACTTCTTCATGTTGGAAGCCGGGATCATCACGTAATCATGCTTGGCAACCTGAGCATTGCGAATGCGTGTCAGCATATCTGCAATGGGATCGTTTACGAGCATTTCTGTCCCTCCTTACCAGCTGGCCTTGCGAACACCAGGGATCTGCCCCTTGTATGCCAGTTCGCGGAAACAAATGCGGCACACACCGTACTTGCGAAGTACAGAATGCGGACGGCCGCACAAGCGACAACGAGTATAGGCACGAGTGGAGTACTTCGGCTCCCGCTGCTGCTTATTAATCATACTGGTCTTTGCCATGTTGTCCTCCTTATTACCTTGCGAACGGCATTCCAAGAAGACGAAGCAGTTCCTTGCACTCCTCATCGGTCTTGGCAGTCGTAACAAAGATCATTTCCATTCCCCGGACTTTCTCCACTTTATCGTAATCGATTTCAGGGAAGAGGAGCTGTTCGCGAATGCCCAGCGCATAGTTTCCGCGGCCGTCGAAAGCCTTGTCGGAAACGCCGTGGAAGTCGCGGACACGGGGAAGTGCGATGTTCATAAGCTTATCAGCAAACTCATACATACGCTCGCCGCGGAGGGTTACCTTGGCACCCACGTTCATGCCCTCACGGAGCTTGAAGTTTGCGACGGACTTCTTGGCCTTGGTGACCAAAGCCTTCTGTCCGGCAATCGCCTCGAGTTCCTTCACAGCAGATTCGAGTGCTTTCGGATTGTCCTTGCAATCGCCCAGACCCATGTTGATGACGATCTTGTCGATCTTCGGGATCTGGTTCACGTTCTTGTAACCGAATTTCTGCTGCAGGGCAGGAACGGCTTCGGTCACATACTTGTCATAAAGACGTGCATCCATTACTCTGTTCCTCCTGCATTACTGATCGAGAGCCGTGCCGCACTTCCGGCAGACACGAACCTTGGTTTTGTTCTCCAGAGTCTTATAACCGACACGAACGCCCTTCTTGCACTTCGGGCAGATCAGCATCACGTTGCTGGCATCAATCGCCGCTTCCTTTTCGACGATGTTGCCCGGCTGACCCTGTGCACGCGGCTTCATATGGCGCTTGACCATATTGACGTTCGAAACAATGACCTTGTTCTCCTCCGGCATCGCCTTCAGGACCTGGCCCTGCTTCCCGCGATTCTTTCCAGTAATGACAACTACTGTATCGTTCTTATGGATCTGCATATTCTTAGGCCACCTCCTTACAGGACTTCCGGCGCCAGAGACACGATCTTCATGAAGTCATGCTCACGCAGTTCACGTGCAACAGGTCCAAAGATACGGGTTCCTCTGGGCTGTTTGTCATTTCCGATGATAACCGCTGCGTTGTCATCGAAACGGATATAGGTGCCGTCGGGACGGCGATAGCTCTTGTGCGTACGAACGATAACTGCCTTGACGACATCGCCCTTCTTCACAACGCCGCCGGGCGTTGCGCTCTTAACTGAGGCCATGATAATGTCGCCGACAGAACCGGTCTGCCGGAAGGAACCGCCCATTACGCGGAAGCACATAATTTCTTTTGCGCCTGTGTTATC
This sequence comes from Christensenella sp. UBA4263, assembly GCA_002395225.1. Classification (GTDB taxonomy): domain Bacteria; phylum Bacillota; class Clostridia; order Christensenellales; family Aristaeellaceae; genus Ventricola. The sequence goes on from DGWH01000125.1 coordinate 21,752, forward strand.
AGCAACTTTAAGACGCGTTTGCGGCTGAATCATTGAGTCTTTTCCTCCTTATCAGACAGGGCTTACTTCGCCTTTTCGATGATCTCGACAAGACGCCAGCGCTTGTCATGGCTAAGCGGACGGGTCTCCATGACGCGAACGGTATCGCCGATGCCACACTCGTTCTTCTCGTCATGAGCCTTAATCTTGGTTGTACGGTTGATGATCTTTCCGTACAGGGGATGACGAACGCGGTACTTAACTGCGACAGTAATCGTCTTGTCCATTTTATCGCTGACAACGACGCCTACCCGAGTCTTGCGCATTCCTCTTTCTTCAGACATGTGGTTTGTCTCCTTTCCGGATTACGCCTGAGCCTTAAGCTCAAGGTTGCGAAGCGCCGTCTTTGCACGGGCGATGTCCCGCTTCGTTTTGGCAACGGACGAGGTGTCCTGCAGTGAATTGATCGCCATCTGGAAGCGCAGATTGAAGAGCTGTTTCTTGAGGTCAAGAATCTTCTCGTTGAGTTCCTCACGGGAGAGCTCATTAAAGTTGGTTCCCTTCATTACGCTTCACCACCTTCACTTGTTTTTTCCTGCTCACGGGCAATGATCTTCGTCTTGCAGGGCAGCTTGTGAGCGGCAAGACGGAGGGCCTCGCGGGCATCCGCTTCGGCAACACCCTTGATCTCAAACAGCACACGGCCCGGCTTTACAACTGCAACCCAGTACTCGGGCGAGCCCTTGCCTGAACCCATTCGGGTCTCAGCCGGCTTCTCAGTAATCGGCTTATCCGGGAAGATTTTGATCCAGACCTGTCCGCCGCGCTTCGTATAACGGGTCAGCGCAACACGGGCAGCTTCGATCTGACGGGCGGTCACCCAGCTCGGCTCAGTGGCCATCAGGCCAAACTCGCCGTAGGCAAGGAAATTGCCGCGCTGGGCCTTGCCCTTCATGCGGCCGCGGAAAACACGGCGACGCTTTACTCTCTTGGGCATCAACATGGTTTATTTGCCTCCTTCGGTCTTGGCTGCGGCCTTTTTGGCGGTCGGAAGCACCTGGCCCTTATAGATCCAGACCTTCACGCCCAGACGGCCGTATGCGGTCTTCGCCTCGGCAAAGCCGTAATCAATGTCCGCTCTCAGGGTCTGCAGCGGAATGGAACCCTCGTGATAGCCCTCGGAACGTGCGATGTCCGCACCGCCAAGACGGCCGCCCACGCTGGTCTTGATGCCCTTGGCACCTGCCCGCATGGAGCTCTGGAGGCATTTCTTCATTGCACGACGGAATGAGACACGGTTCTCCAGCTGCTGCGCAATGTTCTCGGCGACGAGCTGCGCATCCAGGTCCGGAGACTTGATCTCCTGTACATTGAGCAGGACCTGCACCTTTCCGGCGCCGCCCAGATGCTTGATGATGGCAGCCTTGATCTTCTCAATGTTGGCACCATTGGCACCGATGACAATGCCCGGCTTTGCGACATTCAGCGTCACCGTCACGCGGGTCTTGTCGTTATCAAACCGACGCTCGATTTCAATTTTGGAAACGCCGGCATCATAAAGCTTCACCGTGCGGTTGCTCTTATCATCCACAAACTCGAAATTCTTGATCATTTCGCGCAGCTTTGCATCGGAGATAAGATTGTCGGCAAAGTCCTTTTTATCCGCATACCAACGGGCGTCCCAGTTCTTGATGACGCCGACGCGAGCGCCGTGCGGATTCACTTTCTGGCCCATCCGAAAACCTCCTTATTTCTGGTCGAGCACGATAGTAATGTGACTCGTGCGTTTAAGCATCGGGGATGCACTGCCGCGACTTCTCGCAACATAACGCTTCAGTGTCGGGCCGGGGTTCGCATAAACCTCAGCAACATACATGGAGCCACGGGACATTGCATTGTTTTCACGGTTCTCGCCGTTGGCGATAGCGGAGAGCAGCAGCTTTTCCATAACCGGTGCGGCTGCCTTCGGGGTGTACATCAGGATAGCCAGCGCTTCCTCAGCACTCTTTCCGCGAATCAGATCTGCAACGATCTTCACCTTGCTCGAGGAGATCCGGACATATTTGGCAGTTGCATGGGGCCGCTTGTCAGCATTGGCCTTCCGTGCATTTGCTTTCTCACGAATTCTTTTTGCCATGTGTCTTCACTCCTTTACTTTCCACCGGAGCTCTTCTCGGTTCCAGCATGACCCCGGAAGGTCCGTGTTGGAGCGAACTCACCCAGCTTATGTCCAACCATCTCTTCAACAATATAGACAGGCACATGCTTGCGGCCGTCATAGACAGCAATGGTGTGACCTACCATTTCCGGGAAAATTGTCGATGCACGGGACCAGGTCTTGAGCACGCTCTTTTTCCCTGTCTCATTCATCGCTACGACCCTCTTGAGCAGCTTCTCTGCTACATAAGGGCCCTTTTTGACCGATCTGCTCATTGATGAGTCCTCCTAATTACTTCTTGCCAGCACGCTTCACGATCTTGCGATCCGAATACTTGTTGTGCTTACGGGTCTTAAGGCCAAGTGCCGGTTTGCCCCACGGCGTAACAGGTGCCGGAAGACCGACAGGGCTCTTGCCCTCACCGCCGCCATGCGGATGATCGCAGGGGTTCATGACAACACCGCGGACAGTCGGACGGATACCCATGTGACGGGTGCGGCCGGCTTTACCGATGCGGACGTTGCTGTGATCCGAATTGCCTACGGTACCAATGGTCGCCTTGGCATCAATGGAGATCATGCGGACCTCACCGGAAGGAAGACGAACCTGAGCAAACTTGCCTTCCTTAGCCATCAGCTGTGCGGAATCGCCGGCGCTGCGAACCATCTGGCCGCCACGGCCGGGGATGATTTCCACGTTGTGAATCAGTGTGCCGAGAGGAATCAGGCGAAGCGGCAGTGCGTTGCCGGGCTTGATATCAGCACCCTCGCCGCTCAGAACGGTATCACCGACCTTGAGGTCAAGCGGCGCAAGAATGTAACGCTTCTCGCCGTCTGCGTAGTACAGCAGCGCGATGTTCGCGGTACGGTTCGGATCGTATTCAATGCCTGCAACTCTGGCCGGGATGCCGTCCTTGTTGCGCTTGAAGTCGATCTGACGGTATTTCACCTTGTTTCCGCCACCCTGGTGACGAACGGTGATCTTCCCCTGATTATTGCGGCCCGCACGATTTTTCTTAATCTCTACGAGGCTTTTCTCAGGGGTTTTCTTGGTGACTTCCTCGAAAGTGAGCACAGACATGAAACGTCTTGCCGGGGAAGTCGGCTTATAAACACGAATGGCCATTTCTTACCCTCCCTGTTACTGCTCGCCGTCAAAGAAGTCGATGGTCTTGGAATCCGGCTTCAGCGTCACATATGCCTTCTTGATCTCGGGGGTGCGACCGGAGTAGCGACCCTGGCGCTTAATCTTGCCAAGTGTACGCAGCGTATTCACGCTGTCAACTTTTACATCAAAGACGGCCTCAACAGCCTTCCTGATTTCGATTTTGTTTGCATCCTTCGCCACTTCAAAAACATAGCGCTTTTCATTCACGCTGCCGAATGCTTTCTCGCTGACGACGGGGCGGAGAATGATGTCATGAGGATTTTTCATTATGCGTAAACCTCCTCAACCAGTTTCACCGCTTCCTCGGTGATGATGAACTTCTCATTGGCGAGGATGTCATACACATTGATGGTGTTGACATAGGCGGTCTTCAGTCCAGGGATATTTGCGCTGGCACGGGTCACAGACTCATTCGGGCCGGCAAGAACCAGCAGCGCGGTCTTCTCAATTCCGAGATTCTTGAGAATCTTGGCGACCTCACGGGTCTTCGGCTGAGTAAGAGCGATTTTATCAAGCACGATCATCTCGTTCTCGCTGACCTTGGATGTCAGGACACCCTTCATGGCCAGGCGCTTGATCTTCTTGGGAACCTTGATCACATAATCACGCGGCTTCGGAGCGAATACCACGCCGCCGTGTGTGAACTGCGGTGCGCGGTTGCCATGGTGACGTGCATTGCCGGTACCCTTCTGACGGTAGATTTTCCGTCCGCCTCCGCGAACCTCGCCGCGGGTCTTGGCAGACTGGGTTCCCTGCCGCTTTGCAGCCAGCTGGCTGCGGACAACCAGGTGAATGGCGCTCTCGTTGATCTCGCTGGCAAAGACTGATTCGTTCAGTTCAATCTCGCTAACCTTTGCGCCGTCCTGATTCAATACAGCAATCTTAGGCATTGAAACAGTTCCTCCTTATCAGGCTTTTACGGAATCGCGGATCACAAGCGTTCCGCCATTCGGTCCCGGCACGGCGCCTCTGACAAGCAGAAGGTTGCGTTCCTTATCCACACGAACCACACCCACGTTGAGAGTGGTGACACGCTCGACACCGTACTGTCCGGGCATCTTCTTGTTCTTGAACACACGGGACGGATCGGAGTTAGCGCTCATGGAGCCAACACCGCGATGATACTTGGAACCGTGTGCCATAGGGCCGGTATGGTGATTCCAGCGCTGAATGACACCGCTGTATCCATGACCTTTGGTGATACCGGTGATATCCACGCGGTCACCAGCCGCGAATACATCGACCAGAACATTGTCGCCAACATTATAGGCGCTGCAGTCCTCAAGGCGAAGTTCGCGCAGATTCCGGCAGGGGGCCACACCTGCTTTTTTGTAATGACCGGCCATCGGCTTGTTTACCAGCTTCTTTGCGCGGTTCTCGGCATACTCGTCAAATCCAACCTGGATCGCCTCATAGCCGTCCTTTTCGACCGTCTTCTTCTGCACAACAGGGCAGGGACCGGCTTGGATGACCGTGACCGGGATCAGACGGCCGTCTTCTGCGAAGATCTGAGTCATACCGATCTTCTTCCCGACGATACCTTTCTTCATTTTCATCTACCTCCTGATCACAGTTTAATCTCGATTTCAACGCCAGCCGGCAGATCGAGCTTTTCCATCGCATCAAATGTGGCACGGGTCGGATTCTGAACGTCGATCAGACGCTTGTGGGTGCGCTGTTCGAACTGCTCGCGGGAATCCTTATACTTGTGCGGCGCACGAAGGATGGTGATGATTTCCTTCTCCGTCGGAAGCGGAATCGGGCCGGAGACCTTGGAGCCGGTACGGCGTGCAGTCTCAACAATACGCTCAGCAGCCTGATCAACAAGGCTGTGCTCATAGGCCCAGAGCTTGATACGGATCTTTTTATTGGCCATTTCTTTTCCTCCTTATTCGTACTCAAGTACGACTTGCTTGGCTTTTGCCCTGCATGACGGATCTTGAGCCGTCGTCCGATTAGCGGACATGGTCCGTAACAGTTACCTCACTGGCCAGTGAGCAATCTGTTACTTCATCCCTTTGCAGACATCGTGGCGTATTATATGCGTTTTATTTCTCAAATGCAACCCCTTTTTTTCGATTTTTTCAAATTTTTTATTCTTTTTTTCCGTCCTGCATTCCCCATCAGCGCCCTGACTTTCCTTTATTCTGGGGGAGTTCATCCCTGGCTTCCTCAAACCATTGTCCACTCACCCACGCGTTTCATATATAGGGCTCATTTCCACGCATCCACGCGTTTCATTTCCGCATCGTCCTTTCCCCCTCCGGTTTCCCTGCCTGCGGCCATGGACCTGCATTCCTTTCCTCGATCAGGCCAATTTTCAGCCGGTCTGCGGCAGATCCGCACCTGATGATGCTCTTTTATCCGTTTTCTGGTTTTCCGGGTGACCTATTATAAATAGGAAGAAACAGGTCCGGATCCCTCTCTCTTCCGTTTTCCGGATGGCTATACAATAGGAAGAAACAGGTTTTCCCTGTATCTGAGCGCCCCATTCCTGCAGTTGGCCGCCATGGATTCAGAAAAGGGAGAGAAAGCCAGACAGCCGCTG
>DGWH01000083.1 GCA_002395225.1 Christensenella sp. UBA4263
CGCTGACTCTGCTGGATTTTTATCCAGCGAATTGGCCCTGCCGCCCAGCGACAGACTGACAGATCAAGGCAGCGTGCAATGACACTCTGGCAAATGAACAGAGTTGAGGCCTGCAAGGGAGAGGCCCTGTCACGCAGTGACAGTTAGGTAAATCCAAGCCTCACGCAATTGCCGCTCCGGCAAATGACAACTGTGAGGCCTGCAAAGAAGGAGCGCAGATAAAATGGATATTATTCAGATTGTCACAAAAGGGAATGTCTCCTTTCCGGCAAAGCTGGAGACAACTGCCGGATACCGGTATGATATTCCCTTTGATCACGCTTCGCTGCCTACCTTTCCTTTGAGTGAATCCATCCGTGAACAGGTCGCCCTTCCCGACGGAATCCTCATCGGGCGGGCACATCCGGCCGGATATCTGGGCCTGATCGGTTTCGCCGGCAAAATGCTGGACTCCATCCCGAACAGCGAGCGGTACATCCGGTCCTATTATACCGAGGACCGGTTCGACCCCGGGAAGGGATACAGTGTCCGCTGTCTGAAACCGGGAAACACGTTTGAAGCCTTTGTCTCTTTCCCGGAGGAGGCGACGGAGGAGATCCGGCAGATTCTGGAAAACATCACCCACATCGGATGTACGGAGGAGGGAATCAGCGGCGAGGTTTCGGTCAGACTGGTGAGAAGAACGTTACGGCAGGATGAAATCACCCTGTCCCCTTTCTGCCATTATACCGCCCTGCATTACACGGTCATGCTGCTGTCCTCCGCCTGCTTTTACGAGCCCTACCGGAGCGGGAGCAGCACCACGCCCTATATTCCCGGCAGCGCCGTCCGGCGGGCCCTCACGCAAAGCGGCCTCGCCTGTACCCCGGCACTGCGCTGTTCCAATGCCTATATCCGTGCCAGGGGCGAAAGGCTTCTGCCAATGCCGCTTTGCGCCTCTCTGGTCAAGCTGGATAAAACACAGCTGCGGTACCGGATGGCGGAGGGAAAGGATCCGGGGCGTATCGAGCAGTTTGTCGGCATGGAGAATACGTTCACCAATAACATCGCGGACCGTCTGGTTCACTACATCAAGCCGGACATCAAGCAGGTCATCTCCTCCGACGGAACATCGGCGGATGCATTGGAGTCCGGCCAGCTGTTTTCCGGCATCCTCTACGGAAGCGATGCCTCTGTCCGTGCCGTTTTCAATCACCTGAAGAATAACCCGATTCTGAACCTGGGCGACATGACCCATGAGGGGCTCGGTGAGGCCATCTGCCGGATTGACCGGATCACCGAGGAGGAGATTCCTGTCCCGATCCTGGCCAGTCGCTTTGATCTTTGCTGTGTATCTGATGTTCTGCTGATCTCTGACAGCGGAATGCCCGCCTATCATCCGCATGACCTGCTTGAGGAAGCAGAGCGGCTGCTCGGCTGTTCCGGCGGACTGAGGATCTGTTCCCAGTACACCGGCATCCGCCATGACTTCAGCCGCAGCGCGGAAGGCCTTGACCGCAGTGTCACGCGCTGCCTGAAAATGGGATCCGTTTTGCGGCTGGAAACCATCGACGGGCATCCGGTCAACCTCTCTCCGCTGCTTCACACCTTCATCGGCGAGCGGACGGATGAGGGGTATGGCGAAATCATTGCCTATCCCGCCAGAGAATGTTACTACCGGATGGCGGATAATACCGCCCCGTCTTTGTACACCATGAACATCTCCCAGTCTCCCCGCGATATTGCCATCGGCGCACAGTTCGTCTCCACCGTTATGAAGAACCTCCTGAAAGCCCGTGTGGAACTTTTCGCCCAGATTGACCGGACCGAGTACGAACAGGGAGTAAGCGCTGAGGATCTGCTGCCGACTGACCTGCTGCACGAGATGCGGGACCTCCTGTACCCGGACGCGTCGAATGAGGAAATGAGAGAATGGTATCTGAAATGCCTGAAGGAGGACGAGGATGAATCAGATTCGGATTGACCAGTTGCCGGAAAAGGGCTATGTCATTTTTCAGTCCAGATCGACGCTCCTCTTCGAGCCCTATACCGTCGAAAACGGCAGGATTCTTTTCAAAGGCTGCGAGTGTCTTGAAAAGGAGCCCCTGACCGTGTGCCATTTCTTTAACCGGGACAGGGAGGTTCGCCTGGTTGCAAGAGAATCAAGAGGAGACGTCATTGAACGCGTGCTGACCGCTGAGGAGGAGGCCGCCATGGAACCGGACCTCCTCTATGAGCAGGTGATGCTGGTGAAAAAGGAGTACGCCTCCCGTGATGATCTGCCAGACAAATTGCTGGTCATGAACCGCTATGCATTTACGGAAAATGACACCCTGGCTCTGCAGGATTACCGGATCAGCTGTCCCTGAAACAGGTCTATTCCACCCAGGTTCGTGACCCACTCTTAACCAAAAAGGCCCCGGGATTCCTCACAGGGAATCCCGGGGCCTTATCTGTGTCTTGAAACAGATCAGCGGATCTGCGTCGTGCGGCCCTGCGGTTCAGCGTAGGTTGCCGCGGGGATGACGCCGTTCAGAACAGTCGTGACATATTCCATGACGGCCTCATCCATCGGGATGCCGGTATCGAAGGTGTCGCCGGCCAGATAGGCATTTTTGAATACGTTGTACGTATCGCCGCCCACCGCGCAGAAGTTGTTGGTGACGACCGCGTAGGTTGCTTTGGGATCAAACGGCTTGTCGTTAATCGACTCGATGGTGACGCGCTTGATGGAAGCGGGCGCGAAATAGGAGGACTCGCCGCCGGAAATGGTGAGATACACATCACCCTTGTCATATTCCTTTGTGGTATCGATGGTCCACTTGATGCCGCTGGTCTGCGGATAGCCGCCGATGGCCTTGGGGGTGCAGAAAGTGGAAGCTTCAAGTGCCTCGAGGAGCTGTTCGCCGGTCACATAGACCACGGCTACCGTATTTCCGAAAGGAAGGACGGTATTGATATCCTTCATGGAGACATCGCCGATATTGATCGGGGCACGAATGCCGCCGCCGTTGGTAACGCCAACGATGTTCTCAGGCTCGACCTTCTCGAGTCCATTGCGTGCAACGCTCCAGACCATTGCGTCGGTAACCAGATCGCCCAGGTTGGTTTCCTCTGTACGGTTGCCCGGATCGCGGTCGCCGTTCAGGAGCACCTCGGAGGTTGCAAAGGGCGCGCCGTAGGTTTCATCCACGCTGCCCATGATTTCTGCAGCCATAGCCGCCACTTCCTCGTCCGCCGAGAGGTAGGAAACGGGATGCAGATAGTTGTCAATGATGGTCTTCGTCTTGTTATCGATCACGATGGCACCAATGGCTTTAAACTGGGTGCCGGTGGACTGAATGGGCTCGCCGTTCTCGCCGATGGTCATCGTGGTGTGGGAGTGACCGTCGATCACGAAATCCACGCCTTTCACGTGTGCCAGAAGATCCGTGGAGCGGTATCCATTGACGGCGGCTTCAGCGTCGATACCCAAATGGCACAGACCGATCACCACATCCGCGTCGGAGAGACCGTCAATCGCCTTCTGTGCAACTTCATAGAGCTGATCAAAGGTGGAAAAATCGATCTCCGTAATCAGCGCCGGATTGACTTTGGTGGCCGTCTCCGGCGTATCCATGCCAAAGAATCCGACCTTCAGGCCTGACTTGGTCTCAATGATCGTCGAGGGGTCCAGGATCGGATCCGTCGTTCCCTTGAGATACACATTGGCGCAGATCGCCTTGAATTTGGCGTCCTTGAGATTCTCCATCAGCTGCGCATAGCCGAAGTCGAATTCATGGTTGCCCAGTGTGACCAGGTCATAGCCGGCCGCGTTCATCAGATCGATGGCGGAATGACCCTTGGAGAGGCTGACGTAGGGATTTCCCTGCGTGAAGTCGCCGGCATCAACGACGATCACGTCCGCACCGGCTGCTTCGTACTGTTTCTTCAGCGCAGCCATATAGGCATAGCCGTCCAGCGCACCATGCACATCGTTGGAGTGCAGGATGACGGTCATCCCGGTCAGATCAGGTGCCTCGGTTTTGATCGTGACGATCTGACCGTCTATCATGGGTGTCGTAGCCATAGCCGGAAGAGCAAGTGTCAGCAGCAGGATTGCCGACAGAAGAAGCGTTAACATTTTCTTCATGGATGGATGCCTCCTTGTTTTTTTAGCGTTTTACCGCAATTTCATTATAATATAAACTTCCGGCAAATTGCAATCCGTTTTGTTTCCCGAATCAACAAGAAACGCCCTCTTTTTCTAAGCTGAATCTTTTTCCCGAATGCCTTTCCGGGATCAGATCTGCCTGCACATTCAGCCGGAAGATATTCAGTGAAAAAGCCGGTCATTCGCGTGACTGTTGCCGTCCAATGAGGACATTCTTCCCTCTTCTGTCATCCGGAAAAGTATGAACAGTCACCATTGAACATGGTTTCTCACAATCTCTTGGCATTGCTGCCGTTTTGCACCGGCTCAGCCATTTCGGCTGCTCAGCCGTCTGTACGGCCGGAAACCGACAAAATCAAACCGTGCGATTTTGACTTTTGTTCCATCCGGTCCTTTTTGCTCCACCGTATTCCGTTCACTTGCAGCGGTCAGAATCGGAATGCCCTCATCCAGGAGCGCATCCACCAGCATAAAGACCAGGGAAAATTCCCCCATGACAATCACCGCATCCGGCTTCATTTCCCTGATCCTGTGCAGGAGCGACGTGGCGGTCTGCTCCAGCTTCTCCCCGGTCATGCTGCCGGGGAGCTGTGGAAACGGAAGGTCAACCAGCTCACCATACGCCCGGGCCGCCTGCAGCTGTTTTTCCTGCCACGTTTCCTTGGGATGGTTGGAAAGATTGATGATCATGCGGTTCCCTCTCCTTGTCTCACAATTGATTTTTGCCAAAGCCGCCGGGCAATGGCCTTTATCACTGCCCGACAGGGCTGCCCCCTGAGCAGGTTTCTTTGGGGATCACTTCTTTATCCAGCCAACCGCCCCGCGCAGACTGACCAGAAGCCAGTTTCCCTCTTCTTTCAGTACAGGCAGCCTTGTCCCCGTGTTAAGAAGTGCAATTCTGGGGGCATCTGAGCTGTTCCACGCATATACCCCGGTTTTCTTTTCCGTCACAAGCCAGGCCGGATTGATGAAAATATAGTCGGCATTTATCCAGCCGCAGGGCGAATCTTCCGCATCCCCCAGCGTGCAGTATACAAATCCATTTTCTGTTTTAGGGCCTGCCGGCAGATCTGCACCTACCACAATAGGAAGATCCCCGTACTTCAGGGTCTGTATGGCTCGCGAAGAAGAACCGGGCTTTTCGCGCAGGGTGAGACTTTCACACAGCACCACGGCCGGATAACCGATCTGCTGTCCCGGCTCATACGGCGGAATGATTTCCGCCTGAACGGCCCCCGTGCATCCCAGTGAAATCAACAGCATCAAAAGAAATAACCGTCCGCCAAACTTCGTCATGTTCATTCCCCCTCTTTTTGAAATCAGGTTTCCTCACTCAGGTCAATCCAGTATCTCTCCAGGGTTATATCCCGTTCTTTCAGATATACCGTGGATTCATAGATTCCGCCGTTGTTCAGGATCGTCTTTTTGCTCCCTTCATTTCCCCGGACACAGCATACCAGCACATGATCAATCCCCAGTTTCCTGCACTCCGGCAAAACGAGTTTCAGCATCTGTGTGGCGTACCCCTTTCGCCGCTCACTGGGACAGACAGAGTAACCGATGTGACCCGCATACTTCTCCAGGTATTCGTTGAAATAGTGACGAATCTGGATGACGCCAACGATTTTGTTGTCCGTTTCCCGTACATAGATGTACTGTGTCATTGGGACAAGATCCGGAGGTGTGGTTTCTGCACGCTTCAGCGCCTCCACCTGATCCAGCCAGTCCTGTGTCCGGTCGAAACGGCGCAGCGAACCACAGCCGTCCATCGATCCCCCATATGCCAGAAACTCGTTGCGGTATGCCTGTATCTGTTCATCGTATTCCATTGAGGGTGCGATTAGTTTCATATTCCACCTCTGCAATTGTTGATTTTATCAAGGGATCCATAGATAGTCCCGTTTGCAGACAGATGTCTCTCTGAATTTTACTGCAGCAGTTCACGAGGGGACATCAGTTCTGTCTTACAGGTATGCTTCTTCGTTCTCTCGCTGTAATTTATCCCCACCAGCAGGACTTTCGGATACTCCCGGAAGCGAGTAATATAGTTTTTCTCCCGGATGCATTTCAAGGCATTTTTAACCGAGTGATTGTACTTCAGTTCCAGAATGATCGGGATAAAGCTCCTGTTTCTCGGTTCAAAGGTAAAGTCTGCATATCCCTTTCCGGCCTTGTCTTCTCTGGTGATTCGGTAGTTGTCCAGTGCCGCAAGGTATCCCATTGTCACCACGCAGGCAAGGGAATTTTCATCGTTGTATTCAAAGAATGGAATCTTTTCTGTATGAAGATCCTCAATCATGGAGGCCACTGCCCTGTCCTTTTGTTCCAGCGTGGCATTGAGCAGATGTCTGGAATCCTCCAGCGTTTGTTTGAGGCCGAGTTCCTGGGAAGACAGGGCAGATGCGAATTTTAACATCAGCTCATGATTGGGAATGCGTAAATGCCCGTCACAGTAACTCAAAAA
>DGWH01000013.1 GCA_002395225.1 Christensenella sp. UBA4263
GACGTCTGATAAGTGCGCAGGTTGCGATTAGGTGCGCCTAATCGCGGCAAACTGCGGCAACAGTGGGTATCGACGACTACCGTTTTACTACCGTTCAGCGGACTGAAAACCATATATGTGAAATATAAAATCGGCGGTACCGGAATGATTAGTTCCAGTACTGCCTTTAACTGTTTTAGCCCTGCTCGTCCTCAGGCTCTTCAATTGGCTTATTTTCGGGAAAGTCCGTCACAGCGGCAGGTGCGAGCGTGAAGGACGTGCCGGAGCTCTTCACCGAGTTCGATGAGAGACTATAGGCCGGGCTGGTGGACAGCATGACGATGTACATTCCGGCTGAAGTGCTGGATGGAGGTTGAAGCCTGAGTGGAATGGAACACCCCTGTCGGATGCGACAGCCTGACAGATTTGCTTTTCGTTCACAAATCTTTTCCTTGAGGATGACAGATGGGGCGTCTATAATTATAACATTTAGAGAGCATGAGCAGATACACATATTCAGGATTACATAAGGGCGGAAACCATAAGGAGGGAAAGATGCAATACAGATTGTTTTTGCTTGAAGACGACTCTGCGCTGACGGATGGCCTTTCATACTCGCTGCTGCGGCAGGGCTACCTTCTGGAGACGGCCGGAACCATCAGCGAAGCAAAGGAGATGCTGCTGAACCAGCAGTATGACCTGTTGCTTCTTGATGTAACGCTTCCAGACGGTACGGGCTTTGAGGTGTGCGACTGGCTTCGCGCAAGGGCAAACCGTGTCCCCATCATCTTTTTGACCGCTCTTGATGACGAAGTTAACATGGTTCGCGGTCTTGATATGGGCGCAGATGACTATATTACCAAACCCTTCAAGCTTTCTGTGCTCTATGCCCGCATCAATGCTGTGCTGAGAAGAAGCAACGGCGCTACGGAGGAACGGGCGGAACTGAATTCAGCAGGTGTAAAAATGAATCTTCTGCAGGGAAAGGTATATCTCGGAGAACGGGCTGTTGAACTGACGAATGCCGAGTACCGGCTGCTGCGCTGTTTTATGGAGCATCCGGGCCAGGTTCTGTCCGCTGACCAACTGTTGGAACGCCTTTGGGATTGTGACGGTCACTTTGTCGACAATAATACGTTATCCGTTTATATCCGCCGTCTCAGAACGAAAATTGAGGATACCCCATCCAACCCCTGCCGTATTATGACTGTAAGGGGTATGGGCTACAAGTGGAATGCGGAGGTTGACGCATGATGCCGCTCTTGATTACGGCTTTGCTTTTGCTGGCCGGAGTGATGGTAGTCTATGTCATACATGTTATCAAAGAGAGACACCGCGCCGACGAGGCAACCGAGATCGTGCGTCGTATGGTTGATGGGGATCCCGCGGCAAGACTGGAATGCAATGGTGAAGGGTCACGTGCGCGGCTTTTTCATGAAATTAATTCTCTGGCATCTGTACTGGGGGCTCACGCCGATGCGGAGCTTCAGGCAAAGGTTTTCCTGAAAAACAGCATTCAGGATATCTCCCATCAGCTCAAGACACCGCTGGCGTCATTGTCCATTTATCAGGAACTGCTGGCGGACGAAACGCTTGATTCCGAATCTCGTCAGCATTTTCAGGCACTTTCTGCGCAGGAGCTTGAGCGTATGGAACTTCTCGTTCAGAATCTTCTGAAGATTACAAAGCTCGATGCGGATACGAATATCCTGGAATGCCGTGTATCTTCGGTCCGGGAGCTCATTCTGAAAACCCGTGAGCGCTTTGCCCTTCGCGCGTCCCGGGAAGAAAAGAACATCACAGTTGAACTTCCCGATGAAACACTTGTCGTCTTCTGCGATCCGATTTGGATCTCTGAAGCACTGGATAATCTGGTCAAGAACGCACTCGACCATACGCAGCCGGGCGACACGGTCACATTGAGCGGGAAGATGACCGCAGGAGAGGTCTGCCTGCAGGTAACGGATAACGGCAGCGGCATTCATCCTGAGGACATCTATCACATCTTCAAGCGTTTTTACCGCAGCCGCTTTGCTAAGGACAAGAGCGGTATCGGGCTGGGGCTTGCACTGGTTCGTTCCATTGCCGAGCGCCACGGCGGAATCGTAGAGGTAGACAGTACACTTGGAAAAGGAAGTTGCTTCTCTATTTATCTACCCCATGGAGGGAAAAGTGCTTGTGAGCGTATGCAACAGCTTGAAAACCCGATTCCGACAAAAATGTAAGATAGAATTCATCTGCATGTAAGACGAATATGCAATACTTCTTCTGAAGCTAAGAAAGGAAGAGGTTACTATGCAATTACTGGAAGTCAATCAATTGTCGAAAACCTATGGCAGCGGTGATACTGCCGTTCATGCGCTCAAAAGCGCAAGCTTTACGCTGCAAAAAGGCGAATTTGCTGCGATTGTCGGCGAGTCCGGCTCGGGAAAAAGCACGCTTTTGAATCTGATCGGCGGCTTGGATACGCCTACATCCGGCAGTGTCATCATCGACGGAAACGACATATTTTCACTGAACGACAAAGAACTGACGGTTTTCCGTCGCCGCAATATCGGTTTTATATTCCAGTCGTTCCATCTGATCCCGGAGCTGAACGTAGAACAGAATATCATGTTCCCGGTGCTTCTGGATTCCCGCAGACCCGATGAAAAGTATCTGGATGAACTTCTGCATGTTCTTGGGCTTGAGGAAAGGCGCAGCCATCTTCCGAGTCAGCTCTCCGGCGGTCAGCAGCAGCGCGTGGCCATCGGACGGGCTCTCTTTCCCCGCCCTGCGCTGATTCTGGCGGATGAACCGACCGGCAATCTGGATTCTGAAAACAGCCGCGAAGTCATACGCCTTCTGAAAGAAACGTCGCAGAAATATTCGCAGACCATTCTGATGATCACCCACAACCGTGCCATCGCACAGAGTGCCGAGCGGGTTCTGCGGGTCTCCGACGGGGTCCTGACGGACCTGGGGAGGTGTACCTGATGCGCAGCTATCTATCTCTGGCGGAGATATCGGCAAAAGCGCACCGCAGGAACAACCGGGTAACGCAGCTTTGCATCATGATTGCCGTGGTTCTGGTAATCTCGGTGTTCAGCATGGTGGACTTCGAATACATGCACATGACGGAAAAGCTGGCTAGAGATCACGGCAACTGGCATATCGTGCTCAGCCATGTACCGAAGGAGGAGGCGGAAAGCGTTTGGAATGAGGCCGATGTGAAAGCGGCGTGCTGGTATGATACCTTTAATTACCGGCTTGACCAGCCCATCTATCTTGAAGGCCGCCCGATCTGCATGATCGGCACAGAGGAAAGCTTCTTTACGGAAATAATGAAGGATACGCTGACAGAAGGCCGTTTCCCGCAGAACGGCTCCGAGGCGCTGCTCAATCAAAACGCCGTAAATGTTCTCGGCTGCAGGATCGGTGATACTGTCATGATCCAGACTCCCGCAGGCGAGTATTCCTACACGGTATGCGGCTTTATAAGCGACACCTCGTACAGTCTTGCCCAGGACGCCCTGATCGCCGTCCTCGATTACACAGAATTTGGGCGAATGGTCAGAGCAAACGACCAGAGCCGTGAGATGCAGTACTATATCCAGTTCAAAAAGGGCCTCTCCATAAAGAAAACCATCGCCGATCTGAAGGCTGCGCACGGATGGACGGATGAAAACGTCGGAGAAAACATCGCCGTTCTCGGCATCATGGGGATGAGCACAAACAACTACATCGTGGGTCTCTACGGCATTGCTGCGGTCCTGGTCGTCATCGTGGTTTTGGCCGGCGTCATGATGATCTCCGGCAGCCTGAACGCCGGGGTCGCACAGCGCACAGAGTACTACGGAATGCTGCGCTGTATAGGAGCCGGTAAAAATCAGATCAAACGCCTGGTTCGCAGGGAAGCGCTGCGCTGGCTTCTTCTGGCAATTCCTGCGAGTATTGCCATTTCTATGCTCATCTGCTGGTTTATCTGTGCCGTACTCGCATACGGCATCGGCGGGGAATGGGCGGGAATGCCCGTAGGCAGAATCAGCTGGATAGGAATAGGCACCGGTGTTTTGGTCGGATACATTACCGTCATCCTTGCTGCGGCCGCCCCCGCAAAGCGCGCCGCTGCAGTATCTCCGATCACAGCCGTTTCCGGTAACGGTGACGGACAGAACACAGGCATGGTAAGGCTCGGGAAGGCTTCTGTACCGATCACGCTGGGTGTCCATCACGTGTTTGCAAAAAAGAAGAATCTGATTCTTATGACAGGTTCCTTCGCTCTGAGCATCATCCTGTTTCTCACCTTTTCCGTCATGATTGCATGGATAGAAAACTCACTCACTACAAACAAGTCGTATTCCCCGGACATCAGCCTGTACTATTCGGACTACAGCGCACGGCTCAGTTCTAACCTTGTGGATGATCTGCGCAGCATCGTGGGCGTAAAGAATGTGTGCGGCCGCATGCACCGCCTTACAGACGTTGAAAACTGCGAAAAGGCGGATCGGATAGACCTCATCTCCTACGATGAAACACAGTTTGCCTGGGCCAGGGCTGACCTGCTCCGCGGGAGCATTGACGCAGCGGCAAATGAAACTGGAAAAGTCATCATTGCCTTCGAAAAAGGAGCAAGGTTCGAGTTAGGCGATACGATGGATGTTAACGGAAAAACCCTCACAGTTGCCGCACTCCTTTCCGACAGTCCTTTCAAGTCCGACGGCAATCCAACGGTTATCTGTTCGGAAGAGACCTTCACTGAAATCTTCGGCGTCGGTAACTACTCCGTCATCGACCTTCAGCTGAAAAAGGGCTTTGGGAACGAAACGGTTGAAGAAATCAGAAGCGTTACGGACGGCAGCATGATTCTGAGCGACAGGCGCGAGGGAAAAACCGAGGCGAACAGCACCTATCTTGCTTTTTCCGTTCTGGTCTACGGTTTCCTCGCCATGGTGGCGATGATCACGGTGTTCCATATCATCAACAGCATTTCTATGAGTGTCATCGCCAGGCACCGCCTGTATGGCATGATGAGGGCAATCGGCATGGATTCAGATCAACTCAGGCAGATGATAACCGCTGAATCACTGGGCTACGGCATTTCAGGCTGTCTGGTCGGCTGCGCCGCGGGACTCCCCCTCCATGCGTGGTTCTACCGCACTGTGATCAGCAACTACTGGGGCATAGCATGGCAGATTCCCTGGAAGCAGCTCCTCATTATCATCAGCGTGGTGCTCTGCTCCGCTTTTGTGGCTGCGAGAGGACCGGCCAGGCGAATCATGTCCATGCCTGTCACGGAAGCGGTAGGATCTTTATAATCTATTTCTTGAGAGTATAAAAAATGGCGGTGCCGGAGTGATC
>DGWH01000170.1:0-11971 GCA_002395225.1 Christensenella sp. UBA4263
GCAGGTAATCCATCTCATCCGGGAAAACCAGCAGGAAAACATCCGTCTCAAAGCGATAACCCAGGGAGTATTTCTTGAGGAAGGTGGACGGGCATTTGCGTCCGCCAGAGGTCAGATGTTCCTCTTTGTGCAGCCGGGTAAATCCGGCACGCACCGCATAGCCGCACACTTCGCAGATATGGAAACTGGATTTGTTGAGCACAGCCATTTCATCCTTGGTGGAGAAGAATGTCTGCACGCGGCTGCGTCCCACGGCGCCCTCGGTCATGGCGATGTCGGACCGGTATCCGACATAAGAGACCTCGGTCCGGTAGGTCCGCTCCGGCCGGATCAGGGTCGGCTTTTTCACGTCATTGGGATCCGCCTCAAAGCCGAAGGACGGGATGATAAAGGTTCCCTCGGTATTCTGGTTCAGCGGTGTATCGCACATCTTACACTTCTCGAGGCGGGGATTTTTGAGGCCATCCCCGGTATGCGGATCGATATTAATCGTTTCACAGGCCGGGCAATAGTCATAGTCGTAGGCCTTCCAGCCGATTCCGGGAACCCGCCGGATGTACCGTCCCGTGAACATGTTCCCGTTGGCGACGACCTGGGAGTCCGGCGCGTATTCGGAGATGGCAATGGCCATATCGCGGTTCAGTTCCACTCCATAGGGCTGTTCGCCCTTTCCTGAAAAGACGGACATGGTGACCGTATCCACCGGGAATCCGTACTGCGGCAGCACGTTATGCCGGGACATGAAGCTCAGGATATCCTCCCGCCAGTAGTTTTTGAGCCGGTTCTCATAGTAACTGGTGGAGCGGTGATTCTCATAGGCTTCCTCCCGCGCCTTCTCCAGCAGCCCAACCTCGTACTCATATTCGCTGATGGCCCGGCTCAGGGCGCCCTCATTTCCAGCCTCGTGTCCGGTCAGCCCCTCGACCCAGCCATAATGGTCCACATCAAAGATCCGGCAGATCGTGTCCGGAAACGCGCGTTTCAGATAGGCACGGAGATCCCCCGGCTTTTTGCTCAGGTACTCCTCGAAGAGTTTATCCCCCGTCTGAATCTCTACGGTTTCCGGATTGGCCTCCAGCATGGTTTTTACCGTGCTGAACAGTTCCGGATGCCTGCGCCAGAAAAAGGCCAGAGCGGAGGCGTAGATGTGACGGATGGCAATCTTCTCATTCAGGATATTGAAATGCGGTGCGTGGATCTTTCCGCTGATCATATCCAGAGGCCGGTTGAAGTAGGCAAAATCGTGATTGGAACGGTTGCAGAACGTCAGTGCAAAGGCGGCACTGTTCCGGCTGCGGCCTGCACGGCCGGCACGCTGCGCATAGTTTGAGGGCATGGGCGGCATATTCCGCATGAATACGGTTTCAAGTGAGCCCACATCCACACCCATTTCAAAGGTGGTGGAACAGCTCAGCACATCCAGCTTCTTTTTCTTGAATGCCTGCTGATACTCATAGGCCTTGTTCCGGTCCAACTGCGCCGTGTGTTCCCTGACCCGCAGCGGCCAGATATCCAGATCATGATACAGCCGGTAGTAATGATTTTCCCGGTTCTCCGTTTCCGGATCTGCCGGTTCCAGCTCCCCGCCGCAGCGATAGGTCATACACACACCGTCAATATTGTACGGCGTCAGCTTATGACATTTCCGGCAGCGATACCATTTTGCCGGCTGATGGACAACCAGGGCCTCCGACCGGATCTGATACGCGTTCCCCTCCACGGGAACCAGAATGTCCTTTGCCAGCAGCTGCTTCCACAGGTTTTCCATCAGGCGGCGAATCTTAGAGACATCCGCCAGTGAGGGCAGTTTCTTTTCCATCACGCGCAGCAGATAATCCTGCCGTTTGTTGCTGTACGTCTCCAGCGACGGAATGAAGTTCTTCACGTATTTCTGTTTGTTCCCGGCCGTCATGGCATACTTGCCGTGAGAGGCACCAAAGGCATAGAACTCCCGGTCCTCCTCCGTCATGCCGACGGGGATCTGAATGGCCAGGTCGGTAATGAGTCCGTCCAAGAGTACATTAAACAGGGCGTTGACCTCTTCCTGGGAAAGGTTCAGCTTGTCATTTTTCTGGAACAGGTTTTCCCTGAGACCGATCTTCATGATTCCAAGGCTTGACAGAGAGGAATCCCCGCTCTGATCGGATGCCTCCGCCAGAATTGCTTTCCAGTTTTCCTTCTCACTGCGGGCATCTGTTCCGGCAAAGACGTTATGGGCATCAAAGATGGCCTGCAGATCTTCGCAGAATTCGCTCAGCCGCTGATCTTTCCGCTTCCCGAGTTGCTCCACAATGCACCGCTTATACAGGATTTTCCGATACGTGGTGTCCAGATACGTGGCAAAATACGCGGATGCCTGACGGCTGTCCGAAAAGCACAGGAACTGACGGGCCACATTCTTCGTCTCCGTGACAGAGGTTTCCTCTGTCGCAAAGCCAAACTCATCCTCCTCTTCCGCAGGGACCGGACGCTCAATCTGAACAGTGGCAGGCAGTGCCTCAAACAGGGATGTTGCCAGCACGCTGGTAACCGCCTCCTGCCCCGTAAAGAACGGACGCAGGATGCCCCGGTTATTGACGCTCTCGCAGCAGACACACTTCTTGATCCGGTGATCATCCGATTTGGACTTGACCTGAATGACCGGGACCATGTATTTCATCCCATGCTCGCACGGCCGGTGCCCCTTTACCTTTTCCTTCATAAAGTATCCGCACACGGCGCATACCTGTCCGGGAATAATGCTACCTTCCTCGTCCTTTGAATCCTCATCCGTGCTCGAGAACTGACTTCCCAGATAGAATGCCGTCTGCTTTTCCGGAAGTGCGGTCTGCTCAATGCACCCGTTATCCCCCAGTTCACCCATGAGGTAAATGCTGTGGCAGGAACTGCAAGTGCTGATCTCAAAGGCCTTGAATGATTCCCTTTCCTTCGGGTCATAGATGCTTTTCGTTCTGGTCAGAACCAGCTTGCTGCTGGGCGGCAGGGTAATAAAGACGCTGTCACTGGCCCGCAGGAACATATGATACCGGGCATCCAGCAGACGGATGCCGCCTGCTTCGCAAAATGAGGCCACATTGATAATTGTTTCCAGTTCACCGGTGCCAATGTCCAGTTCCCGGCTGAGTTCCCGTGCGGTCCTGGATTCCTTCAGGACGGTGCGCAGCTGCCAGAACAGTCTGTCCCGATGGACCATGTCAAACAGCGGCTTCTGCCTGTCCAGGTTCCACTCCGGGAACCGCTCAAGCAGCTGCTGACCAATATCGTCCGCGGTCTGTTCATGCTCGATCTGTTTCTCCACCTCGGTATAGAGGTCCATGGGCACATTGAGCATATTCACCGGCATGGGCACTTTAGCCCGAACAGCACGGATAATGTTTTTCTCCGTGAACGGGCTGTCGCAGAGATTCGTGGCAAACTCAGCCACCTCCCTGTTTTCGCTCTCATCTCCCAGCGTTGCCGACGTGAGGAAATACTGCAGATGGCATCCCTCAAGGACCGCGTTCAGGCGGCGAATGAGCATGGATACCTCGATTCCCGTTGACCCGCGATAGATATGTGCCTCATCCATGACAACGGTCTTCCAGCTCCAGTTGTTGAAAAAGACATTGTCCCCGGGCCGGACCATGAGGTATTCCAGCATGGCATAGTTGGTCACCAGAACATGCGGCGGCGTCTCTTTCATCTGATCACGGCTGATGAGCTCGTTTTTGAGCGGTTCCTTCCCATTGAGCCTTCTGTATTCTGCCAGCGCATCCGACATGGTCTGTTTGGTCTGTCCGGTATAGCTGCCGAACGTAATCTCCGGTGTATTGACCAGCAGATCCCGCAGGCGCTCAATCTGGTCATTTGCCAGGGCGTTCATGGGGTAAATCAGCAGTGCCCGGACGCCGGGCTTCAATGGGCCCTGTTCCGCCTCTTCCGCCAGTTCGGCAAAGATGGGGATCAGAAAACTCTCCGTCTTGCCTGAGCCTGTACCGGTTGATACGACCAGGTTATCCCCGGCCAACGCCTTCAGGATAGCCATTTCCTGATGTTTGTACAGCGGACGGTCCAGATAAAAGCCGAATTTCAGGAAAAATTCAGGCAGCACCTTTTCCTGTACCAGCTGCCGGATGGTTTTCCCGGGCAGATAATTGTCATGTGCCTCAAGGTACGGTCCGTTGCTGAACGTCTTCCGGTTTCGGATCTGCTCCTCAAACTGTTCCTGATAAACCGGATCGTTGATACTGAAAAGGGTCATCAGGTAGCGCAAATACTTTGCTTCAATCTGTTCCGCACCCGCTATCGGAGAAAAAGCCATTGATCCACCTCATTTCCTCTGATTCTCCGGGCATCGCCCGCTTTCTTTGGCATTAAGTGTATTGTTCTAACCCGCCTAATCCTTCACCTGTCCTCAGAACAGAGGATTCAGCCTGAGCACTTTTCCTTTGCTTCCGACGGATAGTGTTTCTGCTCTATCCGTCAAGGAACGGATCCAATCACATCGCCGAATTTATCCGATTCACTGCCACTGTCTCTTCTTTGATTCTGTCCCGCACAATCCCTGAGCTTTGCCTGATTCATTCATGTCGGCGCAGCCTGCGTGTACTTGTATGATCTTCCTCTGAACCAGACAGCGGCATTGCATTGAATGTTTCACCGTAATATCCCGCCGGATATCCTTCATTCATCGGCGGAATACCAGAATTGACAAGGAGTTCCTGATTTTCTGCAATCTGTTTTAAGGTTCTTTTTACATCTTTCAGATTGTCTCGGATTTGACAATTGCTTTCAATCAGCTCACCAAATCCATATAGAAACATTAGACTGAGCCATGACGCAAGTATTCCGAGTCCCGCAAACAAAACAGAGGCCAGCAAAAAGTAAGTCCCGCGAAAAAATAACCTTGCGATGACCGTTCCGCCAATCACACTCCCGATAATGTCGATCACAAAGAGTATTGTCGCGCATCCCTTCATGGTCCCGCCAACATTCCTATACATATTCTCCTCCGTTTTGCCTGTAAGAATCCAGCCCCTCTTAAAGATCTCGCCGGAATGACATCACTATTCATCCAGCCATGCCGCTGAGGGAATTCCTTCACGCATGATGTTTGTTCAGCAAAATCAGTCTGTTCATTTCCTATTTCCAGTTTGGTTACCGATTCTGTAAACCCTTTCGATGTCATTGTTTTTCATCGTGCAGGTCCGGCTGGTTTCAGGTCCAGTGTTCCGCTGAAACCGGTTCAATTTCAAACTCCTCTGTGGGACACCATGGCGATATATACTTTAAATCCGGAGCTGATTTAACGCTCATCTCCTTGTCATTTTCTTATGCCTGTCATAAAACGCCTCGCATATTTGCATTATGATCTCTTTCTCATCTGAACTCAATTCAGGCAGCAGCTTGACTATTTTAAAATCTGTCTCTGACATCTTCTTGATACATTCCACATATGTCCGTTCTTCTTCTGACAAATCGTACGTGAACAATTGTTTTTTCGTACCATCCACCGGAGCGTTTTCATTAACCCCTTCAATCAGAAAGCTGACAGGAACATCGAAGTATTTTGCAATTTCTGCCAAATGGGTGCGATATGATAAACAACGGGCACTTTTCCACTGAGAATAGGTACCTCGGGCCATTCCAAGATAAGAGATGAGGTCTTTTTGCATTTTCCCCTGGTCAACAAGCAGTGTATTGATACGAACAAAGACAGGATCGTTATTCATTATGAAATCACCCTCTTCCTGGAATTGACAAGTTCCGAGGTTCAAAAGACTCATGCGAATGATTGTGGGATCCAATATTCACTTTTACGCACCAATAAAGTGGTGATCCCGATTCCGCTTATGATCAGATGTTTCCGTATTGTGTCGCTGTGAGAACCTTCGGCGTCGCCTTCTCTATCGCTCATATTCTGACAAGTCTGCACCATGATACATGGTGAGATTACAATGTGTTCAGACGGGAAAGGGATATCATCCGTTGTCCATTCTTTTGCATCTTGCCCGCCATCTCCCAGGGCTTTTCTCCCTGTCCGTAATAGATTTCGACAAAAGAACCATCCGGCTGTACCTGAAGGACAAGCAGATAATCCGGACAGGATCGCAGGCCTATTTTCTTTCCCTGGGTAACTTTTATCTGCACGTACTTTCCATCTGCCGTGATTGCATCATGTGTTTTTGTCGTTTCCGGCAGCAGCTTCAATCCGTATTTCTCAGCAGCATATACCTCTCCCAGATTTCCTATCAGGATGCCATCCAACGTGAAATGCTTCTCCGGATAAGCTGCCTCAAGGTCATCTATAATTTGATATAGCTGCCGAATCTTTTCCTCAATCATGTCACATCCTCCAAATGTTGTCTTCAATTATGGTTTCGTCCTTCCCTGTCTCGTGCCATTCCATCCCAAAGCATCAATCAATTGGCTTCCATAATCGCAATCAATCCGCCATACCAGGATTATCCGTTCATGTGGTCTTCCACACAATCCGCTCAGGAATTCAAAAATGCCATTGTCTGACGAATCTGTCTACGGTATAATGCGCTCATAAGAGCGGCTTTGTTGCACAGCGACAGTTCGTCAAAATCATGCATCGTTCGATGCCACTCAGGAAAATGACCAAAGTAACGGCCTGAAAGAGCGAATTCAACACTCGGGACAGCCTGACAAATCCTGTCAAGAACAAAGCTGCATCAGCAAAAGACCAGCATTGAAACCAGAAAGGTGAATCATATGGCAAATAAAGTAAGTGCAAACATCACTTTAGATCCGGAACTTAAAAAGCAGGCAATGGAACTCTTTTCAGATCTTGGAATCGATCTGTCTACGGCAGTCACTTTGTTCCTCAAACAGGCGGTGATCAATCAGGGAATTCCATTCCCTATCACCAGGAATCCCGGTAAAGACGCATTGTCCCGTTTGCCAAACAGCAGTGGGCCGCTTTCCAAAACAGAAGCTGACGAATAAGCAGGCCTGCCGCATGGCGGCAGTATGTCAGGCTGGATCACCCATTAAACTGCGATGACAAAAGACCCACATTGATGCCTGCTGCAAGGGCCCACATATCATAAAGAGATTCCCGGGCTCTCTGTTTCTCGGCAATCCCCACGAACGTTATATGCCCAGTTCACGCCCCTCAATGTCACCATGACATTGAGGGGCATTTGTCGTTGTCCCTGATCACGGGTGTGATAAAGTCAACTTGTTTTTTCTCCAATCCGTTTATTGAAAGCCGCAGCTGCAAAAGAGGCTCATGCAGTACAGCAAAGTTAGGCGGGTGAACAATTCAAATGGATTTTAAAGCAGATCGAATCCCTTTGTTGCTTTTCCTGTGGATTGGTCAGTGGAATATGGGAACCCGTTTTCGCATTCCGCCGGTTAAGGATGGCTCAAGTCTATCTTTGTTCCGCCATTTGAATGGATTCACCCGCCGAAACTGACTGCGAGGATTGCTATTGATCAAACGAGATCGTAAACGTGTCCTCCCCGTCCATCAGGGAAAAGCGTCTGTATCTCTGCATGTACTGCATATACCGCGATTCCTTCTCCACAATGCGCTTGTACTTGTGGTCGTACAGGAACGGCACATACTCATCATCCTCAAGGAAACTCAGGCTGCAATGGCCTGGATGCTTGCCTGTGAAACGGATATGGACAGGGACGGTCAGGATCGGGTTTTGGGGATCTCCTTTCAGCAGAGTTCCGGTGTACGCGCCTCTTTCCGTCTCTTTTTCCTCCACCTTCACGTGATAGTAGTTCTTCTGCAGATCCAGGTTGCATTCCCTGAGATCAAGGGTGTCTACCTGAATCAGGCCGAATGTCGTGCCCGTCAGATCCTCCGGGTTGATGACCCGCGTTTCTTTCCGGCCAATTTCATCAAAGACTTCCTCAAAGCCGAATTCATCTTCAAATCCTTCGTACACCACCGCCGTCAGCAGTCCGTTCGCCAGGGTAATATTGGTTTCAAACCTGCCATTTTCGAGCGGGATCTCGCTCAGAATCGTCTGTCCGTCCTTCAGAATCGAGGCCATGTAATGCCCTTTTCCGACGATGTCAAACGTTCCGATGAGGACACCCTTTTCGTAATCCATCTCAAGCAGACCGGAAAGGAACACGCTCCGGCAGAAAACGGAGGTAAACAGAACATCTCTGTCCCGGATGCGCATATAGATCCGGTGAACCAGTTCCTTGCGCGTCAGCCACTGCCGGATGGGCAGCAGGTCGCAGACAATGCAGGACTCTCCTTTCCCTTTGCGGAACGTGAACGCACGCTCTTCCTGAATCCCGTCCTCATCCACATAGAACGTGACCTCGGATTCCGGCGTCATCAGCTCAATCCGGTCCGGGAAATCGGTATACCAGATCTGTTCAAGCGGTCTGGCGCTCCATGCGCGTCCCTCGCTCCTCCAGAGCAGCATCGGCGTCTCGACGATCAGCTGATAAGAGGTATTCGCTATCTCCAGTTTCAGCTTCGCATTTTCCTCGGTCAGATCAAAGCCGAATTCATTGGCGGCAGGATCTTTCTCGTACACGTCGCTTTCAAGTGCCACATCATCCGGCAGGATGACGCTCCCTTTCAGGGCATCCCAGTACGGCAGCTGATTTCCGTCGCTCATGAACTCTGCCTTAAAGCTGTTCCAGCAGACAAAATGGAACTGCTTTTCGCGGGCAGTGCCCGGAATGCTGATGCTCACCGAATAATCCGCGAATGCCTCGCCGCTTTCGGGGAATGTCAGCAAGTATCCCGATTCGTCCGTCCGGCCATTCAGATCAAACACGCGGTGTTCCATCTGAGTCAGCCGCAAAATGTTCTCATTGATCCGGATGCGTGTATTCTGAAACTCCTCCTCTGTCAGTTTCAAAATCAGTCTCGGCATCCTGTTGTACAGCGGAATGATTTCATTTTCGGCACCTTGTATCCAGGCATCCCGGACCGGTTTCGGTCCGCACAGGCCCTCTGACGTATTGCCTCCGACAATTGCGGCGGTGCCATCCGGGAATGTGACCATCTGTCCATCCTTCAGGTCCACAATTTTCAGCCGGCACCGGAACAGTGTCTCGGTGATTCCCGGCTCCTCGGTGACCACATCCTTATCCTCCGGCATCAGGAAATAGGTCTTTCCTTCGCTCAGGTTCTTTCCTTTCACCAGCCGTCCGCCAGCGGAGAAAATCCGGACGCAGTCAGCAGGAATGGTATAGGTGCGCAGGGCCCGGTATCCGTTCATAAACGTGAACCGGAGCTCACCCAGCAGGGCACTTTCCGGAATCCGTATCTTTTTCTCCTCTGTCCGGCAGAACAGTTTGGTTTCCAGGATTTCACACTCCACCAGGGTCTTCCGCTCTCCGCTGATGACCTCCCAGGTGGCACTGTCCTCACAATTGAGCGGCAGCTTTTCAGAGGGCAGAATCACGGACAGTTTGCCGCTTGTCCCATCAATTTCCAGGGTGGGCTCGGAATGGATCCGCTTTCCTCTTTTGGTCACGGTGCTGTTCCTGTCCATTTCCCCGTTCATGTACACATTGGTTCTGCACCACTCCACAAAGCCGCGGGCAAACCGGTCCTCCTCATCCGGCTCCCACCCGGGGTTCCAGAACGCCATATCAACCCAGTTCAGATACTTTCTGAGGCGCGCCGTCCCGACAGTGCCGGCCATATGAAGTGCATTGACGGTCTGCCGCAGCAGCACATGTTTTCCGTGTTCATCCTCATCAATAATGGTCTGACGCAGTTCCTCTGCATTGGCAAATTCCATATTGCGTCCGATGTCCTTATCATAATAGCTGAAAAGGAAGTCGAAGAAAGCCGGAAGTCCCGCATTCGTCACGAAGGTGTGCATTTTGATCGACTGCACATAGTCGTTTGTTACATAGGTGGCTTTATGGTACTGCGTCATTGTCCCGGTGAACATCTTCCCGAGCAGACGCATCATCTCCTGGGATTTCGTCTTCGGTCCCAGAATCTTCTTTACCTCGTCCCAGTACGATGACAGTTTTGACCGGACCGCGATCTGAACCAGTGCCACACACATTGCCTTGTCCCGGAGAGTTTCGCTCCTCATGGCATTTCTGCCGGTCCAGTATTTCTTGACGAAATAGTCCAGGAGCAGTTTGTATTCTTCCTCACTCAGTTCGATATTGCCCAGAAACGGCTGGGAATCAAACTGTTCTTCAATATACTTTTTCAGATGTCCCCAGTCATCCAGGACGACTGTTCGTTTGTTGGATGCTTCTTTGTCCAGTGTTGCTCTGACCGCCACCGATTTTTCAGCCGTTTTTGCCCGAGACAGATGCAGTTTATCCATCTGGCAGACGGACCGGATCCGCTGGTATTCCGCTTTTCCAAAGAACGCTTCCGCAACGGCCGGTTCAAAATACCCCGAGGGATACAGGAAATCGAGTGCCTTTCCGTGCGTTTCCCAGAACGTTTCCATCGCCTTTTTGTATTTGGCGCACTCATCGATAATCTGCTGCTCCGAGTATTTTTCAAGCAGACGCTCCTGGGCATTCCCCGTGCCTGCCATTTTGAAGCTGATGATCTGTCTTGCCAGATTCAGCTGCGTCCGGATTCGTTCAAGCTCATCACAGGCCGCCATTGCCTGCTTCCAGGAACCGTTATTGAGCCGCCCCAGCCACAGATAATCGTTCTGATTCTCCGCAGTCTGATTAAGGTTCTCCATTCTTGGCAGTTCCAGGTTGTCGCCCTGACCCGCCTGCTCCCTGAGCACATTGTATTCGGGCATCGTTGCGCCAAGCGCCAGGGCACGTCCCACCGGCCAGTTTTTCCTCTCGGCACGCTTCAGTTCCGTCCATCTGTCCTGAACGTTTATTTCCTCATTTGCATCGCTCCCGGTGTCATTTCCCGCACCGATATCCTCCGGTTCGGCAGACTGCCCCTCCGGCTCTGCGTTCAGCGCAGGGATCCGTTTTCTTGCCAGAATCAGCTGTCCGCAGACACTGCAGTGTCTGCCCTCTGTCAATCCTTCCTTTGTAAACGTCGGCTCGATTTCCGGATCTACCACAACCGCGTGACCTTTGGCGGGAATCACCTCAGGCTTTGAAAAGACGGTTCCGCATACACCGCAATGGCAGCCCTCTGTTAACCCGGATTCCGTGCAGGTCGCCGCCACAGCAGGTTCAATCACGAGGGTGTGTCCTTTGGCAGGAATCTCCTGCTGTGCCTGAAAAACGGCTCCACAGACGCTGCAGTGTTTCCCTTCTGTCAGTCCCTTTTCCGTACATGTCGGTTCTGCCGCCTCATCTGTGACCTTTACATGTCCTTTGGCCGGGAGTATTTCCCTGTCCTGTAAGACCTTTCCACAAACGCTGCAATGCATTCCTGCGGTCAATCCCGGTTCCGTGCAGGTCGGTTCCATCACCTCATCTGTGACTTCCGTATGTCCTTTAGCAGGGATTTCCTGCTGTGGCACCATTACCTCACCGCAGACGCTGCAGTGTTTTCCTGCTGTCAGTCCAGGCTCCGTGCAGGTCGGTTCAATGGCTTCATCCACGACCACCTGGTGACCTTTGGCAGGGATTTTCCACTGTTCTGCCAATACACTTCCGCAAACGCTGCAGTGGCTTCCTTCTGTCAGACCAGACTCCGTACAGGTAGGCGCCACAGCATTATCTACAACGTTTACATGTCCTTTAGCCGGAACCTCCTGCTGTGCCACCAGCACCGCACCACAAATGCTGCAATGCTTTCCTTCCGACAGACCGGGCTTTGTGCAGGTCGGTTCAACTGCCTCGTCAATAACCTCCACATGCCCCTTGGCCGGGATTTCTTCCTGCGGCACCAGCACAGCACCGCAGATGCTGCAATGCTTTCCTTCCGTTCGACCGGGTTCTGTGCAGGTCGGTTCTACCGCCTCGTCAATAACCTCCACGTGCCCCTTAGCCGGGACCTCCTGCTGAGCTACAAACACGGTGCCGCAGACGTTGCAGTGCTTTCCTTCCGTAAGGCCGGGTTCCGTACAGGTCGGTTCAA
>DGWH01000170.1:12043-13160 GCA_002395225.1 Christensenella sp. UBA4263
CTGCTTCGTCGATAACCTCCACATGCCCCTTGGCAGGGATTTCTTCCTGAGCCACCAGCACGGCACCGCAAACGCTGCAATGCTTTCCTTCTGTCCGGCCGGGTTCTGTGCAGGTAGGTTCAACTGCTTTGTCGATAACCTCCACATGCCCCTTGGCAGGAATTTCTTCCTGAGCCACCAGCACGGCACCGCAGACGCTGCAATGCTTTCCTTCTGTCAGGCCGGGTTTTGTGCAGGTCGGTTCAACTGCCTCGTCAATAACCTCTACATGTCCTTTGGCCGGGATTTCTTTCTGAGCCACCAGCACGGTACCACAGACGCTGCAGTGCTTTCCTTCTGTCAGGCCGGGTTCTGTGCAGGTCGGTTCTACTGCTTCGTCGATAACCTCCACATGCCCCTTAGCCGGGACCTCCTGCTGAGCCACAAACACGGTGCCACAGACGCTGCAGTGCTTTCCTTCCGTCAGACCGGGCTCCGTGCAGGTCGGTTCAACCGCCTCGTCGATTACCTCCACATGCCCCTTGGCAGGGATTTCTTCCTGAGCCACCAGCACAGTGCCACAAACGCTGCAGTGCTTTCCTTCCGTCCGACCAGGTTCCGTGCAGGTTGGTTCTACTGCCTCGTCGATAACCTCCACATGCCCCTTGGCCGGGATCTCTTCCTGTGCTATCAGTACAGCACCGCAAACGCTGCAGTGCTTTCCTTCTGTCAGGCCGGGCTCTGTGCAAGTCGGTTCAACCGCCTCGTCGATTACCTCCGCATGCCCCTTAGCCGGAATCTCTTCCTGCGGTATCAGAACCTCACCACAGACACTGCAATGCATTCCATCTGTCAGGCCAGTCTTAGTGCAGGTCGGTTCTACTGCTTCGTCTATAACCTCCACGTGTCCCTTGGCTGGGATCTCCTGCTGAGCTACAAGCACGGTGCCGCAGACGCTGCAATGCTTTCCTTCTGTCAGGCCAGGTTCGGTGCAGGTCGGTTCTACTGCCGCGTCGATAACCTCCACGTGTCCCTTGGCAGGAATCTCTTCCTGCGCTACCAGAACCGCACCACAGACGCTGCAGTGCTTTCCCTCTGTCAGTCCGGGTTCTGTGCAGGTCGGTTCAACTGCTTCGTC
>DGWH01000050.1:0-6142 GCA_002395225.1 Christensenella sp. UBA4263
GCGGTCACCTTGTTTTTGTACAGGGGCGCATCGCAGGTCGCACAGTAGCTGACTCCGCGTCCCAGCAGCTGCTCCTCACCCGGCAGCGGCTTGCCGGCCACGACACCGCTTCCGATAATCACGGTGGTGGACTCATAGATTTCCTTGCCGCCCTGCAGGGCAAAATAATCGCCCATCGCATAGATGCTGGCAATGCGGTCCTCTGTAATGGCAATCTCCATGCTGTCAAGATGCGCCTTCAGCGCTTTTCCCAGGTCCTGACCGGAAATACCGGGGAATCCGGGATAATTGAAAATGGCATGTGCCTTTGTCATTTTGGAACTGAGATCCGCGCTGCCGATCAGCAGGACGGATTTATTGCGAATCTTGGAGGTGATGGCGGCAGAAACGCCGCCGGGGCCGGTGCCAATAATGGCTATATCATATCTGGGCATAACGTAAACTCCTTTTTAGCATGTTTCAGTTAATGACAACTAACCGCCTGATCATTTTAAACGAACAGGCAGATGACGGTCAAGCATAAAATCATTTTTCAAAAACAGGTTAGAGGTGAAAAATAATGTGGTTCTGGTTAGCACTGGGTTCAGCCGTTTTTGCCGCGCTGACCTCCATCCTGGCAAAAATCGGGATTGAGAGCGTCGGGTCCAATCTGGCTACCGCCATTCGGACAACCGTCGTTCTGGTCATGGCCTGGGGAATGGTCTTCCTTACCCACCAGCAGGACGGAATCAAATCAATCAGTCAAAGAAGCTGGATTTTCCTGATTCTCTCCGGACTGGCAACAGGCGCCTCATGGCTTTGCTATTATAAGGCGCTGCAGTCCGGCAGTGTCTCAAAAGTTGTTCCGATTGATAAAATGTCCGTGGTGTTTACCCTTGTCCTGGCCTTTGTTTTCCTGCATGAGGAAGTAACCCTGAAATCGGCCATTGGCTGCTTACTGATTGGCGCCGGCACCCTGCTGATGGTCCTGTAACATGCCAGGCCTTTGGGCGGTCGGCGCTCTTCAGCAGATCGACAAAAAGAAATCTTCCCGTTTTGTAATTTTTGCAAAAATTCCCACTTGACAAACAATTAGGTGCCGTGTTAAAGTATGCCCATCAAACCGCTGAGGGAAGAGGAGTAGACGGATTGATCCTGTTTTAGAGAGCCGCCGGTGCTGGAAATGCGGTACAGGAGATCAGTTGAATGGGCTTCCTGAGGGCTCTGTCAACAGGCAACGCCTTATTAGACAGAGACGGGACGCAGACCCGTTATCCAGCTGCACCGTATGTCAGTACGGGATAAGCGGGCTTCGGCCAATATGAGTGGCACCACGGAAAGATTTTTCCGCCTCATGTTCTTTTGGGAACATGGGGCGTTTTTCTTTTCCCCACCCCAGGACGCTTACCCGTATACTTCCCCCATTTTTATTTATTTACAGGAGGTATACCCATGAAACGCACGATCACTGTATTGCTCACGCTCGCTCTCGTTCTCCTCGCCGTTTTCGCATCGGCAGAATCCTTTACCGTCGGCATCGGCCAGTTCGCCGAACATGGTTCCCTTGATAACTGCCGCATCGGCTTCATCGAGGGGCTCGCCTCTGAGGGAATCGTCGAGGGTCAGAACCTGACCGTCCTGTATGAAAACGCACAGGCGGATATGGGGATTACCCAGCAGATCGCCGCACAGTTTGCCGCAAAGCCCGTGGATCTCATGGTCGGCATTGCCACGCCCATGGCGCAGGCCTGCTTCAATGCGGCAGACGGCAAGATCCCCGTCATCTTCAACGCCGTTTCGGATCCCATTGCCAGCGGCTTTGTCAGCGCTGACGGCAAAAATGCCGGAAACGTCACCGGTGTCTCGGATGCCCTGCCGGTAGCCGCGCAGCTGGCCACCATCCGCGCCATGATGCCGGATGCCAGGAACATCGGCATTCTTTACACCACCTCTGAAACCAATTCCGTTTCCACCATTGAAACATACAAGTCCCTCGCCGGCGACTATGGATTCACCATCGTTGAGATGGGCATCTCCACCTCTGCCGACATCCCCTTGGCACTGGATGCGCTTCTGCCCAAGGTAGACTGCCTCTCCAACCTCACCGACAACACCGTGGTCCAGGGCCTCGCTCTCGTCCTTGACAAGGCCACTGCCGCCGGCAAGCCGGTTTTCGGTTCCGAGGTTGAGCAGGTCAAGAACGGCTGCATCGCCGCGGAAGGCCTTGACTATGTCCAGCTTGGCAAGCAGTGCGGCATCATGGCCGCAAAGGTTCTCAAGGGCGAAGCCACGGCGGAGGCCATCCCCTACGAGATCATTACCGAGCCCAGCCTGTACGTCAACAACGCGGTTCTTGAAAGCTTCGGCATCAAGCTGAGCGATGAGCTTGCCGCACGGGCCAGCGCAGTCGAGTAATGGCCACATCTCCATTGGCTTTTCAACAGGGGCTGCATGCCCCTGTTTTACGCGTTCAGATCATTTTTCTGGGAGGAACAGTTCCATGGCTCAGGTAATCGGTGTGCTTGAACAGGGTTTCATCTACGCCATTCTGGCTCTCGGTGTCTACATCACCTTTCGTATTCTGGATTTCCCGGACATGTCCGTGGATGCCACCTTTCCCCTTGGCGCCGCTGTCACAGCGGTCATGATTTCCAACGGTTTTCACCCGTGGCTGGCCCTTCCGGCCTCCCTGCTGTGCGGCGCGGCGGCCGGCGCCATTACCGGCCTCATTCACGTCCGGCTTCATGTGCGCGACCTGCTCTCTGGCATCATCGTCATGACAGGTCTGTATTCCATTAACCTGCACATCGCCGGCAGGGCCAATGTTCCTCTTTTCACTTTTGACACCATGTTCAAAAACAGCTTTGTTTCCGGCCTCTCGCCGCAGATTCAGGCCTATTTCCCCGTCATTCTCCTGTTCCTTCTGGCAGTCCTTTGCAAGATTGTCATGGATCTGTACCTGTCCACCCGTTCCGGTTTTCTGCTCAAGGCCACCGGCGACAACCCGACACTGGTCGCCTCGCTGGCCGAGGACAGCGGAAAAGTCAAAATTCTCGGACTGTCCATTGCCAATGCGCTGGTTGCCCTTTCCGGGAGCATCATGTGCCAGTACCAGCGGTATTTTGACATCTCCATGGGAACAGGCACCCTGGTTCTGGCCGTTGCCTCCGTTATCCTGGGCATGCAGCTCCTACGCGGTCTGCGCCGCCTGCGCGCCACGACAGCGGTCATCATCGGCTCCGTGCTCTATAAAGCCTGTGTGGCCCTCGCCCTCTCTCTGGGTCTTTCTCCCTTTGATCTCAAGCTCATTACGGCCGCGCTGCTCCTTATCATTATCGTTATCGGCGGAAAGAACAGGAAGGTGAAAACACATGCTTGAACTCAGCAGCATTGTCAAGATTTATCAGGGCGGAACAGTCAATGAGACCTGCCTGTTCGATGATTTTTCCCTCACCGTTCCTGACCATCAGTTTGTGTGTGTCGTCGGATCCAACGGGTCCGGGAAAACTTCTCTCCTCAATATCATCTGTGGCTCCATTCCGGTCGACGGCGGTTTCGTTAAGATCGGCGGAAAAAATGTCACCCGTCTGCCGGAATACAAACGCCACCGGATCATCGGCCGGGTTTATCAGGACCCCGCCAAGGGAACCTGCCCGTCCATGACGATTCTAGAGAATATGTCCATGGCCGACAATAAGGGAAAGCCCTTCGACCTTCACCCCTGTGTCAACCGGAAAAAGAGTGACCAGTATCGTGCCATGCTGGCAGAGCTCGGTCTGGGGCTCGAGGATAAAATGGGCATCAAGGTCGGAAACCTTTCCGGCGGACAGCGCCAGGCACTGGCCATGGTCATGACCACCATGACCCCCATCGAGTTCCTGATTCTGGATGAACACACCGCCGCCCTGGATCCCAAAACCGCCGAAATCATCATGCAGCTCACCGGACGCATCGTCCGGGAAAAGAAGCTGACGACCATCATGGTCACGCATAACCTGCGTTATGCCGTCGAGTACGGTGACCGTCTCATCATGATGCACCAGGGACACTGTGAAATGGATCTGGTAGGAGAGTCACGTCAGAACCTTCGCGTCGAGGAACTTCTGACAAAATTCAATGAGATTTCCATTGAATGCGGGAACTGACGCACCCCGGATCATAATAACATCGGCAGCCATGCTGCAAACGAGAAAGCGACGCGAAGGCGTCGCTTTCTCAGGGTTGACCGCCGGAAAAGCCGCGGTAACAAAAGAAACGAAAGGAGCCTTTCATGACCAGACATCTTCCCCTTCTGAAAAGAATCCTGCCCCTGCTGCTTGTTTCACTGCTCGGTTGCCTGCTCTTGACTGCAAATGCCGAGGCCAGCCTGCCCGTTTTGCGCCTTGAGGCAGAAGTTCCGCTTGAAACCGCTTCCCTCCCGCAGGAACGAGCGAGGGTATGGGAGGAATACTGCGAGAGCGTTCTCTCAGACCCGCTCACGCAGCAGGAAATCAAGGCGCAGGCGCTGTCCCTCGGAGAAGTCATCATGCACTATTCGGTCTCCGTCATCGGGGAAAAGCCGCAGAGCGGTTATCCCCTGTACATCGCCATGCACGGCGGCGGCAGCTCGGATACGCCGGATTCCAACAATGCCCAGTGGGATATAATGAAATCCTATTACCGTGATTCGCTTGACTGCGGCGTCTACGTCGCTGTCCGGGGTGTCCGTGATACCTGGGATACGCATTTCAATCCGGAATCCTATCCGCTCTATGACCGTCTTATCCGCAACATGATCCTCACCATGGAAGTCGATCCCAATCGGGTCTACCTGCTGGGCTTTTCCGCCGGCGGGGACGGTGTATATGCCATTGCGCCCCGCATGGCCGACCGCTTTGCCGCCGTGAACATGAGCGCCGGCCATCCGAACGGCATCAGTCTGCTGAACCTGTACAACCTTCCCATCCAGCTTCAGGTGGGGGAATTCGATGAGGACTATGATCGAAACACCGTTACGGCCGATTACGGGATGAAACTGGATGCGCTCCAGGCAGAATATGGCGGGTACCTGCACCGTACCCTGATCCACGTTGACCGCGAACATAACTTTGAGGACTGGGACAGAGAACCCGTTCCCGTCATGCGCGACCCTGCACAGTGGCGCCTGAGCGGCGACCGCTCCACCATTGAGGTGGACAGTTTCCCGCCTGACTATATGGACGACTTTGTCCGTGACCCGCTCCCATCCCGCGTCATCTGGGATCTTGGCACACGGGCCAGTACGCGCCGTACGGAGAGTTTCTACTATCTGCGCGCCCCCTATTCAACCGATGCCGGCCTTCTGACCGCTGCCCTTGACCGTGCCGGGAACGCCATCCGGATTGAATGTCAGGACCTGAACGGCCCGTTCAGTCTGCTGCTCAGTGAGGACATGGTCGACTTTTCCCGGCCGGTAAATGTCACCGTAAACGGCGAGGTCAGTCAGGTTTCCATCACCCCGGACCGCCGCGTTCTGGTGGAAACAACCTATGACCGCGGAGATCCGTTCTATCAGTTTGAGGCAGAGATTCCGTTCGGTGCAGACGGTCACATTGCCGTATCCGGAAACTGACCACCCGGCATTTCCGTTCGTATAAACAGGTATAGGCAGCAAACGATCCGCATTCAGCCGGAGGACAACGATACAGACGACAGGAGGAATCCCATGAACGAGGAACTCAAAAACGTACAGAAAATTGATGATACTGCCATTGACGGGGCCGCAGGCGGTGCCGGACAGGCCAAATGGATCCAGTACACCATTAAACGCGGCGACACCCTGACCAAGATTGCCAGCCTTTTCGGTGTTCCCATTTCCCAGCTCTGCCTGTGGAACAACATTACCGATCCGGATAACATCGCCGTCGGTCATCGTCTCTCCATCTACGTCAATCGCTAAACGGGCAGCGCCGCTTTTCCGGGCTGAGCACCGAAAAACGGAGACGCCTCAGACAGAAATTTTCAGATTTTCCTGCCAGCACCTTTTCCGGTTCGTATAAACAGGTGTAAGACAACAAACAATCCACATAAACGCTGAATAACAACAGAAAAGAATACAGGAGGTTCACCATGAACGAGGAACTCAAAAACGTACAGGCTCTTAACGATAACGAGATGAATGAGGCCACCGGCGGCGCCGGCCAGG